>NZ_KI912148.1:561199-880199 GCF_000517105.1 Fischerella sp. PCC 9605 | reverse complement strand
TCCATTGGCTGACGGGCCAGTGATTCAAGCGGCAGCAACTCGTGCCTTGAAACAGGGAACCCGCTTAGTTAATGTTTTGGAAATGGCGCAAACAGTTACTCGTAGCTTGCGATCGCCAATTATCCTCTTTACTTACTACAACCCAATTTTGAATCTGGGCAAAACCTCATTCTTAGAAAGAGCTGCTGCATCGGGGATCAAAGGATTAGTAGTACCCGATCTACCTTTGGATGAAGCTAGTGATTTATTAGAACTTGCCGATGCTGTTGGAATTGAGGTGATTTTGTTAGTGACTCCGACAAGTTCAAAAGATCGCATAGAGGCGATCGCTCGTCAATCTCGTGGATTTATTTACTTGGTTAGCGTAACAGGCGTGACTGGTATGCGCTCCCATCTCCAAACGCGCGTTAGGGATGTACTTAAAGAAATCCGCAGCGTCACAGACAAACCCATTGGTGTTGGTTTTGGTATATCTAGCCCAGAACATGCTCATCAGGTAAGAGATTGGGGTGCGGATGCTGTGATCGTGGGTAGTGCCTTTGTGGAGCGTTTGTCAGAAAGTACACCATATCGAGGACTGCGATCTATTAAAGATTTCTGTCGCGATTTGAAGGCATCAATTACTCTCGCCGAAGTTGGATAATAGACCAGAAAATTTTATACCAGTAACTGGAAACCAGGATTTTTCCATTTTTATAACAGTATTTTTGGGTAAATTGAATGTTAATAAATACACAAAAAATCGAAGCTGCAAATCAACTACTCAGTCAACAACCCGATGCAAATGGCAGATTTGGTCAATTTGGCGGTAAGTACGTACCCGAAACTTTAATGTCGGCTCTGACTGAGTTGGAAACCGCATTTAAGGAGTATCGCAACGATCCACAGTTCCAACAAGAGCTGCAAGCACTGCTGCGAGACTATGTGGGACGCCCTACCCCCCTCTACTTTGCAGAACGACTAACTGCCCGCTACGCTCTTACTGATGGCACAGGGCCGCAAATTTATCTCAAACGTGAGGACTTAAACCATACGGGAGCTCACAAAATCAACAACGCCCTAGCGCAAGTGCTGTTAGCCAAGCGCATGGGTAAACAGCGCATTGTGGCGGAAACAGGGGCAGGTCAGCATGGTGTTGCTACTGCTACGGTATGTGCTCGTTTTGGGTTACAGTGCGTAATTTACATGGGCATCCACGACATGCAGCGGCAAGCCCTAAATGTGTTCCGGATGCGGTTGATGGGGGCAGAGGTTCGAGCAGTGGAAGCAGGAACGGGAACCCTCAAAGACGCGACCTCTGAGGCAATTCGGGATTGGGTGACAAATGTAGAAACAACTCACTACATCTTGGGATCGGTTGCAGGGCCGCATCCCTACCCGATGATGGTGCGAGACTTTCACGGAGTAATTGGTAAGGAAACTCGCGCCCAAGCTCAAGAAAAATGGGGAGGACTACCGGATATTCTTTTGGCTTGTGTGGGTGGAGGTTCCAACGCGATTGGACTGTTCCATGAGTTTGTAAATGAACCTTCCGTGCGCCTGATTGGAGTTGAAGCAGCAGGTGAAGGTATTGACACAGATAAACATGCAGCAACTCTGACAAAAGGGCGAATTGGAGTTTTGCACGGTGCGATGAGTTTTGTGCTGCAAGATGACGATGGTCAGATTGTTGAGGCACACTCGATCAGTGCTGGACTAGATTATCCCGGAGTTGGGCCCGAACATAGCTATTTGAAGGAAATTGGGCGTGCTGAATACTACAGTGTGACAGACCAACAGGCCTTAGAGGCGTTTCAACGTCTTTCACAACTAGAAGGAATTATTCCAGCACTGGAAACAGCACATGCGATCGCCTATTTAGAAACACTTTGTCCACAACTAACTGATAGTCCCCGAATTGTCATCAACTGTTCAGGACGTGGTGACAAGGATGTGCAAACAGTTGCTTCAAGGGGGCTGGGAAATAGGGATTAGGGACTGGGGACTGGGGCAAGAGGCAATGGGCATTGGGCATAGGTAAGAAAACCAATCCCCACCCCAATCCCCGATCCCCAATCCCCAATCCCCACCCCGATCCCCAATCCCCGATCCCCAATCCCCAATCTTATGGTTACAACAACAATCAGTGTTGGAAAAAATTCCTCAAGCAGCGACTCTCCCAATTGGTCTGTATTATTACAGCAATTGCTAGATCGTCAATCACTTTCGGTTTCCCAAGCTTCCGATTTAATGTACGGTTGGCTGGCAGAAGCCATTCCTCCTGTAATGTCGGGTGCGATTTTAGCAGCAATTCAGGCAAAGGGAGTATCTGCTGAAGAATTGCTGGGCATGGTCAAGGTTCTATACTCTCAGTCATTAAAAGCAACATTGCGCGATCGCGTTGTCGGCACCTTACCACTGGTTGATACTTGTGGAACTGGCGGAGATGGGGCATCGACATTTAATATTTCCACAGCCGTTGCCTTCGTGACTGCCGCAGCTGGAGTAAAAGTTGCTAAGCATGGCAATCGTTCGGCATCTGGGAAAACTGGATCGGCAGATGTATTGGAAGGTCTGGGTTTAAATTTGAAGGCCAGCACCAAGAAAACTCAAGAAGCCGTTGATGAAGTTGGCATTACTTTTCTGTTCGCACCAGATTGGCATCCAGCCTTGAAAGCGATCGCCCCACTGCGAAAAGCCCTGAAAGTACGAACAATTTTTAACTTGCTTGGCCCGCTGATCAATCCTTTACGACCGACAGGACAAGTTGTTGGTGTCAACGATCCAAAAATTGTTGAGACTTTTGGGAAAGTATTACATCAGTTGGGAACTCGCCGGGCGATCGTACTTCACGGACGCGAAAAATTAGACGAAGCAGGCTTGGCAGATAAAACGGACTTAGCTGTCGTATCAAATCAACAAATGTGCCTGCTGGAATTAGATCCGCAAGACCTGGGTTTAAACCCGACTCCGACCAGTGAACTACGAGGTGGGGATGTCCGAGAAAATGCGGAAATTCTCAAAGCAGTTCTGCAAGGAAAAGGCACTCAAGCTCAGCGAGATGTGGTGACTTTAAATACAGCTTTAGCACTCTTTGTTGGCGAAGCAATGCCAGAGTCTAGTGATTATATTGATACTTTTGCTAAAGCTGTTGTTCTTGCCAGGGAAATTCTTGACAGTGGGCTTGCCTGGAAAAAATTAGAGCAACTTGCTCAATTTCTTCAGTAGAAACGCGACAGTGATTCGCTGTTTTGCCAGAGAGTTTGGAGTATTTGACCATATGAATATCGAAAGAATGCTGAATATGTGCAAGCTGGCGAATCGCCAAGAAGGCAAGCGCGTGACCATCTTGGGTGCTGGCATTGCAGGTCTAGTAGCAGCCTATGAACTTGAGCGTCTAGGCCATCAAGTGGATATTATGGAAGGTAGCCCACGCATCGGGGGTAGAGTCTGGACTCATCGCTTCGGCAATGACTTCAATTCTGCCTACGGAGAACTAGGGGCAATGCGTATCCCCAGCGAGCATAAGTATGTCCTGCACTACATACACGAATTGGGACTGAGTGACAAGCTGTGCAAGTTTGTCACAGTATTCGAGGAGCAAAATGCTCTGATGAATATCCAAGGAAAAATCTTCCGGATGAAGGATGCGCCTCGGATATTCCAAGAACGCTATCAAAACATTTTCTCTGACACCCGCTACAGCGAGAAGACCAAACTATTTGCCGCGTGGCTCAAAACAATCGTAGATACCATATCTCCTGGCAATCTGCGTGAGAGTCTGGAGTGTGACCTCTCCTCAAAATTGATGGACGAGTTGGAGAGGTTGGATTTAGAGCCATATTTCAACGAAGATGGTCAGACCATAGACCTCCACAGTTTTATCAAGGCAAACCCAGGTTTAAGGGCGCGGTGCAGCAAGGCACTCGATATGTTCCTTAGCGATATCCTGGTGGAGACAAGCCACGATTTATTGCAACTGGAAGGGGGGATGGATCAACTCATCAACCGTCTAGTTGCAGCAATCAAAGCTCCGATCGAATGCAATCAGAAAGTGGTAGCCCTGGATGTACAAGAGGAGCATGTGAAGGTATCCTGGTTAGAGGAAGGGCAGTTGCATACACGTCGTTGTGACTACGTATTGTGTACCATTCCCTTTTCAATAGTGGGTCAAATGGATCTGAGCGGGTTTGACGATGAAAAACTTGCCGCCATCCACAACACTTTTTACTGTCCAGCAACCAAGGTTCTGTTTCACTGCGCCCAGCCCTTCTGGCAGAAGGATGGAATCAAAGGTGGAGCCTCATTCAGCGATGAAGGTATTCGCCAAATCTACTATCCTTCGGTGCAGAGTAACCCCTCTAGGGGTAGCACATTGCTAGCTAGCTACACTATCGGTGACGATGCCGACCACTTAGGGATGATGTCCGAACTAGAACGTTATGCCTACGTTCAGAACGCCGTGAGCAAGCTTCATCCCGAGATTGAAGCACCCGGTATGGTCTTAGACATGGCAACGATCGCCTGGGGTAACTATAAGTGGAGTGCTGGCGGATGCTCTATTCCTTGGGGTGGCGACATCACCAGCGAATCCAACCATCATATCCATTACTTGGAGGCTGCTAGACCCCAGAAGACACTCTTCTTCGCCGGCGAACACTGTTCCAGATTTCCTGCTTGGCTTCAGGGTGCGATTGAATCCTCACTAGAGGCAGTATACGACATTGCCGTCCACAAACCTATTACAGAATCTACGACTTCCATCCCCTTGGTGACCGTCGGGAAAGTCAATACTCCTACATTTTTGCGTATAAATAATGACCAAAATACAGAGGTAAGCGTGAAATCCTCACAAGAATTAATCAATTCCCTTTTTTAAATATCATCATGAACTGCTTACACCAGCAGAGATGAAAATCTTCTCTTTGTGTCTTAGTGTCTTGGTGGTTCAAGATTTTTTAAACCACAAAGGCACATAGATACCAAGTATTTTCATAGGACAGCTATGAGCATTTTGGATTTTCCCCGCCTACATTTCCAGGGTTTTGCCCGCATCCACGCACCCACAGGACACAAAAATGGAGTAGTGGATCTCAGTACAAATACTGTATACATGAACGGCGATCGCTTTGATCGCCGCCGTTCTTTGTCTGAGTTCCACGAATATCTCTATCGTTTAGGGCCTCGGTTTAACGCCCAAGGGCAATGGGATGATAATGGCCCTTTTAGCATGGCGATGGGATGGGATTTTGGGGGCAATGGTCACTTTGCGATCGACGCAAAAATTATCAGCGCTCAACGTGAATTTGGAGAGGTTGACCAAAATGACCCAGTAGTGGGACGCAGCGTCGATATGTGGGGTCACTACAACGAATACCTGGGAACTACCTTCAATCGTGCCCGTATCTTCGACTGCGATCCTGCATCCAACTGGACAAGCACAATTATGGTGGGACAGTTGACCTTCGGACGCCAAGGCAACTCCCATGAAGTCCCAAATATGCTCTCGGCTCCTGTAGAAGGTATGCAGCCTGCCCGCTGGCAGGATTTTAACCATATTCGCGAATTGCCTGCACACTGCCTTAACAGTGAGTTTCAACGTGCGGCTGTACATCAGTTTAGCGTCTCCAAAGCCGCTGAGGATTTATTGTGGGGTGAGGAGATAGCACTCTCACCAACGGTATCCTTGTTACACGAGGCAATGAACCGCGATGATGTGTTGGGACTGGTTGTGCAGTTCAGCTTGAGCAATATGTCAACGCCGATGCAACCCGACTCACCAACTTTTTGGGAACTGCACGGAACCATCGGTTTGTGGTGTGAGGGCGAGATGAGTACCTATCCCGATGGTCGGTTGCTGATTCCCGGTCGTGTGCCTTGCGACACAGAACAGCCCACACCCAAGACGCTATCCAATCTTACCGTCCAGGTTACTCCTCATGGTGCCAGCTTAAATATGGTCACGGCTGTGCCATGTGTGGGGCGGGCTACAGAACCAGGCCCGGGCCCAACTCACGCGATCGCTGCCAAACTAGACCTTGGTGAGTTGGAATTGCGTACACTTGCAAGCCAACGGCTAGTGGCACGAATTCCTAAAGAAGCTTACCAACGGGAAGCACATCTACTTACCAGCGGAGTTGTAGACGTACCACTGGCAGAACCCTTTGAAAATTTGTGTGATGAAATTGAACAGCAGGGTCTGTGCATTGTAGATGGACAAGGGCAAATTCTGGTTCAGGAAAAAGAAATCAACCTCCAGGTAGATGACGCCTGTCTGTTTTTGGAATTTCCTGATTGGAAGCGTAGTAAAGATTACATAGAAGAAATAGAAATACGCTCATTTGTCCGAGGGCGTCCTGCGCCAGTCGAAACCGTCTACCTGCGACAGTTCTACAATCCCAAAGGACTGCCTCAGCTATGCTACGAATTTGAGCGAGACCCCGCTAACGTTGGTAAAACTTTCCACTTTCCTCTCAGTACTGAACTGAACATCGTACATTTCAAGCCAGGCAAGCGAGAGGAAATTAACGACTTTGCTCCTACATGTGTAGTTTCGACCAACTCCGAGGGGCGTGGGTGGGTAACTTTGCACGGCGTCCAACCAGGAACCACGCGGGTGCTGCTGTCGGCTCAACCTGATGAACTGCCCAGCGACCCAAACCACCCGGATCAGGCAATAATTGCCTACGATAACGATAATTTGCTTGGCTTCTGGTCTGGTGCTGGCTCCTTTGCCGTGCGGGTTTTGACCGACGACTGGCACTTGGGGGAAATTGAGGATGAAGCAGTAGACTTCAACTTGATTTATGAGCACGTCTTAGCTTACTACGAGCTATGCTTCTCCTTCATGAAAGCAGAAGTTTTCAGCCTGGCCGATCGCTGCAAGGTAGAGACTTACGCCCGGCTGATGTGGCAGATGTGCGATCCCTGCAATCGCAACAAGACTTATTACATGCCGCCAACACGAGATTTATCACTACCAAAAGCAATGCTGTTGCGTAAGTTCCTGCACAACCAGCAGCAAGTGGGCTATGTCCCAACTTCTGAACCAGTGCCAAAGCGTACTCAACGCAACATCCAAACTCGCGATGAATTAGTCACCGCCCTGCGCCATGCGGCAGAACTGGAAGTAGCAGTCATGCTGCAATACATCTACGCGGCTTACTCTATTCCCAACTACGTCACTGGTGAAGAATACGTTCGTCACGGTTTGTGGACGCAAGAACAGCTGCACCTAGCTTGTGGTAATGGCAAAGAGGTGCGCGACTTCGGTATGCGTGGGGTGTTACTAGAAGTTTCCCATGAGGAAATGATCCACTTTTTGATGGTTAACAACATCCTCATGGCTATAGGCGAGCCTTTCTATCCGGCAGTACCCAACTTTAGCGAGATTAATCGCCGCTTCCCCATCGAGGTAGACTTTGCCCTCGAACCCTTCAGCGCCACAACTGTACAGCGGTTCATGCGGTTTGAATGGCCTGATTTCCTAGAGCAAGACCTCGCCAACGAGCGCGAACACAACGATCCAACAGCAGACCGTTTACACGGCTATGGCTCTTTAAGTGAGTTATATCGGCAAATTCGGGAAGCGATCAAGAATATCCCCGATCTATTCGTTGTGAAGAAGGGTCGTGTCGGCGGTGAACATCACCTGTTCTTGCGTGAAGACTTTAACAAAGTTCACCCAGACTATCAATTGCAAGTTGATGACGTGGAAAGCGCCCTGTTTGCGATCAACTTTATCGTTGAACAGGGGGAGGGATGCAACCCGAACTCACCCAAGTTTGAGCAATCCCACTTCCAGCAATATCGACGCATGGCTGAGGCGCTAGCCCAACAGCATATTACTGACACCTCCACAGGTCGTCTGGTGCCGTGGAATCCAGCCTACCCAGCATTGCGTAATCCCACACTCCATTATCGAGATGGTAACACCAACGTCGTTACTATCCCTGAAACTCGTGCTGTCATGCAAATTTTCGACGAGTGTTACTTCATCATGATGCAACTGATGGTGCAACACTTTGGGTTGACGCCTACTGCTAGCCTCCGGCGCTCGAAAATCATGAACGCTGCTATTGACGTGATGACAGGCATGATGCGCCCTCTGGGTGAACTGTTAATGAGTATGCCTTCCGGTAAGCGTGGCAAAACAGCAGGCCCGACTTTTGAGATCGCAATGCCCATGTATATCTCTACACCAGAAGTTGCCTGTGAAGCGATCGCCCGTCGCTTCGAGCGATTAGCCCATCGAGCTAGGGAGTGTGAGGCAATACCCAGCACCATCTATGAGATGTTCGATTTCTACATAAAATTCTTTGAAGACTTTGCCAACAATCCCCAACGCTTATTTCATTAGTTAGTCATTGGTCATTGGTCATTCGTGAATTTAACCACTAACCCTCCGGGTACTCTACGAGAAGCCGCCCACAAGGGGCGTCTACGCCAGTCGCTCATGGGGGAGACCCCCTATAAGTGCGCGCTGGCTCACCACTAACTACTAACCACTAACCCTGAAATGCGTATGAATAACAACATTATTGAAACAGATGTCCTAATTGTCGGCGGCGGCCCTGTCGGTCTAGCGATGGCGTTAGAATTGCGCTACCAAGGTATCGATTGTATCCTTGTTGAGGAGTCTGATGGAGTAATTAGTCACCCCAAGGTGGGCACCGTTGGGCCACGCTCAATGGAACTCTGCCGCCGTTGGGGTATTGCCCAGCAGTTGCGCGATGCTGGCTGGCCCTACGATCACCCCTTAGATATTGCCTGGGTAACAACTGTCGGTGGGCACGAAATTTACCGACTTCATTTTCCCTCTGCTGGCGAAAGGCCTTTACCTGTCTACACACCAGAACCAGAGCATCCCTGCCCTCACCACTGGCTGATACCACTGCTCATACGTAACCTCGGTCAATCTCCATATGGGCCAGTGCGCCTCAGCTGCCGGTTGGAGAGCTTCGAGCAGACAGATGATGGGGTTAGCGCCCAGGTAACATATCTTGACAGTGGAAACACTGAGTCAATTCAAGCTAAATACTTAGTGGCTTGTGATGGTGCCAAAAGCCCAATCCGTAAAAAATGTGGCGTTGATGCTCCGGCATATCACCCCACACGAGTGTTTCAGAACATTCTCTTCCAGGCTCCTGAGCTACCAGAAATTCTGGGATCGCGGAAAGCTTTGGTTTTCTATATGGTTAACCCAAAGAGATTGCGGTATCCGCTCCGCTCGATTGACGGTAAGGGATTGTATCGCCTGACAGCGGTTCCAGGGGAAGATGGCGAACAGCGCGATCCCGAAGAAGCTGTTAAAGAGGCGCTTGGTATCGATACACCTATAGAAATTCTTTCCAGCGTTCAATGGTTCCTCACCCACCGAGTTGCCGAACATTTTCGCCACAGGCGCATCTTCTTTGTCGGCGACTCCGCCCACACACTCTCACCCTCTGGTGGTTTCGGTATGAACACCGGCATAGCTGATGCAGTCGATCTCGGCTGGAAGCTTGCTGCTACTCTCAGGGGTTGGGCTGGCCCTAACCTGCTTGATACCTATGAAATTGAACGGCGTCCCATTGCGGTGCGAAATATGGAAGAGGCAAACGTCAATCTCCAGCGCACCCTGAAACGCAACTTACATCCAGAAATTATGAGCGACTCCCCCGAAGGTGAGCAGGCGCGCAAGCAAATGGCTGAAAACATGCAGCGTGGCGACGTTAGACGGGAATTCGACGCACCAGGAATTCATTTCGGTTTCCGCTACGAGTCCCCTGCTATTATCCGTGATGACTCTCCACTGCCCACTAATGACCCCCACGAGTGGACGCAAAATAGCTACCCAGGCTGTCGAGCGCCCCATGCTTGGTTAGAGTCTGGTAAATCCACGATAGATTTATTCGGTCACAGTTTTGTGCTGATGTGTTTCCAAGGGCAACAGGGAGTTGAAACCTTTGATAAAGTCTGCCAGCAAAAAGATGTGCCTTTTACAAGCATACAAATCGACAATCTTGATATTGCCAATCTCTACGAGCGAGCTTATGTCTTAGTGCGACCTGACGGACATGTAGCCTGGAGAGGCGATCGCTTGCCCGACGATCCAGACGCAGTAATTGACCGTGTTCGAGGGTATTTCTAAATTTATCTAAAGTCATTAGTCATTTCACCAATGACTAATGACTAATGACTAATGACTAACATGAAACTCTACTACGCAACTGCCTCATCCTACTGCCAGCGAGTGCTAATTGCCCTCTACGAGAAGGGCATAGATTTTACACCTATCGAGGTGAATCTTTTCGATCCCGAAGCGCGATCGCGCTACATGCAAATCAACCCCTTTGGTAAAATTCCCACGCTGGTAACTGATAACGGTCAGGTACTGTTTGAGGCTGGCATTATTATTGAATACCTCGATCGCCACTTTCAAAATGAACCTCGCCTTATTCCTGAAGAACTAGAACTTGCTTTAGAGGTTCGTCTGCTGGAGCGAGTTGTTGATGTGTATATCAACGGCGGACGTGAGGCATTATTTGCCGATACTCAGTGCCCAGTTGAGGAGCGCGGTAGCAAAGAGGTCGTCAAAGCAAAGCGGCTTTTAGAGACTGGCTGCACTCTCCTAAACGAGCGGCTTGGAGGGCGTACCTGGCTAGCGGGCGAAGAGTTTTCCTTGGCAGACTGCGCCGCTGCTCCTACCCTCGCCTACGTACGTATAGTTTACAACTACAAGCACTTGCCCAGACTAATAGATTACGTACGGCGTCTGGAGTCAAGACCTTCTGTTATGCAGGTTCAGCGCTCCGGGCGTGAGCAAATGACGCGGATGCTGTCTGAACTGCGATATCCGTTAAAATTGCCGTCCTTGGAGGAATTACCAATTTATGAGGGATTAGGGACTGGGAATAGGGGATAAGGGTAGCCCTGTCAAGGTGGGTAAAAGACTATTTTCCTCTTTGTGTCTTAGTGTCTTGGTGTTTCAATCATTTTTTTTTCACCACCAAGACACCAAGACACCAAGAAAAAACTAAAGCCTAGTTGGAAGTTAATAATAATGACGATTTCTACAATTGAAAGATTAAACCCGTTTATACCTGAAGTTATTGAAGACCCCTACAAATTCTACCGACGCTATCGGGAGTTAGATCCTGTCCATTGGGGACTCTCCGCAAACCCGCGGTTGTCTGGTAGTTGGTATCTGTTTCGTTATGAAGATGTGGTGCATGTGCTTGAGAGTCCTAAATTTGGTCGCGAGGCTTCGCGAGTTCGAGAGGACGGCGAAGGCGCACCAGTGCCAGCTGCCTATAAGGGATTTCGGTCGATGGTTAGCAACTGGATGGTTTTTAGAGATCCACCCGATCACACCCGGTTGCGATCGCTAGTTAACAAAGTTTTCTCTCCCAGGATGGTTGAAAACATCCGTCCAGCTATTTTTGGGATCGCGGATAGTCTGCTGGATCGGGTTCAAGTCCGCGGCGAAATGGACTTGGTTGAGGATTTTGCTTTTCCTTTACCAGTGATGGTGATTGCTACTCTGCTGGGTGTAGATCCGCAGGATCGCCCAATGTTCCGTGAATGGGCGTTAGCTTTACAACATGCCAGCGCCTCACGCCTGACTCCTTCACCAGAGGTTTACGCTCAAGCTGAGCAGGCAACTTGGGGATTTATTGAATACTTCAAGAAAGCGATCGCCCAGCGGCACAAAGAACCACGTCAAGATCTGATTACGGCTTTAGCTAAGGCCCAAGACGAGGGCAATAAACTCAACGACGAAGAGATCCTCGCCACATGCATCCATCTCCTAACGGCGGGTCACGAAACTACGATTAACCTGATTGCCAAAGGGACGCTGGCGTTGCTCCGCAATCCCGATGCGCTCAAACTATTGCGTTCTCACCCCGAACTGATTGCTGGAGCGGTAGAGGAGCTAATACGTTACGACAGTCCCGTGCAAATGGTGTCACGCTGGGCTTTCGCAGATGTGGAGATTGGCGACAAGCTCATCCGCCGTGGAGACAGCGTGGGGCTGATACTCGGTTCTGCCAACCGAGATCCCGCACGTTTTGTGAATCCTGATGTCCTCGATATCCAGCGCCAGGATTGTAAGCACTGCGGCTTTGGTAGCGGTATCCACTTCTGCCTTGGTGCTGCCTTGGCACGTGCTGAGGCTCAGATTGCGTTGAATGTCCTGCTCAATCGTTTGCCCGAACTGCGCTTGCTAGACGAGAAGGTGGAGTGGGCAGACAACATTGTGTTCCACGGGCCCAAGCATCTGCGAGTTGCCTTTAAAGAGCCTATGGCAAAAGCATCGTAACTTTCGGTAATTTTTGTGCGGATCGGTAAAAAATGTTGCGTCTGAGTCGTTACCAATGGACTGTATTGTTAATAGCGTGGCTAGGGTGGGGCTTTGCCATGTTTGAAGCCTTGCTATTTAACTACGTTGCCCCAAATTGTGTTCCGACACTTTTGGGTTTGACCATTGGTTCACCAGAGGCTAAGGCGGCAACTCTTTATTGGACTGGTCTTTTGACTTCCATTCTTCTGATTGGTTGGGCAGTTGGTGGGGTGTTTTTTGGGCAAGTCGCCGATCGGATTGGGCGTAGTAAGACGATGGCGATCGCCATTCTTCTCTATGCTTTTGGAAATGCTTGCTGTGCGTTTGCTCCCAATATCTGGTTTTTGATGCTGTGTCGGATAGTTGCTAGTCTCGGGATTGGTGGCGAGTGGGCGGCTGGGGCTTCAATGGTGGCGGAAGTAGTCCCAGAAAAATCACGTATAGAAGCAGGAGCAATATTATACACTGCTTCCCCAGCGGGTTTGTTTTTGGCGACCTATGTTAACTACCAAATCGCCGGGGTATTATTTCCCGACAACCCGGAAACCTCTTGGCGCTACGTGTTACTCTGCGGTCTTGTCCCCGCAGCTGTTACCTTATTGGTGCGAGTGTTTCTCAAAGAACCAGAACGTTGGGAGAAGGCAAAAAGTAAACACCGCTCATCTGGACTCGGCGAACTCTTCAACCGCCAAAATCTACCTTTGACTATCAGCGGCTTGTTAATGGCGTTGATTGCTTTATTGACAAATTGGAGTAGTAATGCTTTTATCCCAATAGTAGCTACAGGTTTAGCTAACACAGCTGCCAATGCCCAAAACTTAGATGCGAAAGCTACATTAGCACTAGTCGAAGAATGGAAAGTCCTAGCCACAAATAGTTTTAACTGGGGAGGTCTGGTAGGCACATTGCTGACGGTTCCTGCTGCGAAATACTTGGGGCGCAAAAAGATGTTTGCCCTTTATTTCATTCTCTCAGCAGTATCAATTATGGTTACTTTTGGGCTACCATTACCTCCGCAAATTCGCTTGTATCTGTATTTCACAATCGGTTTAAGCGCGATCGGTGTTTTCGGTAGTTTTACATACTACCTACCAGAGCTTTTTCCTACGAGACTGCGCGCCACTGGTTCAGGTTTTTGCTACAACGCGGGGCGTGTGATAGCCGCAGCAGGTCCATTTTTAGTGGGTGCGATCGCATCTGGGGGAGCGAATGCATACAACACTGCTGTGCAAGCGCTGTTTTGGGTTGGTTTTATTCCCCTGTTGGGGTTAGCTTTTTTGCCTTGGGTAATTGAAACCAAGGGCGGAGTGTTGGTGGACTGAGGAAAAGAAAGGAGTAAGGAAATGTACTCATGTAAAACCTGAACCGCAAATGGCTACTCCTCCGAGGGTGCATAAGTTTGATTTCAATTACACCTATTAAGTTGAAAGGAATAGAAACAATGATTGGAAAAGATTCGATCCCAACTGAGAAAAAAACTTGTCCCCACCTCGGACAGGAGTTCCAACCCTTTGTTCAGCCACAACTTGATGACCCCTATTCATTCTTCAAGCGTGCTAGAGATGAAGAACCAATATTTTACAGTCCTATATTAAATGGCTATGTGCTCACACGTTATGAAGACATCCTAAATGTCCTGAAAGATCCGGCACGATTTTCTTCAGCAGATAACCTCAAGCCAATTGTTACCTTCACTCCGGAAGTGATTGGAGTGCTCAGACAAGGCTTTCCCTTTGTTGCTGACTTGGTTAATAGCGATGGCGATCTGCACAAACGCTTGCGTGCTCCTTTCGTGAAAGTGTTCGCACCAGAACGGCTGCAAGCATTGGAAGATTCGATTCGCGCTATTGCCAACAGATTGGTAGACAGTTTTATCAAAGATGGTCAGGCTGATATCGTCTCACAATTTACTTATCCGCTGCCGCTTGAGGTTATCCTCACCATGTATGGTGTCCCCTTGGAGATAATGCCCAATATCAAGAAGTGGTGCCTTGATATGACAGCGTTGTTATCGTCCCAGCTAACACCAGAAGCTCAGCTAGAATGTGCCCGCAGCTTTGTGGCAATGCAGCACACCGTTGCAGGATTAATCGAAGAACGACGCCAGACTCCTCAAAACGACTTAATCAGCAATATCCAGGACTCTGACCTGAGTATGAACGAGCAGGTCATCGTTTTATGTGGGTTGATACTAGCTGGACATAAGACAACTAGCCATCTGATTGCCAGTACTATAAAACTTCTGCTGGAGCGCCCAGAGTTGTGGCAAGCTATTTGTGAAAACCAGTCACTCATTCCTGCTGCTGTAGAAGAGGCACTGAGATATGATGCTCCTGTTCCAGCAATGATTCGCACTACTACCGAAGAGGTTTCCATAGCAGGAGTTACACTACCCCAAGGCACTCAGCTCTTTTTAATGTATGGCTCTGCTAACCGAGATGAAAACCAATACGGTAATGCAGATAGCTTTGAGATTGAACGTTTCCAACAGACAACTGCTAACCATCTCGCATTTGGTCATGGGGTTCATCATTGTATTGGTTCAAACCTAGCCCGTCGAGAAGGACGGATTGCTCTGGAAGTATTGTCTTCGAGGTTGCCGAATCTCAGACTTCGCTCAAATCAACAGCTCACTCATATCCCAGCATTGATGAACCGTAGTTTTAAAGACCTCTATGTGGAATGGGATATCACTTGATTAAAATTTACTGAAAATTAATTTGTATAAGGCTGAAAATCAGACGAAAAACTTTTTCAGCCTTCTCTTTTTTGCAACCTATTTTGGCTATAAATCAATACAGTTCAGTTAGTATAATTCAATCTTTGGATACATAAAAATGTCCCATTGCAATAAGTAAGTTAACAAAAAATACTGTTTAATATGTGAATTGAAAGTATAAAATAATATATGTTTTATCTTCTAACGCATCTCAATTTAAGAACTCAAAAAATAAGTAACAATTGATGAATTATTTTTAACAAAACTATATAATAAAAA
The DNA here is from genome assembly GCF_000517105.1 of Fischerella sp. PCC 9605. GTDB lineage: Bacteria > Cyanobacteriota > Cyanobacteriia > Cyanobacteriales > Nostocaceae > PCC9605. The sequence goes on along the minus strand of NZ_KI912148.1, from coordinate 864,897 downwards.
AGCAGATTGAGTAATACCAATTTGAAAAATGATTGGGACAGATAGCCAAAAGCGATTACCACTAAATGTTTCATAATCTAAAATCTAAAATGGTATAACTCTGCCATGAAATCCACCGGTAAAAGAGTGAGCAAAATCCACCAAGATAAGAATTTTTACATCATTAGTTTGTTGACACTAATGGCAATTTTAGGGGGAACAATTTATAATCCCGCACTGCCAACTATCGCAAATTTTTTCAATGTCTCAAGCGATCGAGTTTCACTAGTATCGACACTCTTTCAATTTCCAGGTACAATTGTGACTCCAATATTTGGAGTTTTAGCTGATACTTTTGGTAGAAAACAAGTCCTTGTTCCTTCACTGCTAGTTTTTGCCCTTGGCGGAGCTTTAAGCGGTTTTGCTCCTAACTTTCGTAGCCTTGTAGAATGGCGAATTTTGCAGGGTATTGGTACTGCTAGCCTAGAATCTCTGCAACTAACTATCATCAGCGATCTTTATACAGGGAAAAAGTTAACCTCTGTAATGGCATTTGTTGCCAGCTTGAATGGGATTAGTTCGGCAATTTTTCCTCTCATTGGTGGGTTATTAGCTTCTTTTAGTTGGCGATATCCATTTCTGACATCGTTATTTGCTATTCCAGTTGCAGTAATGGTGTTAACAACAATGAAGCTGCCAAAGCAGGAACATAGTGTACAAAATTTCCAACTTAAACCCTATCTAAAAAATACTTGGAGGAGCATTAACAATCGTCAGGTATTTGGACTGCTATTTGCAATAATGTCTCTGTTCATGCTGCAAGTAGGAGCCTGCTTAACTTACATCCCAATCTTTGCAGGAACTAAACTCGGTGCTTCTGAACCAGTCATTGGCATTATCTTAACTAGTCTATCATTATCCCTTGCCTTAGTTGCTTCCCAATTAGGATTATTGACGCGGCATTTCTCACAAATTCAACTCATTAAAATTTCTTTCATTCTTTCTGGTTTGGGATTATTGATTGTTCCTACAGTTAATAATGTTTGGCTGCTGTTGATTCCGATTTTTTTCCTGGGAGCAGCTCAAGGTATAGCATTCCCATCTACCCAAGCACTGTTAGCAATGCTTTCCTCACAAGAATCTAGAGCTGGTTTTATGGGGATAAACTCAACGATTCAGTCATGGGGACAGACACTTGGCCCCCTTTTAGGAAGCATCGTCGATGCAATTTGGGGAACACAAGCGGTCTTTTATGCTAGCGCCGTTTTTTCCTTTGCCTCATTTTTTGTTTTGAATGCTGTGCTGACTAATAGTGTGACACGACTAAAATGATGCAATAATATTGTTTTGTGGTGCAGTCCGGACAGCCCGCCGATGAGGACGGGCTAGAAGTCTATACCACAAGATTTTTCTTTTGTACGCTTTTTGCAACTGATGGAAGATGTGAGTTGACCAAGGATGAGTGATGCGATCGCTCAAATAAAATACAAAATAGTTTCAGTTTAATTATCTTGACTTACTTACTAATATAGGAATCCAGTTTGATGATTGAAAAAATCTAAGTACACGTAGGGTGTGCGATCGGGGAGAGTACGGCACCAAAAACATAGAATGGTGCGTTAGCCTTTGGCGTAACGCAACGGCAATAAAGGGGGAGGAAAATCCACACCCCTTTTTGCCTCCCCTACGTATCTTTTCAAAAATCAAATACTAGTCCTATATATTCATTAAAAATCCTGGATAAAAATTTTGCTTGTAATCTAATGTTTTGTTGTTTGTACCAAAATTCCCAATTGTTGTTGTGACTAATTTATCGTTTTAAACCACAACCTAAACAACGCATACAAACAAAGAAAGCTGCTAAAACCAAGACAAACTCAACTAGCAATTGAAATTGCAAGGGAGCTAGAGCAAATCCCCAAACCAGAGAAATTGTCCCTGCTACCATAGCCGCAATTCGATTAATTTCGTCTTTAGTATTCCAAGCCAATACAAAAATTCCTAAACCAATTACTAATAAAACTAGGCTACTCATAAACATTTTTATTACTTAGGTACTAAAACTAAATCAATGTGTAGCTACTCAAATGCACCAAGCAGAAAGCCAAATACTTACAAAAATCGTGTATGCCAATTTTATAAGAATTAGCATACAAGGAGCAAAAAGATGCTCAATTTTCATAGGGAGCTATTTCACTCCATTTATATCCCATATAATTAGCAAGCCCAGCTAAACATGGGTTCCATTTTCGGCGCAGAGAGATGTACAAAGAAGCACCAGTCTCTAAATCTGTTGCTGTCTCTATTCCTTCGGCTCTAAACTTTTCTACCGCGTGATAATACCGCTTTAGCCACACTTGCTCTTGCGAGTCATGAATATTTGAACGACTCTTTGGCAGAAATGAGCCAGACAACTCAAACAGCAGTTGTAAACTGCCACCCCACAATTGTGCTACCGCTGTGGAATGCACTAGTGAACGATATTTTTCAGTGTTCAATGCACTTTTCATTAGGGTAACTGTATCGATCGCCAAAAGTAGTATTCTTGGCAAGGCATAGTAAGTTTGTCGAAAACGGAAAAACAGTAACGCTGGGTAAGAGTGCTGCGATTCGAGCAAGTTAATTAAGTCCCTTGCTATGTCAGAAATATCTTGCTGCACGCCGCTGAGTTCGCCACTAGCTCCAAGTCTTGCTAGTATTTCTGCTGCGATAGAATAATATTCAGAAAATTTCCGTCAAATGTCCTAATGCTCCCGCGGAGGCAGGCTATGAGAGATTTGATGAAAGACGCAGCATGGGTTCTGCTAATCACATTCACGCTAGCGATTGTATACGAACTCTACCGAGCCACTGCAAAGGCGGGGACCTCCAAGCATGACTCAATGCATACGTTCGTCGTTCAGGGTCTCCCATTTTATGTGGTGGCCGCCCTCGTTATCGCCGCATTGTTTGCAGGATACGATTGGGCAGTATGGGCGGGACTGGCCTTGGCGATCGCGTGCATACTCGTGTCGATCTTCTACTATAACCCGCGGATTATGCTTGAGCGGCAACCCGGCGTTATTGACTGGTTCGAGGACTTGGTGTTCACCGGGCTGCTGTTTGTGGCCGCCGCCCAGCTTTTGTACTTGGTTCTCGGCAGTATTCAATAGTGCAACTGAACCCTATTCATTGCCGTATGTTCGTTGCCGGGTGAGGCAAGCAGCGCTGGGTGCCAGTAGCCCTAACAATCGGTTCAGCGGTCGCGCTGGTGCGCTGCTGCTGAACCGGAGCGTTATCTCAAGGTTATCTGTGAGCGTTGGAGTGTGTGAACTATCTACACCGCCCTTCGGGTCGGTGTAGGCTTCTGGCACGCTCGTAACGTTTCCAGAACTTCCTTCGAGGTACTATTAGAGTAGTAAAGTCACTTACTACCAGATTCCCTCTACGGCGTTTTATCGTTTGTGTCCTTTAGGGAGATTGAGAATATGCCTCTCCTCAAAGCTAATGATAATGCCATGCGTGATGTGTTGAGCCGCGCCAAAGTCATAGCGGTAGTCGGTCATTCTGATAAACCTGAACGAACTAGTTATCAAATAGCTCAATTTTTGCGGAGGGCGGGTTATACCGTCTACCCCGTGAATCCCACTGTCAAAGAAATTGATGGTCAGCCAAGCTATTCTTCCCTCAAAGGAATTCCGGAACAAGTGGATATTGTCAATGTTTTTAGGCGTTCTGAGTACTTGAGCGAAATTGTTGACGAAGCAATAGCCATCAACGCTAAAACTGTATGGGCGCAACTGGGTGTCTCAAACCAACAAGCAGCACAAAAAGCTTTGAGTGCAGGACTAAATGTGGTGATGGATGCTTGCCTCAAAATTGAGTATCTGCGCTTGGGGATTGGTGAAATAGATAGTGCCAGTTGAATTAGGATACTGAAAGCATTTTCTAATTATTGAGAATAATTATTAATTTATCTGTCTATAAAAATAAAAATAGTTGCAAAATATTTGCAGTTTTATTTAGCTGCAAATATTATTAATAATGCTATGCCTAATAATTTTGCTCTTAATCAAGAAAAAATATGGAGTCGCCGTCAACTGTTGAAACTCGGATTAGCAGGTGCTGGCGTAACTGGAGCAGTTACTGTGTGGCACAAGCTGACAGCACAAAAGCACTTAGTGAGAATACCACCGTTGGAGAAAGAGGTAACTTCTAATAGTGCTGCCAACCCAATGCAGGTAGTGCGAGATTTTGATTATGGAACGCTCAAGCGTGAAAATGGGCGGATAATCCGAGAATTTCGCTTGACTGCTGGTACTTCCCCGATACAGTTAAATAGCGCTGTTTCTTACAACGTCTGGGACTTAAATGGTCGTATCCCCGGGCCGACACTGAGAGCAAAACAAGGCGATCGCGTGCGGGTATTGTTCCTCAACAAAGCGGGACATTCTCACTCTTTGCATTTTCACGGTATCCACCCTGCCGAAATGGACGGTGTGCGCCCAGTTAGCAACAGTAGTGCCACGATTTATGAATTTGATGCTGAACCCTTTGGTGTTCACCTCTATCATTGCCATATTGAACCAGTCACCCGGCACGTTGCGAAAGGGCTATATGGAATGTTTATTATCGATCCGCCCAAACCGCGCCCACCAGCAGATGAGATTGTCCTGGTGATGGCTGGGTATGACGTCAATGACGATAACCACAACGAACATTACGCCTTCAACGGTTTGCCGCACTACTTCATGGATCATCCCATCCGCATTTACCAAAATCAGTTGATTCGGTTGTATGTCCTCAACATTATTGAATTCGATCCCGCAGTCACGTTTCACTTGCACGCCAACTTCTTCGATGTTTATCCAACTGGAATGACTCTCACTCCTACCCAAAAAACTGATGTAATTACAATGGGTGTAGCAGAACGTCATATCTTAGAGTTTGCCTTTCGCTATCCAGGCAAGTATATGTTTCATCCCCATCAAGATGCGATCGCAGAAAACGGCTGTATGGGTCAATTTGAAGTAGTGGCCGAGAGCAACTCTAAAAGAAAATAGGGGAAAGGGGAAAGGGATTTTCGGCGTTGCATAATTGCGGAATGATTTTGGAATTTGCACCAATAATAATCACCGTGTCTCTGCGTCTGGTGCGTCAGCGTCAATCATCCCATTATTCAGCAACACCAGATTTTCATTCCCTCGTTCAAACGAATATATTTGACAGCTAGTTGATAGAAAATCTCATTAGTGCAAAAATAACATAACAAAATCTACGACAAGTTGTCAAATCCAAGACCAATACAGCCTAAAAGCCTTTCAATTATTAGCTTTCAAACATTGCTTTGGAGAAAAAATGAAAAAATATCGTTACGTTTGTTTAGCTATTGCTGCTTGTGTCATAGTTACGCTAAGTTCCTGTAATAATGGTGGCACGTCCACCACAGAAAATTCGCCAGCGGCTAGCACTCCAAATTCCGCCTCACAAACTACTGAAACAGTTACTCATAGCGCTCATGGTAGCAAAAAACAAATTAATATCAACACAGCAATCTTGTCTGAGTTAGATAAATTTGAAGCACAGCTAGGCGTACCAGCATTATCGAATAAGATTCAGGCAAATCGTCCCTATGCTAGTCCTGAGGAATTAGTAAGTAAAAAGGTGATTACCCAAGCACAGTTCGACAAAATTAAAGACCAAGTAACTGTTCAGGAAGTGGTTTTGAGTGGAGAAGCCAAAGATGTTGACTACATGACTAAGCTGGGGTTGATGAAAGGGCATCTGATTGTAGCGCAAGAATTGCTAGATCAGAATCAGCCAAAACAGGCAGAACCGCACATCGGACACCCTGTCGAAGAAATTTATGTTGATGTAGAAGACCAACTCAACGATCGCAAAGTTAAAGAATTTAAGACGACTTTGGTGAGTTTGCAAGATTTAGTGAAATCTAAGCCCAAAGATGCCAAGGTCAAAACTGATTTGACTACTTCGATGCAAGCAGTGGATGGAGCGATCGCGGCTTTACCAGAAAACCAACGCACCCAGCCCGCATTCGTGCTACAGGTAATTAACGGCTTGTTAGATGCAGCCAACTCAGAATATGGTGCAGCAGTTGCTGACGGTAAAATCTCCGCAGCAATTGAGTATCAAGATTCCCGTGGCTTCGTACAGTACGCTAACGACTTGTACAAAGGCATTTCTAGCCAAGTGGCTAAAGAAAATCCCGAAGCCGATAAAACAATTCAAGCGAGTATGGCTCAACTGACAAAAAACTGGCCTACAGTCATCCCGCCAGCTAAGCCAGTCAATTCCCCTGAGGAAGTAACCAAGCTGGTGAAAACCATCGAATCGGAATCTCAAAAAATCATTGACGCTTCCAAAACGCAAGCGCAGCAATAGCCCTTGGAATTAATGGGAGCGAAATTAACTTTGGGTTTTAACTTCAAGGTTTAAAATTTAGTGAGAAGCGGAAAAAGTTAGGAGTTAGTAGAGGAGGCGGGTTTATTCAGTCAATTGGTCGCGTTTCGTGAGTCCCCCGCTATACCTTTATGTTAGCAGCACTGGAAACGCCGCTCGCCTTACTTGGTACTGGGTACTGGGGACTGGAGACTAGAAGGGACAGGGGAAGAACTATAACAAGGCTCTTTCCCAATCACCAATACCCAATACCCTTTTCCCCAATCCCCGATCCCTAATCCCCAGTCCCTTTTACTGGCTTTTGGCAAAACCAAATATCTGGTTAAACTTGCCTGTACAGAGTAAAGTATGTAATTCCTAACTCCTAATTCCTAACTTGTAACCCATCACCGATCGCTTTTGGCTTTTAGCGTGAATTAACCAATAATGCAAGAACTCGATCACCAAAAAACAATCGACCTATTGAACGCCATCATGGAATTTGAACTAGCAGGAGTTGTGCGTTATACTCATTACTCCTTGATGGTGACTGGTCCCAATCGCATTCCGATTGTGACTTTTTTCAAGGCCCAGGCTAGTGAGTCTCTACTTCACGCCCAACAAGTGGGAGAAATTCTCACAGGTTTAGATGGGCATCCTAGTCTGAAAATTGCGCCGATTGAAGAAACTTATAAGCATTCAGTTAAACACATTTTGGAAGAAAGCTTGGCACACGAAAAGAAAGCATTGGATTTGTATAAAAATCTGTTAGATACTGTCAATAATGCCAGTATTTATCTAGAAGAATTTGCGCGAACAATGATTGGTCAGGAAGAGATGCACAATCTTGAACTGAAAAAAATGTTACGCGATTTTAGTTAATAGTCAAGAGTCAAGGGTCAAGAGTCAAAAGTCAAACTATTGACTTTGGACTTTTGACTTTGGGCTTTTGACTTTGGACTTTTGACTTTGGACTTTTGATAATGAATTTTAGTACTGCTCTACCTACTTTTGTGATTACACTCCGAGAAGGAGTGGAAGCTGCCTTAGTGGTTGGTATTGTCCTGGCTTTGTTGAAAAAAGCTAAACAATCCCGACTCAACCCTTGGGTATATGCTGGTGTCGGTGTTGGCATTGTCCTGAGTGCGCTGATAGGTGTGCTGTTTAGCTCGATCATTCAAGCACTAGGTGCAATTAATCCTCAGTACACCTCCGTAGTTGAACCACTGCTAGAAGGTGTGTTCAGCGTGTTAGCGATCGCCATGCTTAGCTGGATGCTAATCTGGATGACCAAGCAAGCTAGAGTTATGAAAGCTCAAGTAGAGGGAGCGGTAACAGATGCCTTAAAAAATAACTCTAATGCTGGTTGGGGCATTTTTACCTTAATTTTGGTTGCTGTTTTGCGTGAAGGCTTTGAAACAGTTTTGTTCATCGCTGCAAATTTTCAACAGGGGCTAATTCCCAGCCTTGGTGCTATTGCTGGAATTGCTGTTGCAGCGGCAATTGGTGTGCTTTTATTTCAATGGGGAGTCAAAATCAACATCCGGCGATTTTTCCAGGTAATGGGCGTTTTGTTGGTATTGATTGTTGCTGGTTTAGTAGTTTCAACACTACACAATTTTGATGAAGCTGTCAGCAATTATGCCCTCAGTAGTCGTGCGACAGAAAGCCTTTGTTTCTATTACGAAAGGTTTACCAAAATCCACTCTTGTATTTTAGGCCCAATGGTTTGGAATACATCTAACATTTTGCCTGAAGAAAAATTTCCTGGTATTCTGCTCAAAGCTTTGTTTGGTTACAGAGAACACCTCTATCAAGTGCAAGCATTAGCGTATATTATATTTTTGCTGACTGTTGGCGGTTTGTATTTCCGCAGCCTCACATCTGCTTCTCCTCAGACCGGAAATATCCCAGCAGGTCAAAAACCGATGAGTTCTGCTAAGGAATAGGTTAGTGGATAGTAGATAGTGGTTAGTGGTTGTTAACTATGCCCAATCCCCAATCCCCAATCCCCAATTCCCAATCCCCAAATTTTGTGTACGCAGTTGATGGAGGCTACTAACTACTAACAACCAACAATCCCCAATGACTAAAATATCCGTTCAACAATTATTTATTTATCCAATCAAAGGATTAAGCGTTCAAAAGTGCGATCGCGTTCACCTCAAAATCGGATATGGTATCCCGGGCGATCGCGCTTTTGCTTTGATGTACAGAGACGTTTCTGTAGAGACGTTGCACTGCAACGTCTCTTGGATGAACAAGCAAAACTTCGCCATGCAAAACGACTGGCCAGGACTCGCGGCGTTAGATTGTTCCTATGACTCGGCGACTGGCACATTGACAGTGAAACGTAAAGGTATAGAGTTATTGGTTGCCGACACTAACACCAGCAAAGGGCGAGATCTGATTTCAGCCTTTTTTACTGGATACCTGGCAGGAATTTATCCCAGTCAAGCTGCTAGACATCCTAACCGCGCACCTTTGCAATTGGTCGGGGAATTTGGAGAAACTCGCTATCCCGACCGAGAAGCAGTACATATTTCTCTCGTCAGTCAGGGAACCGTTGATCGCTTAAGTGAATTAGCCGGACAAGCAATAGACGTGCGGCGTTTCCGCCCCAATATTGTTGTGGATGGTGTACCCGCTTGGGGAGAATTCGACTGGGTTGGGCAAGAAATGCAACTTGGTTCAGCCCGAATTTTAGTTACAGCCAGAATTAATCGCTGCTTAAATATTGATGTCAATCCTGAAACAGGAGAACGAGATATTGGGCTATTATCCCTACTGCAAAAGCATTTTCAGCATACGCAGACGGGTGTTTTAGCACAGGTGATTAGCAGTGGTAACGTGGCAATTGGCGATGAGTCTTACCGACGGGTTGTTTCCAACTCAGTTTGACGAAATCCAGCGCGATCGCCAGGACGTTCTTTGGGAGTCTCAAGAATTACAGACAGTAGCAGCATACTGAACCCGATTAGCTGAAGCACGAACCGGGCCGCGTGTGAGTATTCCCACTGGTTGCGCAACTGCATCCAATTCACTGGTAATGATTGGGGCGTCGAGTTGCGAAACACGGTATTTACAGGCTCAGTAAACAGGAAGAAAACCACAGGAAACGCCAGCAACCAGAAAACCGTCGCGGCTAGCGTCAACCGAAAAGCTGGTCGGCGCTTGCGAACGAGGAATGACAGCACGATCAAGGCAAGAACAGCACCCGGCTCAATAAATGCGCCAGGGCCTGGGGGCCCGAACAGTCGGTATAGAGAATTCTGGATCGTCACGTAGAGCGGGCCATCGTAACTCATCTTAGCTGGCAGCTCCAGCGTGTGACAGAATGCCATTCCCATGCTGAGGGCGGTGAGGATAAGCGTAATGAAGCGCCATGTTCTCATAACTTGGTCTCCGAAGAAACAGCATGTTTCAAGAAGCAATATCTAGCTTTATTACAGCAATGATGAATCCAAAATCCTACCACCTCTGGTAGAAGCAACATGATTGGGGGACTGGTATTGGTGATTGGGTACTAGGTATTGGAAAAGAATCTAACCCAGTCCCTGAAAACATCCTCTAAAAGCTAAATGTAAAATAATGTAGAGTTTTCTAAGTTTTGACTGTGCTGTCTTCTGATTTACCAACAATCAACATCCTCAAACAAGCAACCTGTTCTGCTTGGGTGGAACAAGCAATATCTCACATAGATATTATTCTCCTCGACCACGCCCAATGCGAACGTAAAGCTGCTGGTGTGGCGTTAAATTTGATTTTTCGCTATCCTTCTAACGCCAAAATGGTGCGAGAACTTACTAAAATAGCTCGCGAAGAACTCGAACACTTCGAGCAAGTCAATCAATGGCTAGAACATAGAAATATACCCATGCGTCCCTTAGCGCCGCCTCCCTATGGTGCGGGTTTAAAAGCCCAAATTCGCCCCAAAGAACCAGAACGCTTTTTAGATTCTCTGCTTGTGAGCGGTTTAATTGAGGCTCGCAGTCACGAACGCCTGGGATTGTTAGCTACTCACTGTTCTGAGCCAGAATTAGCAAAATTTTATCGCGGCTTGATGGCATCCGAAGCACGGCATTTTGGTATTTACTGGGTACTAGCTGATACTTATTTTGACCGTGAAATTGTTCAACTACGTTTGGATGAATTGGCAGTTGTGGAAAGTGAATTGCTAACAAATTTGCATCCTGAGCCAAGAATTCATAGTTAGAGAGGTGGGGAGAGTGGGAGAGTGGGGGAGTGGGAGAGTGGGGGCTCGGGGTCCCCTCTGGGGTTGGGGGCTGTGGGGGCTAGGGCGTGTTTTCAAACTCCTAAATGTCATTCTGAGCGAAATGAAATGAAGCGAAGAATCTCGTAAAAATCAGGGTTATAGAGATGCTTCACTACGCTGTCGCTTCGTTCAGCATGACAAAACTGATACTTTGAAAACACACCCTAGGGGTCCCCTCTGGGGTTGGGGGCTGTGGGGGAGTGGAAGAATAATAACCAACTACTAACCACTAACTACTAACCACTAACTACCAACCACCAACCACCAACTACTAACAAATGACTAATGACTAATGACTATTATCGAGATTTTTTCATTCGTCCGTGGGAGGAGCGCGATCGCATTCCTGCTGCTGAGGTAATTCGATCTGTATTATCAGAATATGGTCTAGGGTGGGAGCCTGACGGCGCAGACCGAGATGTACTGCAAGTAGAAGAATGCTACTTAGCTACAGGGGGAGAGTTTTGGATCATTGAATACCAAAATCAAGTAGTAGGTACGGGAGCATATTACCCTGTTACCCGTGGTGAAAAAGCCGTAGAAATTCGCAAAATGTATCTTTTGCCGAGTGTAAGGGGTGTAGGACTGGGCAAGTATTTGTTACAACAGCTAGAAGATGCGATCGCCCGTCGTGGTTTTGAGCAAATTTGGATTGAAACCGCTAGCGTCTTAGCAGAAGCAGTCAAGTTGTACGAAAACAACGGATATCAACCAGCGACAGGTGTAGAAACAACACGGTGCGATCGCGTTTATGTAAAACTGCTAACGAGTATTTTTGATGCTGGAGAGAATGGCTGTTAATAATGCTAAGAGATGCGATCGCATAAGGGATTTCAACAAATAAATTATCCAATCTTGTGGGGTGGGCATCTTGCCCGCCATTTATTTGCGGGCGGGCGAGACGCCCACCCCACAAGAAGTAATTGGATATTTTTTATTTGGAAGTCCCTAAGCCCAACTTTCTAAGATTAAAAAAATTAAAATTAATTTTAGAAACTCAATTTTTGAACCAAGCATACATAGCCTCTGCATCTCGCTTGGCATATTTGAGCGCCTGGAGATTATCGTAATTGTTTATGCCAACTGCGATCGCCCAATTCCTACCCATACGCAAGTGCCAATTATCTTCGTTTAAACTTGAAAGTCATCGCACCCTTACCCCCCGCTTTCCCACCAACCCCAAACAGGCTGATTTTTCCTTCGCCATTAATCTCTACTGATAATTCAACTTCATCTAGTTGCATTTTGGAATTTGGCTGTTCTGCTTCTTCCAGAATTTCTCGCATTGCTTGCAGAAATTCTGACATTTCGTGCTTGAGTTGGTCTACTTGGACAGCTTTACGTTTGGTGATGGTGACTTCTGTCGTTTCCGTAATTTCTGCACCAAGTATTCCGCCCATATCGCGACTGCTTCTTGCACCACGAGTGGTTGTACTTTCATGAGAAACAGCAGTTTCGGATGTTTCTTCGGTAATAATCCAGATTTGTTTTGGGGTTGAGATTTCTGTTGACATTGGTTGTTGGTTGTTGGTTGTTGATTGTTGGTGGTTGGTTATGAATCAGTGAACAGCGATCAAAAACTGATAACTGATAACTGTTAACTGTTAACTGTTAACTGATCTCATCAGCTTCCTCTACGTAATTCAAAAAGTCACCCGGTTGGGCGTTTAATTTTTTACAAATCACTTCAACGGTTCCTCTATCTGGATAAATATTTCTATCCCTCCACAGCCTAAATGCTGTTGCTCTTGGCAGTCCAGTGATTTGCCAAAATTTGTTGGCGCTGGGAATGCCTTTTTCTTTGCCAAATTCTTGAATTCTGTTGATTAGTCCCATTTAATAAGACTACTCCAAGTGTAGTATTTTTTATTTATTATAATTTATTGACACGTCCCATTTAATGGGATTAAATAGTAATAGAGAAGGGCGATCGCACGACCAAGTACCCTCGCCCTCTCTATCCCACAAAAATATGGAGATTTAAATTATGCCACAACTTATTCTTTGTCAAACACCTACAAGAGGATTAATAAATTTAGCTTACATTCGTCAAGTTTGTTTTCGGGAGATTCATATTCACGGTCAGTTGCAATTTGCCTGTCTGATTATTTGGAGTAACGGCGATAAAGAAACTTTTGTTGGTAAAGATGCTCAAGCGATCGCCCAAATACTTGGAAAAATAACAAAACAAATTTAAGCATTCATGTAGAGTGGGCAATGCTCACCCTACATAATTAGAGAAATATTTGTTACAACAGCTAGAAGTTGCGATCGCTCAATATACATAAATATACTTGGTGTCTTAGTGCCTTGGTGATAAAAATTTTTGAACCACCAAGACTCCAAGACACAAAGATTTTTGAACAATGATCAATTGGAAAAATCTACTCAACCTCTTTCTTCAATCTAATTGCCCTTTGTGTCAGCGTTCCACCTCGCAAGAATTATGTCCAAACTGTGTTCGCCAGTTGCAAAAATGCCATATTTATGATATTAGCAATATCGGCCAAAACCCCTTACCGATATTTGCCTGGGGAGTGTATGGCGGTATACTCAAACGAGCGATCGCTGCAATGAAATACGAAAATCAGCCTCAAATTGCTCGTTGTTTGGGTCAGTGGTTGGGAGAAGCATGGTTATTACATTACGAGTGCGATCGCCAATTGGTAGTAGTTCCCATCCCGCTTCACGCTAGTAAGCTAAAACAACGCGGCTACAATCAAGCCGCACTCATAGCCGAGAGTTTCTGTGCAACGACTGGATTACAATTGAAACAAAATGGTCTAAAAAGGATTAAAGAAACCGAAGCACAGTTTAGCTTATCTGCATCTGAGCGAGAAAAAAACTTAACTGCTGCCTTTGGACTAGGTAAAGACTTTGATCATCGTCCAAATGCTTCGGTGTTAATAGTAGATGACATATACACTACAGGTGCAACCGTCAAATCTGCCATACAAACACTTTGTAACAGTGGCATAGCTGTTTCTGGTTTAGCAGTAGTTGCTACTGCTGTTAAAGATAATTAAAAGAGAAGTACGTGGGCAACCTGTGCAAAGGAAAACTATAATTGAGCCAATTGCGCTAGTTTTGTGGGAAGGCTCTTGGGGATGAAAAGTAAGGCTTTTGCAATGGGTTTAAAACAAATCACTTTCATTCCTGCCTCGTTGTTGGCAATTGCCATAAGTTCAACCGCGGCTTTTGCTCAAGTGAATAAATTGTATAATCCAATTCCCTTGCCTAACACTTATGAAGTTTCCGATACACTGACCGATAAAGACATCCCCACAGGTCAAGGTGGATTTGCCCGCGATTACATGGTGACGTTGAAAAAAGGTGATAACTTAGCAGTTGATCTCAGTTCTGAAAGTTTTGACAGTATTGTTACACTGCTGGGGCCAGATGGAACGACCATAGCAGAAAATGATGATGGCCCTGATGGCAGCAGCAACTCTTTATTATTCACCCGCATCACAGAAGCAGGGCCTTACATTGTTCGTGTCAGGTCTTTTGGCGAAACTGGTGTAGGGGCTTTTAAACTCAAAGTAACACGATTGCAACCGGTCAAATAAATATTAAGTTGTTGGTTGTTGGTCGTTGATTGGTGGTTGGAACAAACAACAAACAACAAACAACAAACAACAAACAACAAACAACTAATTTCCCAAAGCTGTCAACACACACAGAAATAAAGCTTCAGTCCACTCTACAACTGCACCGTAAGTATCGCCTGTGTGTCCGCCTAATTTGTGATTAAACCAAGCACCGGTAATTGCGGCGATCGCGCTTCCAGTGAGTGCCATTGTGATGGCGAAAAATATTTGATTTCGGTCTAAAAAAATTTGTAAACAGCTCAAACCTACCAGCAACAACAGCATCGGTAAGCAATCTTTGTAAGAACGAATGGCTTGTTTATGAAATGCACCTTTGCCTGTCGGTTTCAAGTAAGGATAACAGGCAATTGCTAGGATTTGTCCCCAGCGTCCCCACCCAGCAGCAGCCATTAAAATTAACCAACGGTTGCGATCTAGTTCTGTTAGCGCAGTTGTTTTCAGCAGCACCAAGGCGATCGCTGCCATTGCTCCAAAAGCACCTGTAGCACTATCTGCCATCACTTCTAGCCTTCGCTTTGGATCGCCTACTGCTAAACCATCAGCAGTATCCATTGCTCCATCTAAGTGGAGCCCGCCTGTAATCGCAATCCAACCACATACTACCAAAGCACTGCGAGTTAGCACTGGCATACCCAGATAATGCATTAGAAAATCAAATAGCGCTAAAATTCCCCCGATCATCAGTCCTATCATCGGGGCAAGACGCGCTACTCCTTGGAAGTCAAAGGCATATATATATGGCAGGGGAATTGTAGTATAGAATGCAACAGCTGCTCCCATGCTCAACAGTAGTTGTTTCCACCACTGACAGTGATTGGTCATCTTAGTTACGCTAGTCAATAGTTCTTGGTCATTAGTCATCTGTCATTAGTCAAAGGACAATACGGTTCAGTTAGTAGAATTCAATCTTTGGAGATCCCCCTAAATCCCCCTTGAAAAGGGGGACTTTAAGATAAATTTCCCCCCTTTTTAAGGGGGGCTAGGGGGGATCAAAACCTTAACTGAACCGTATTGAGTCAAAGGACAAATGACCAATAACTAATGACTAATGACATGACGCTCATAATTCCGTCACAGGCAATTAAATTCATCTTGAAAAATTTCAATAAGATTTACTTGTATGAGTAACTTCATTAGAAAATTTTGTTATGCTTATTTCAGTAAAGATTTTCAATATTTTGTATAAAATACAACCGAAATAGCTCAAAAAAATCACAACTTGATTCTATGAATTGCATTTTTACCGTGTTTTGTCAAAAAATAACTTATCAAAGTTCCTAAAAGCGATCGCCCTACAAATTAGATAGAGATTAAATGGTAGGGTATCGATAAGCAGCGAAATCGACTGTTTAACTTGTGTTGTTCTCATCTGCACTCCTAGAGCTACTTGATTATGAGTCACCATCTACCCGAAAGTAAGATACCAGCTCCGTGCATCATTCATACAGGTGTGGTTGTAAATAAGCTTGATATGCGGCGACTGCTAGCGGATTTAGGCCATGTTCGCTATGTCTACACTCAAGATGGTGAGTTACAGAGTGAGGGTGAAGGGAATGTGATGGAAGTCTTTGCCAATCCTCAGCGGTCTACCTTAGTTGCGAACCATGCCCTTTATCTCAATGTTTGTAGTTTTGATTGTTTGGAATTAAAACAGTCACCGGAAAAAGAAACCTTTTTTGACCTAGTGCAAGAAGGAAGTTGTCTGCGACTGATTCCTCTTTCTACTCCCATGCAAGAGCGACAGGAGCGTTCCTTGAATGTCAGCGCTATAGAAGCAATGATGGAGCAAGTACTCTCAGCCAGATGGGATGCAGAAATTGACGACGATTCCTCTGAGCCGTTTTAAGCAGCTACGCACTTGAGCGTCTCCCCCATAAATTTATTTGTAAGAAAATAGCGGGGAATTCCCGCCATAACGCCTCGGAGTTAAAAAGCACCCACTCCAATCGGATTATTTGACACTTTAGTACATGAGAATTACTGTCTGATGATTTCCACCTGTTGGATCTTAAACTCAAGCTCGTACTCATTCCCAGCAGTGACATCTTGAAAGCCGATCCCATAACTGGGAGGGCCAAAACGAGCTTCTAGAGATTTATACTCGTCGTTATCCCCATTCCCAGCAACGTAGCAGCGCAAAAAAGTTGTTCTCCGGAATCTGTGGTCACCAAAGTAGTCATCTAAGCAGTCTTGGTCATATCCATTCGCCCTAACTGAAAAAGAGTCTCCGTCAAATACGTAGAAGTCGAAGACCGCCCCCGAAAAGTCCATTTCACCGTCGCCGAAGCCATCGTCGTCATCATAGTCGTTCATATCGCCTCGCGCAAAGTCTACTAACCGAATCCACGGGTTTGGCGCACGGTCTACATTCATCCAGAAAAACGTACACTTGCAGTCGCCCGGATCAGTTTCTTTGTCGTCATGCAGATCCATCTGATTGAGCGTTAACCGAAAGTGGCGAACAGGTTTATTAGGTGGGGTATTCCATCCTACATAGACCTTACGAGCATAGACATCAGTCGAGCTAACGGCTGTGCCAGCTAGAGGAATCTTCACGTGAACTGCGGGAGCGTTAGCATCAGAACGAGTTTCCAGGATTGGTGCAATGCCAACTGTGTTATTTGGCCCTAAGTTCACTTCCGTTACTAAGGTTGCTGCCGGGTTTGGTCTCGGCGGAGCAATGATGTCAAACTCAAAATTTTCAGCTATCGGTGTCGTTTTCGTGGGACAAGAATCGGGATTAGAAGACAGGATGATATTTGCTCCACAGTTCAACACATCAACAACAAACCCACTCTGACCGTGAATGTAGAGGTTAGTTGCCGTTACAGGGACGAACTTGTTTCCAGCGCCTGCCATCCGACGAACTTGCGGGCGCATTGTAGCAATGCTCGAATCGGATGGATCTCGGTGCGATACTTTCCATTGGTTGGATGCCCGCAATCGAAGATCCAATGACCGTTTGCCCAAACGCGATCGCCCACACTGGGCCAAGCCCACTTAGGAAAGTAGCGTTCGGGAGAATTCCTCCCCCTTTCACTAGGAAACGTACCAGTCTCCCACTCAAGATGAAGCGTATCAGGACGGCGAGCGTCATTGGGATCGTCTCGCCCAACATCCGAAAGAATATCTTCTTGCCCCCGATCCACCAAAAGATTGAAAACCATGTCATGGGAGTTGTGAACAGCAGGAAAGTCTGTGTGAGACACCCAACTTCCCTTAACAACACCCGTGACTGAGCGAAACTTAGGAGCAGACGGGATTGCCCTTTTCACCCAAATCCAGCCTGGGTCAGGGATGTCGATATCTGTTAATCCTAGATCGACTCGGAAATCAGAACATACTTGCCTCGCTACAGACCCATTAACGGTTTGACCCTGAGCGAGTGCGATCGCTCAAGCTAAGTCGGTTGCGGAGGTAATTCGCCACTTTCAGGGGTAAAAATGTAAAATTTAGTTTGATTATGAGTCACCATCTAGTTTCTGTCTTCCGTACTTGATTTGCGCTTCAACTCCTTGCTCGGTAATGCACATAGCCACTGTTGAAAGTAATACAGTAGATGCTACGGACAATGCTGTAACAGATGGTATGTTAAGCGTCTCTTGAGTCTTTGAAAAATCTCCTTTCAAGGCTCCAGAACACCATTCTCCAAAGGATTTTTCGCGTCTTGAAATGAATAGCTTCTTAATCATTCTGTTCTTCCTCCTTTATAACTGTTTGAAAATCGTACTTTTATTTTCTATATTCGCATCGATAGTCTTCGCAAAGTTTTTCAAACTCCTCCTTCAGGTTCCCAATAATGTCACAAACGGCTGCCTTAAACTCTTCTTCGTCACTGGTCTTAGAAGGAAGTTCTTTTTTAAGGTTGTGTAGATCTTTATCAACGCGATCAAGAAATACCCCGAACTTCTCTTGATACTTCAGATTAATCCTTGTTTTTTGTATATTTTTACGGATATTTATGGTGTCCAACCAACTGAAGTTTCCTGTTGCTGTTTGAGAAACGGCCAAACTAAAAGATGCACTTATTACACCGAGTAACCACCCTAAATCAATACTAGGACGGTTATTTATAATTGTGATATGCTTCTGAATATTCTCAGGGGAGAGTTGCGTGCTGAGGTAGGCGTCAACCATGCTCTTAATCGGCGCGATCGCATCATTCGGTTGTCCCATGTTCTTGACCCTCAATCATGTTCTGGATTGCCTTGAGCTTGCGGACAATCTCCAAAGTCTTGTCTATGTTGTTCTCGCTATTTAGCAGGCGTTGAAAAATCGGTCTACCAGCGACAAGAGCAAAGGCAGATGGGTTGGCACCCATAATCATCATTAATGGAAGTTGAGTGATGGCATCTTTCGTGAAGCCCTCAATCATGCTACGCCACTTAACGCGCTCTAATGTGTATGGATCGTTCTCAATCGTGTAGAAGGAACATTGTTTTGCGTGATCAAAGCTGGATGCTAAATCTTGAAATATGCTACCAAGGGCAATGCCAGCAAAGCCAGTGACCTCTGATACTAGTCGTTGATTCTGTCCGTAATTGCTTATCATTTCCTCAGCGTCGTTCCTACTGAGGCCAGCAACATCTGCACAATCCAGACATACTTCGCGGCTCATTGGCTCATTGAGATCGCACGCGGATAAGATGGTATGGAACAGCTGATATCGAACTTCTTCACTTTCATCCCGTCCTTTTAGCGTTGGGAAGACGTTCCGATTAGCATATCTTTCAAAGATTTCGCGGAAGCGCTGCTCATCGAATTTCAAATTAACAGCGGAGTGGAACTGGATAGCTCGCTTTTGGATGAGAAAAGCGTTGCCCTTGTTAATGTAGGCCTGCCACCCTAAGACGAACTCAGTTAAGTCCTTAGCACGTCTGTTTTGGTAAATATAGTCGATCAGTGCAGGCGCGGCAATTATCAGGCTGCTCGTTGCGAATGAGACTATTCCCTTCCTCAGCCCGACACGCCTTTGGTGCTCAACATATTTGGAATTGCTGACAAAGCCAAGTTTTTCAAAGAAGTTCAAAGTGTTGTGGAAGTCTTCGTTCATCTTTCCTTCGACAGCATTTGCCATTAAAGTGGCAAACTCTCTGCGAAATTTGTGAAATGCGTCATTTTCACGGAGATAGTTATATAGTCCCGTGGTATTGAGTACATCTGACACGCGCAAGATGTAGTTAGATGTAAGAACCTGTTGTGTATCAGAAATAAGCTGGAACTGGTTCATTCTCTGTATCCCCTCCCTAAGAAACTATTCTAGTTTTTTCATATATCAGGAATGCGATCGCTTTTCTTAAAGGCTTTTATCACTTTGAGGTCTAACGTTGAATTTTGGTCAGATGAAATCGAAAAATTTTGTCAAAATTACCCGAAATAACAAAAGCGTTCGAGGAATGCGAACGTATCTGACCAAGTACTTTTGCATCCCTCAGCGACTCTTCAGGGTTACTGCAAAAAAATGTTGCACCTCCTAAACCAATAGAAATAATAATGCTATTTCCTGAAAGCATACCAACAAAAGCAAGAACTCCAAACATTAAAGTAATAACAATAAATACTGCTTTCATATTGACCTCAAATTGACCTCAAATCATAACAGTTAGACTTTATTTTTAGGAAAAGCAAATTTCATTAAGTCCAGCTTTCTACTCAATGAGTAGAACACATATTGGTCTGTATTTCTATTGATATATCTGATGTTTACCCTTTGCCTAACTTTTTATGTAGCGTATTTGCCCAATTATCAAGGTTAACCAATGACAAGAAATTAGTGATTGTTTATGTTAGGTGAATAACTGGCAACTTGGCATAATGGAAAGTTTTGCTTTAAGTTCATAACTATACGACTTGGAGATAATTTAAAGTTGCAGTTAACCACCAAGAGCAAACGTAGTAACCGAAGCTTTGTAATTAAATCTCATCCGACTCAGAGCGATCGCTTGGATTGTCTAACATAAAGCCCAAAGCAGCTAAAAGCAATGGAATACCGACACGCTTGAGCGCTGTAGATACAAGTCTACTGGGGCTTTTCATAGCAATAGGAACTCCACAGTGCGGGCAAGTCAAAGCTTGATCGGAAATTCCCTCTTTTTGACATTCTGGGCAAGAAATTAAAGCCATAATTTTTATCCCTCCAACTTCGTTTAGTTTTCTAGCAACATCCGCACGATGTTTCAACTCACCATATTTCAATAGAGTTCAGTGAAGGTAATTTGTGAAAATTCCGGTTGTATGAAAACGTTACACTGCAACGTCTCTAAAAAGTTTTCGGCTAGGAAAATTATCTTATTTTAACCGTATTGAACTATAATTTTCTACTTAGACACCAATGGCAAAGTTTATGAATCAAAGTAACAGTAAGGCCGCTCCTAAAACCATCAATCCTCCGATAACATAACCCCAACCACTAGGCGTATTTGAAGAAGGAGTATTTAGCTGTTGCTGCTGGTTTTTCTGCCGTTGCTGCCAAGCATAATACTGTTGTTGTTTCATCCATTGGTCACGTTGGCGTTGCAGTTGTTGTTGCAGTTGTTGTTGCTGTTGATGTCGCATCTTTTGGTAATGTTGTTGTCGACCTGGCATGGGTTTCATATTTTTCACCTCCATTAACAGATATATATAGTCAAAAATTTTAAACTTGAAGTAATTCTTTATGCTTTCTTGTATCTGTCTTGTGTCAAAACCTTAACTAGTGGGCTAAGGTACTTGCCGAGATTTCCTTAATTCATTGATACTATTTTTGATAATTTCCACTTCACTTTTGAGGTTATTGATGTCATTTTTCAGATTTTTGACTTGGTTTCGTAAATGCCAATAGTCAAATGTAATTATCAAGATGCAAGCTAACCCCAACATGATAAATGTTAGCTGACCAAGAGTGAGTGAGTTTTTTCCTTTTGTTAATGTACTGCTTTCTTTCATAAGTTTATTACAGGCTATAGTAGAAATTTGATTTTTTATTAAGGACAACTCTCGAAAAATAAGTTTACAAAATCTGATTTAGAGATTAATCACTATTTAAATAACGATTGCGAATTTTGTCGGTATTTAAATCTGCAATGGAAGAGATATTTATATCATAGAATTTACTAAATTCTTCTCTAAATGTCTCTTTTAAAAATTGTTTAATTTCAATTTGCGATCCATATATTTTTTGCTTGGCTAATTTTTCACAGACTTTAGCATAAGCCATTCCTGAAACAGTAGTATATGTTGCTGCTGCTGCTGCCGAAAGAAAGGAAATACCTGGAAATATACTACTAAGCCCATCTACTAAAGAGTACGCGAAAAAGTTAATTAATCCTCCAACTGTAACACCAGATAATGCCAAGGTCAGCCCTAGTTTGCTATGACCGTATAACATAGTAAGTTGGCAACATAAATGACCCATTGCTGCTATAGCTCCTACTGGAGTTGTAAATGCAATTGGAATAGCTCCCGTGCTAAAACAAGCGATCGCAGATTGAGAAATATACTTCCAAGCAATCTCTCTTTTAGATTCGATATCAACTATTTGTGTTAAAATAATAGATTCAGAATATATTTCCGGTAAAAGTTCAATTGTTTTATTTACTAATTCTTTTAAACCAAAAGGTTCACAAATTAGTCTGCCATTAAGTGTCAATGGTTCTGCTGATACTTCAATGACATCACATAGTTTATTGAACTGAGAAGCCGCAATTGCTTCCTTAATTCCCCTTCTCTCTCTATCAGATGCCCGATCGCATTGCGACAGGACAATTATTACAGGAATCCGATGTTTTGTGATTTCATTCAAGATATCTATATCAAACTCTTGAAATCTTGCTGATGGCGCACTCACTACATACCAAACAAGATGAATTTGTTCTTCTATTCCTTTTCTGATTCGCTCATTTATGAATCGAAAAGTTTCCGCAATAAACTCTGATTCTTCTTTACCTGCTTCATAACCAGGAGAATCATAAATAATAACAGGCAATTTTACTCCTAAGGATTCTGGAGAGTATTTAGAATATTTCTGAGTTACTGCCCGACCCGCACCTACTTTAGCTACTTCCATGCCGAAAATTGCATTTACTAAGGTGCTTTTCCCCACTCCAGTTTGACCAATTATGGTAATATTAGGAGATTGAATTTTTTCGAGTATGCTCTTTAGTTCCTCTTGTTGATTAACCATTAATTTATTCTTCTTGGATAAATTTTAAAATCTGTAAAATTGAAGATAAAAATATAGGAATTATTGCTAATAGTAAACTGATGAAACTCTGCTTATTTCTCATTTCTCTCAAACCAAGTTCAGAATTTTATAAATGCTATTGCCTTAATCCTTACAACCATGCTCTCAAAAGCCATCAGTATCGTAAAGTCGGAAAAGTTGGATTGAAAAGTCGGAAAAGTCGGGTATCGCGAAGAACTATCAAGGTTAAGATGAAATTAACCTCAAATTCTTTGCCAACTTAGAGGCTATGAACGATGACTATGACGAAGTCATCAACTGGATAGAAGTTGAGACAGAAATAAGCTAACTGAGGTGAATGCATTGCCACAGACTCTGCCTACCTTTGCATAGCTAATTGTTGCAAAGCTGGGAAAGTGCAATGTTTGGAATGAGTAGTCGTTAGGGCTGGTTCTTAAGTCTAGGAATTTCGCTAGTTGGTGTGTACGCTTTCTCTGCAATTTGATTTGCGCTAATGGTACAACTAACCTGTTTTTGCTCGATCCTAATGGGATTATTTTTGGCAAAAATACCAGTCTAAATGTCTGATTGCTCAAGCACCAACTGCCAGATCTGATACTCTGGCGAAGCTCAATAAATTTTTAAGGCGGCTACGGAAAGACTTGCTCTGGAGTTGATAACTATATATAACTATAAAGTTTTAATACATGATAGGTATTTATACACAACAACCACCACCTTATATGACATACCACACTCGATGAAAGGCGTGTTTAATCCGAATGAAAACCACTATAAATCCTTGAAGGGGGGTCAAGCCGATTAAGATTGCAGGCTGCTAGTGTCTATGAACTATTACGAAGTCATCAACTGGATAGAAACTAAGAGGGAAACTCAGCTAAGTGAGTTGCAAAAAGCAATATTAAAAGGGTCTTGGGAAGATAAAAAATATGAAGAAATAGCCAACTCTCTTCGCTATAACTTGCAGTATGTCAAGGATGTTGGCTATCAGTTATGGGAGTTAATTTCAGAAGTTTGCAAAGAAAAAATAACTAAAAAGACTTTTAGGACAAAACTAGAGCAACGCTGTCAAAACTTAACACCTCCTACCCATCGCCGAGATTGGGGAGATGCACCTGATGTTCCTGTGTTTTTTGGACGAACTGAAGAATTAGCAACGCTAGAACAATGGATTATTCAAGAATGCTGTCGGTTAGTAGTAATTGTTGGAATAGGAGGAATTGGTAAAACCCAGCTATCAGTCAAATTGGGTAAGGGAGGAATTGGCAAAACAGATTTGTCACTGAAGCTGGCAAAGGGGATTCAGCATGAATTTGAATACGTGATTTGGCGAAGTCTCCTCAACGCACCGCCAGCAGGAGATATTCTGACAGACTTAATTAAGTTCCTATCCAACCAGCAGGAGACGGAGTTTGCCAACACCCAAGAAACCCAAATCTCCCGACTGCTGCACTATTTACAAGCACACCGCTGTTTGCTGATTCTGGATAATGTTGAGACGATTTTACAAAAAGGCGATTCGCTTAAGAGCGATCGCTTCACGCGCTGGGCTATATCGCCAGGGATATGAAGCATACGGTCAACTTTTCCAGCAAGTTGGAGAAGTCCCCCATCAAAGCTGCTTGCTGCTTACCAGTCGGGAAAAACCTCACAATCTTGAGAGAATATCTGGCAAAAAACACCCTGTCAGGTTATTTGAACTAGGTGGTTTAGACTGTTTAAATGGACAGAGAATTTTTCAAGAAATTGGGCATTTTTCTGGTTCTGATGCAGAATGGCAAAAACTCGTTGAATTCTACAATGGCAATCCTTTAGCTTTAGAACTGGCTGCTAATCATATTCAAGAAGTCTTTGGGGGAGATATTTCTCAATTTCTCAGGGAAGGAAAACCTGTTTTTGAAGATTTGCGAGAGTTATTAGCGTGGCATTTTGAGCGTTTGTCAGAGTCAGAAAAAGAGATTATGTATTGGCTAGCGATTAATCGTGAGCCAATTTCTTTGTCAGAACTGAAAGAGGATCTTCTCTCACCAGAAGCTAAAGAAAGAGTTACAGACACATTACACTCTCTCAGCCGACGATTACCTCTGGAAAGAAGCGCAGCAGGATTCACGCTCCAACCTGTGCTAATCGAGTACATAACAGAAGTATTTATTCAACAAGTTTCTGAAGAAATTAAGACTCAGAACATTGAACTGTTTAACAACTATGCTTTGCTCAAAGCTTTAGCAAAAGACTATATCAGGGAAGCTCAAATTTGTTTGATTCTCCAACCTCTGATCAAGAAGTTAATCAATATTTTGGGGAACCAAAGCCGTCTTGAAACTCAACTAACTCAGATTCTCGCTAAGTTGCGCACATCTTCACTCAAATTAGGATATGCAGCAGGGAATGTTCTCAATCTCCTCTGCCAACTGAAAACGGATTTAAGAGGTTATGATTTTTCCGATTTGGCGATTTGGCAAACTTATCTTCAAGGTATGAATTTGGCTGAAGTCAACTTTGCTTATTGTGAGTTTACTAAATCACTTTTTTCCCAATGTTTCAGTGGAATTAATTCTGTCGCCTTCAGTCCAGATAGCAAAATTCTCGCAGCAGGTGACACTCATGGTCAGATTCGTCTATTCAGAGTTCAGGATGCTCAACCTCTTTTGACGTTGGAGGGACATGACAAAAGCATGTGGATACCGTCCCTTGATTTTAGTCCCGATGGTCAAAAACTAGTCAGTGGCAGTTTTGACCGAACCGTAAGACTTTGGGATGTTAGGACAGGTCAATGCCTTAAGACCTTTAAGGGACACACCGATTTGATTTGGTCAGTTACCTTTAGTCCTGATGGTCAAATCGTAGCCAGTGGAAGTAATGACCAAACTGTAAAACTCTGGGATGTTTGTACAGGTGAATGTCTTAAGACGTTGCAAGGACATACTAATTGGGTTTGGTCAGTCGCCTTCAGTCCTGATGGTCAAACTTTAGCTAGTGGCGGTTTTGACTACACAATCAAGCTCTGGAATGTTAGTACGGGTGAATGCTCTAAGACTTTGCAAGGACATACTAATTGGGTTTGGTCAGTTGTCTTTAGCTCAGATGGCCAGACACTAACTAGTGGTAGTTTAGACAGCACGATGAGGCGTTGGAATGTTAGTACGGGTGAATGCTTTGAGACATTGCGGGCACACGAAAACGGCATTTTGTCAATTTCTTGTAGTCCTGATGATCAAATGATAGCCAGTGGGAGTTTTGATTCAACAGTAAGACTTTGGAATATTCAAACTGGTCAATGTTGTAAGACGTTGCAGGAACATACTGATTTGGTCTGGTCAGTTGCCTTTAGTCCTGATGGTAAAATCTTAGCCAGTGGGAGTTTTGACCAAACTGTAAAACTCTGGGATATCAAGAGTGGTCAGTGCCTCAAGACCTTGAAAGGACACACCAGTGCCATCTGGTCAATTGCCTGTAGCCCTGATGGTCAAATAGTAGCCAGTGGAAGTTTTGACTCAACAGTAAGACTTTGGAATATTCAAACTGGTCAATGCTTCAAGACATTACAGGGGCATAACAAGTGGGTTTGGTCAGTCGCCTTCAGTCCTGATGGTCAAATGGTAGCTAGTGGGGATAACGAAACCATTAGACTCTGGGATGTCGTTACTGGTCAGTGTCTGAGGAGGTTACAAGGACATATCAACGGATTGATCTGGGCACTAACTTTCAGTCCTCAAGGTAAGATTCTAGCCAGCGGTGCTCAAGATTCAACTATAAGGCTTTGGAATATTTGCACTGGCGAGTGCTTAAAAGTTTTGCAAGGTCATGCCAATTATGTTTGGGCAGTTGCCTTTAGTCCTGACAGTTTGATACTTGCTAGTTGTAGTGATGACAAAACTATAAAATTGTGGGAAAGCGGCACGGGAAAATGCCTCAAAACCTTACCAGAAATTGATAGTAAGGTGATGGCAGTCGCTTTTAGTCCTGATGGAACAATGCTAGCTAGCGGTCATGATAACGGTCTACTTAAGCTTTGGGATATTAATGGAAAGTGCATCAACACTTTACAGGGACACACGATGTGGGTATTTTCGGTTGCTTTTAGTCCTCAAGGTAATTTCTTAGCTAGCGGAAGTCAGGATGAAACTGTCAAACTATGGGATGTTAACTCTGGAGAATGCCTTAAAACTTTAACAGGACATACTAGCTGGGTACGTTCAGTTGCCTTCAGTCCAGATGGGCAAACGTTGATCAGTGGCAGCGTAGATGAAACCATTAAATTGTGGAATGTCCAGACAGGAGAATGTTTAAAAACACTGAGAATCCCAAGACCTTATGAAGGTATGAACATCACGGGCGTTACAGGCTTAACCGCAGCAACTATTGCCACGCTCAAAGCTTTAGGAGCAGTGGAAGATGGAGATGTCAAACTATAAGTTATGTTTAATTAAGTTCAGTAAAACTTAGCTTAAATCTTAACGGTTACTTCTGCTTTGAGCGCAAATTTTTCTTTTCAATGTCTTGCTTCCTGTAGCCAGACAAAAGCACGGGCTGGAGTGTTCTTCACTCCTCACGGCCCGGTTGAAACTCCTCGTTTTATGCCGGTGGGGACACTGGCAACTGTCAAAACCCTCACCCCTGCCCAACTCAAAGAAACAGGGGCGCAAATGGTGCTATCCAATACCTATCACCTGCACTTGCAACCAGGGGAAGCAATTGTGGCTGGAGGGGGAGGACTGCACAAATTTATGGGCTGGGACGGGCCGATGCTCACCGATTCTGGTGGGTTTCAGGTCTTCAGTCTCAGTGAAATGCGTAAAATATCTGAAGAAGGTGTGACGTTTCGCTCACCACATGACGGTCAAATTATTAAGTTGACGCCAGAAAAGTCCATCGAAATTCAGAATACACTAGGGGCGGATGTGATTATGGCCTTTGATGAATGTCCGCCTGCTACAGCTAGCCGCCAAGAGGTGGAAGCAGCCACAGAACGCACTTATCGATGGCTTTTACGCTGTAAGTCTGCCCATCAACGCCCTGAGGAGCAAGCGTTGTTTGGTATCGTCCAGGGTGGAGTGTATCTGGATTTGCGTTGTCAGGCGGTGGAAACGTTGGCAAATTTGGATCTACCGGGATATGCCATTGGTGGCGTGAGTGTGGGTGAAGAACCAGAACTGATTCATAAGATTGTGCAGGCGACAGCACCATTACTACCACACCATAAGCCGCGTTATTTGATGGGTGTAGGTACTTATCAGGAAATGGTAATTGCGATCGCTTCTGGTGTAGATTTATTTGACTGCGTGATTCCTACTCGCTGGGCTAGACACGGTACGGCTATGGTGCAGGGCGATCGCTGGAATTTAAAAAATGCTAAGTTTCGTGAAGATTTTACGCCTTTAGATGAAACTTGTCCTTGCTACACTTGTCAAAACTTCACCCGTGCTTACATCTCTCATTTAGTGCGATCGCAAGAAATTTTGGCGTATACCTTATTGAGCATTCACAATATCACCGAATTGATTCGCTTTACTCAAAGGATACGAGAGGCAATATTAAACGATACCTTTGTTGCAGAGTTTGGTAAGTGGCTGACTCCAGATTTAAAGGGGATAGGGGATAGGGGATAGGGAATAGGGGATAATTGACTAATGACCAATGACTAATGACTAATGACCAATGACTAATGACTAATGACCAATGACTAATGACTAATGACCACCAATGCATGTTAAGATATTTCTCAATTCTGAAAGCTGTGTTGGATAGGTGGATTTAAACAAAAATGGAAACAGCACTATTATTAGCAAAATTGCCTGAAGCATTCCAAATTTTTGACCCTTTGGTAGATGTTCTACCGCTCATTCCTTTATTCTTCTTGCTGTTGGCTTTTGTTTGGCAAGCAGCCGTGGGTTTCAGGTAAGTTAATCAATCTATAATATTTTTGAAAAGACAGGCGTCTTGCCTGTCTTAAATTTTTGCCAAAATTTAGTTTTCAAAAATATATAATTATTAATATTTTGTTATAATATTTTGTGAACTAATATAAAAAGAAAAGCATTTCAGCAAGTCAAATAAAAATTCGGTCTTAGCATTCAGGCAACAGTCAACGAGGAATAAGCTATGGGTAACATCAAATTCGTAAAAGAGAATAAAGAAGTCATAGCTGCGAATGGTGCCAACCTGCGCCAAAAAGCCTTAGAAAACGGGATTGACATCTATAAAATTTGGGGAAAAATGATGAATTGTGGTGGCTACGGTCAGTGTGGCACCTGTATTGTTGAGATCGTTGAAGGAAAGGAAAATCTTTCGCCCCCTACAGATGTAGAGAAGCGTTTTTTAAAGAAAAAGCCTGCAAATTACCGTCTTGCTTGTCAAACCTTAGTGAACGGCCCGGTTAGTGTAGTAACAAAACCTGATTAAAATTGCCAGTAGTCATTTATCATTAACTAATGACAAATGACTAATGACTAATGACAAAAGACAAATAACTCGGTCAAGCCGTGATGATGGTATCCTAAAAGTGTTGACTGGAATCTAAGAGAGGCTTTCTGACTATGCAGGTTAATGACCTGGGGTTTGTAGCCAGCATTCTGTTTGTGCTAGTCCCCGCCGTTTTTCTGATCATTCTTTACATTCAAACAGCTAGCCGCGAAAGTAAAAAAGATACTTAATACTTTCTGTGTTTCATGTATAAAATAAGAAACCCTTACACCTGTAGTGTAGGGGTTTTTATTGATCAAGTGCAAAATCGTGAGCGACCTTAAGCAGCAGTTCGTGCTAACAAAACTGGGCAAGTAGCATTTATTCTCACGTAATCAGACAAAGAAGCACCTAAAAGTCTGTCTAGATCTACGAAACTCTTAGCAATGGAAGGACGCCGATCTGGAGAACCAAGTAACAACAGATCTACATTTAACTCCTCTGCCAAGCGACAAATTTTTTCACCCGGTTTACCCATACTAAGCACACAACGAGGTTGCACCCCGTGTTTTCTCGCTTCCGCGACAGCTGCTGCTAAAACAGGATGTTGTTCGGGATTAACCTGATTTGCTGATGCAGCAGATTCACCTCCTAAATCTGTGATCACATGCGAAAGAATTAACTCTCCTCCCTTAATATCTCGAATCAAAAACAAAGCTAAGTCCAAACAGTGTTTTGAAGCATCAGAATTATCCATTGCCACCATGATGCGGTTAATTTTTTTGACATAAATGTCATCTTTTACCAGCAACATGGGGCGAGAAGATAATTGGAAAACGTACTGACTTACTGAGTTAGCTAAAATCGATTGCAGTCGCTTGAGTCCGCGAGAACCCATAATAATTAAATCTGCATCGATTTCATCTGCTACTTGGCAAACTACATCCTTAGGCTCGCCTTGCCGCAAAATAGAAGAGACTTGGCTAGGATTTAAGGCTAAAGACTGAATAGCATTTGCCAGGATTTTGCCACCTTCTTCCCACTTAGCTGTCATGGATTCGGCGGTGCTTTGTGGCGGAACCACGTGCAAAACTGTAACTTTTGCCCTTTGAATTGATGGCACATCCTTCAAGGTTTTTAGCATTTCTTCCGCGTGTCCCAATCCGGAGACAGCCAGCAAAATGTTTTGTATCATCGTTACGCCTTCGTAGTTTGGTTTTTGCTCTCTCAATAATTTGGCTAAGCTTTGACTTTCACCGCCTTGCTAAATAACTTAGTCATTAGTTATCAGTCATTAGTCATTAGCAATCGTACAAATGACAAATGACGCAGGACAAATAACACAATGACTGTTATTTTTCTTTAAGCCTAGTGACAAAATTTTGTACTTAGGCTTCTGATCACTTAGCTTACTCTCAATTTTGCACGATAAACTTAACGAATGATTATGAATTTTATTACTTTTAATCTATGTTTACTCTTTTTAACTAAAATCGAGTTAAGTATTGCAAAGAAAGGCAAAAAAACAATATAAATTCTATTTTTTGTGATTAATAAATTTTAAATATGCTATTAAAAGTTTTTCTACATAGCTGAGGCTGCTATCAAATACTATTTTTATAAGTAATATTAAGTTGCAGTCAAAGATAGTACTTCCCTCACCCCCAGCCCCTCTCCCAATTTGGGGAGGGGAAAGGGAGAGGGCACGAATTACTATTGCTATATCTGAACGCAACTTGGTATAAGTCGGTAGGATTGACGCTCCCTCGCACTCCGATAGCTGCTACGTGCGGGGATTCTTGTTTCAATAAAAATCCTTCTGCATGCTTAGCTACGGGAACACTGCTGATCTAGAGGCTGCTGGGCTATGTTTTCTAACCCTACCTGCTGTAGTAAAGTCACCCAGATTTCGGAAAGTTTGGTATCAGAAGGATTGCAGGCGCGTAATTCTGCTACTGTTGACAATAAATCAAACCACAGACCTTGTTCAGCATAGACGGAAATGCGCTCTGTTGGACTTAGCCGCTGTAATTGATTGGCCAAATTCTGATTAACAGCTATCCGTTGTACCCAACCGTCTACAGTGATGACAGATCGAGGAGAAGTATCTTGTATGTCACAAATGATAGACACAGACCACTGATAAGTTTGATTAATTTCCAAAGGCGGAATTTTAGCATCAGTGGGCAAGATTAAGCTTGTTACACTAGGTTTGCTGCTAGGTTTCAAAGTTGTATTGTATACTTGGGTACGTTGACCTGATTTTTCATCTATTCTGTACAGAGAAAACTGGGTTCTTTGAGCTGTATTTTCAGGTGTGTACCAGAAAAATTGAGGATGAGCAGCAGTTGTTAATCCCAGATTAGTTGGTGGTAGCAGTAAAGCCAGAAGTGCTGGATCGCCAGAAATGCAGCTTCCTCGACGTACACTCCCACTTTCTCGCCGTCCTGGTAGAGTTTTGACAGGAACTTTTACTTGAATATTACGAGTTTGCTTGCTGCGGTTGTCTGTGTGGCTAGGTTTTTTAGGGACTTGTGGTTGAGAATTTGTCTGTGCGATCGCCGTCAAGGATAAGCCGCACAGAAGTAAATTTAAAAGCCAAGACAGGCAAACTTTCAGAAAATCTGGGCGATACATTCAAATTTAAAATTTTAGGCTATTTCACCAAATGGCGGTATCCACCCAGATTGAGACGTAATTGATTTACTCTCGTTCCTGAGGAGAAGGGGAAAGGGGAAAGGGGAAAGGAATTGACCTTGAACTTTTTCCCCTACTTTGAACTTCAATGAAAGTGTGGCGAACTATAGTATAAATTTAAGCAGCTACTAAACCATTGTGTCTTAGCAAAGGTTCGGTACTCGGTTCGCGACCCCGGAATGTTTTAAACACTTCCATTGGATGCTTGCTACCACCAAGGGCTAAGACTGTATCGCGGTAGCGCTTACCTGTAGCTTTTACAGCTTGTTCATCTTCTAAACCAACTTCTTCAAATGCGGCAAAAGCATCTGCGCTTAATACTTCCGCCCATTTGTAGCTGTAGTATCCTGCTGCATATCCACCGGCAAAAATGTGTCCAAAGGCACATAAAAATGAATCTTCGGGTAAAGGTGGTATGACGGTGGTCGTCTTGGCGATGCGATCGCGCACATCCTTAGGAGTTTCACTACCACCAGGACGATAGCGGTAGTGCAGTTCTAGATCCAGAACGCTAAAGTGTATCTGTCGCAACGTTGCACTACCACTCATGTAATTCTTTGCAGCCAGCAGCTTTTGGTAATAATGTTCTGGCAAAGGCTCACCTGTTTCGTAATGCTTAGCCATGCCAAATAAAGTAGCGCGATCGTAGCACCAGTTTTCCATAAACTGACTAGGTAATTCCACAGCATCCCATTCGACGTTATTAATACCTGCTGCCGAAGAATAATCTACCTTGGTCAACATGTGATGCAAACCATGACCAAACTCGTGGAATAAAGTTTCTACCTCCGTAAAAGTCATCAGACTAGGTTTGCCATCAACTGGTGGCGTTTGGTTACATACCAAATACGCTACAGGTAAACGGGTTTTCTTGACTCCATTTTCAGTGAGTTTGCCCCGGTTAATGCAGATATCCATCCATGCACCGCCGCGCTTTTCTGCGGGACGGCTGTAGGGGTCTAAATAAAAATAGGCGATCGCACTACCTGTTTCGTCAGCAATTTGGAAATAGCGCACATCCTCATGCCAAACTGGTGCTTGACCATCAGCAGGGGTAACTGTAACACCAAACAACCGCTTCACCAACCCGAATAAGCCATCCAGCACTTGTGGAAGCGGAAAGTAAGGACGCAATTCTTCTGCTGTGAAAGCAAATTTTTCTTCCCGCTGGCGTTCTGCCCAAAAGGGGATATCCCAATGTCTTAAATCATTTGTTTCTGCTGCTCCCTTGTTGGCAGCAAAAGCTTTCAATTCTGCCAATTCCTTGAGGGCTGCATCGTAACTGGCGCAGCGCAGTTCTTCTAATAGTTTTTCCACAGCCTCGACGCTGGGAGCCATTTTACTGGCTAAGCTGACTTCCGCATAAGTTTTGTAACCGAGTAACTTCGCCAGTTCTTGACGCAACTCCAAAACACGTTCTATTGACGGGTTATTATCCAAGTTTCCCGAAGATGCACGGGTAATATAAGCTTTGTAAAGCACTTCCCGCAAGTCACGCCTTGTGCTGTACTGCATAAAAGGATAGTAACTGGGTAAGTCTAAAGTGATACACCAAGGGCCATTTTCTGGGGTGGCGTTTTCTTCCCCGGCATCTCGGGCTGCTTGTGCTGCTAAACTAAGTAAACTCGGGGGTAAACCGTCTACTTCTTCTTTCTTTGTCAGCTTCAGGCTAAAGGCTTTAGTCGCATCCAGAACATTGTTAGAGAACTTGGTAGAAAGTTCAGCTAACTCCATTTGAATAGCGTTAAAACGTTCCCGCGCTTCGCCTTGCAAGCCAACCCCAGATAGTTCTGCATCTCGGATCGCAGCTTCGACAATACGCTTTTGGGCAGAGTCTAAAGTATCCCAAGTGTCACTGGCACGTAGTGCTTTAAAAGCATTGTAAATTGGTTGACTTTGGCTGAGTTTGTTAGAAAACTGTACTACCTGCGGCTGTACAGTTTCATAGGCTTCTCGCAGTTGGGGGCTATTTTTCACACCCATCAAGTGGTTCACTACACCCCAACTCCAGTTCAGGCGTTCTGTTAGCTTTTCTAAAGGTTCTACTAAACCGTCCCAAGTAGGCTGTACATTAGCTTCTATTTTGGTTAATTCTTGCTCTAATTCTGCCAGTAATTGGTTAAACCCTGGCACCACATGCTCTGGTTGGATGCTGGCAAAATCAGGCAAGCCAGTACCTTTCAATAAAGGATTATCTGTAATAGTCGCGTTTACACTCATGTTTGGGCTAACTTTGATCTTTCTTCATCTTCTAATGTAGCGATGGTTTAGATAGTATGTACTCAAAGTATTTAATCAAGAAAACTAAAATTCAGAAGCCACAAATGAATTTTACTCGTGACTTCTGATTTGTTGATGGCTGTACCATTTATTTGCATTAGAAAAGTAAATTTCTAACGGTTATTAAATTTTCTAAAATCTTGGCTGTGGAGCATACAGTTGATACAGTCCCAAAAGAAGCAATACAACTCCTATCTGTACGGCTGATGGAGCTAATACAAACCCCATTACCAGCACCATTCCCCCACTGAATACAACTGCAATGCGATAGACCTCCTCACGTACTTTGAGTCCTAGCCAGATAGCAGCCAAACCAATAACTAACAATAACAAATAGGTTGCTAGCATCTTTGTTTCCTCAAATAGACCGTTGCTTGTCTGTCGCACCTATACAATAACAGTAAATTGAATATTAGAGATATCGAACAATCTCGATATAACAAAATCAATATCACAAGCAATTAACATTTGCTTTTATTTATAAATCAGTTGCAACATGAGCTGCAAACTGAGAAAAAGCTTCCTCGTTACGACGATAGTAAGTAGATTGTCCCTGACGGCTTGAGACAATTAGCCCTGTCGCCTCCAGCATAGATAAATAATGGGACACTGTAGACTGGGCTAAGCCAGTTTTTTTCTGAATGCTACTGACGCAAACTCCGACTGTGCGAGGGTCTACGTCTTGGCAGGGAAAGTTAACTTCAGGTTCCTTGAGCCAATGCAGGATTTGTAACCTAGTTTCGTTAGCAAGGACTTTGAAGATGTCAATGTCTTTAGTATCCATTCCCCCATTATATCGATTTTTTTCGATATATCCATTTTATATCAACTTTAATGTAGTGTGTGGAAGCAATGTATTTCTTCTCAAAAGTAATGAGAAGGGCTAACGCATAGACTTTAACAGTCTTTCTCGCCGTTTGCGTGCAATTTCTTGCAGATCAATGCTTTTATCAGTCTCATCTACAATTTCACCAGTTATGACTTCAAGAACATCTTCCAAGGTTACTACACCACAGACGTCTCCATATTCATCCACTACTACAACGAGATGATCGCGAGCTTCTAGGAAGCCTTTTAGCAATTTGTCTGCCCGAATTGTTTCAGGAACAAAGCTAACTTTCCGTATTAAGGAAGAGATTTTTTGATTACTCCTACCTTCAACCATCGCTGTTAGCAAATTCTGTTTTAAAGCAACCCCTATCACTTGATCGATAGAGTTATCAGTCACAATAATCCGTGTATGTTGCGAGGCAATAATATCTTGTTTAGCCTCACTAAGAGTCAAATCGCCACGTAAATATGTAAGCATGATTCGAGGTGTCATTAGGTCAGAGGCTGTCAGATCGTTCAATCGAAACACCCGTTGAATCATCTCTGCTTCGTCGCGTTCAATAATTCCTTCCTGATGACCTATATTTGCTAGTAGCTTAATTTCTGCCTCATTTGTTGTCGGTCGTTTTTTACCTTTAGTAAAAGGTGCTGTAACTTTTTCTAAAATCCAGACTAGAGGTGTGAACAAAAAGGTAAGTCCAGTAATAGGTAAAGCAGCTAGTATAGATATTTTTTCGGCGTTGCGCTCACCAATAGTTTTTGGGACTATTTCACCAAAAACTATAATCAGAAAGGTCAATATTCCTGAAAAGACACCTAACCATCTATCTCCCAAAATTTTAGTAGCAACACTACCTGTGAGAATACTACCAATAATGTTGAAAGTATTATTGAGGATGACAATAGTCGCAATTGGTCGATTTATGTTTTCACGAATCGCCAAAAGTGCTAATGCTGAAGGATGATTTGACTGTGCTAACTGTCGTACTTTGAGTGTAGAGACTGATAAAAGCGCTGTTTCTATGCTAGAACACAGCGCTGAACCCGTAATGACAGTAAGTACAACGAAAATTAGCTGTAGCATACATAGTTTATGTAGGGTACAGGCTAAAAGCCTGTAGATATATGACGCTATTCTAATTCACTACTTGACTGCCATGACTGCGCGGGTCATCTTGGCTGGGTGCTGGTGCTACTGATGTTGAAACTTTGGAAACTTGCCCACTAGCTTGAGCATAAGGCAGAGGTGAATCCTCAATCAAGGCTTCTAAATTACTTGCCATGATTGTGCGGGGTTGATCGCCGATCGCTTGAGCAAGAACTTCTCCATTCTGGTTGAGAAACACAAAATGGGGAATACCATCTACCCGATACTTCAACATCTCTGGTAGCCATTTGGTGTTATCCACATTCAACATGACAAAGTTCATTTTGTCTGTATACTGCTGCTCTAATTGGGTAATATCCGGTGCCATTTTCTGGCAAACAGTACACCAGTCCGCATAAAATTCCACAAGCGATGGCTTGCCGTTGGTCATTGCCACTTCCAAGGGTGTAGATTGTTCTGCTAATTTAGCCAGAGAAGCTGAGCTAGTCTCGGTTCTTAGTCCCAAGACTAGGGCAACGCTAAGGGCGATCGCCACCATTGCAATCAAAAAATTTCTGACACGCGCGCCAACAGTTGATTCCGACTTGACTGGAGAATTTACAGGTGAATCCGTACTCATAACAGATTTATTAAAACTTATTAAGTACTGTTATCTTTCAGTTTACTGTTTTATTTTAGAAGGCAGCAGGATAAAGAGGTGTAGGAGTATAAGGGTGTAGACCTTTGGTGATGCAATCCCAAACAATAAGTTTTCTTTGTGTCTTAGTGTCTTGGTGGTTCAAGAAAATTTATTTTTTCACCACAAAGACACCAAGACACCAAGTCAAATCAGGAAAAACCCCTTACACCCTTTCTACAATCAGTATCCCTGCATACGCTAAAACAGAGAAAAGGCGTATACAAAAACATTTCCCCAACTGTGAAAAAACGAGTTACCCTCACCTTTCCCAAACGCGCCATTCAAATGCCAGTTACCTACCGACTGGCAAAAGATTTCAACGTCGCCGCTAATATTATCCGCGCCCAAGTAGCACCGAACCAAATTGGCAAGTTGGTAGTAGAACTGTCGGGTGATATAGATCAGCTGGATGCTGCGATTGAGTGGATGCGATCGCAGAATATCAGTGTTTCGCACACCCTAGGAGAAATAGTCATAGATGAAGACTTGTGCGTTGATTGCGGCTTGTGTACTGGAGTTTGTCCGACTGAAGCCTTAACCCTAAATCCCGAAAGCTATAAACTAACATTTACGCGATCGCGTTGCATCGTCTGTGAGCAGTGTATTCCCACTTGTCCAGTCCAAGCAATTTCTACAAATATTTAAAATATTGTTGTTGGTTGGTTGTTGTTGGTTGTTTGTAACAAATAACTACCAACTACCAACTACCAACTTCTCCATAAATCTCTACTGGCCTAGCTTAAATATATCTGCGATCGCACCAGCTTCACCCACTAACCTATTTTTTGCAGGAGAGTCATAAACCACTAACAGCGAGGGCATCCCGGCTATATCTTGATATGGTGTTATGCCCTCAGCATGATCGTTTCGATTTCCGTAAGGAATATCTTGTAAATACTCTGGGTAATACAGAACATCTTCTTGCAAGTGAATGCCACCTGATAATCGATACACTTGCACTGGGCCATCTAAGTCCATTGTTGGCCCTGCTAAGATTAACAAATCTTCTCCATCTAAATGCAAATCTCTAATTCCCAAGCCATTTAAGAACAGAAAATGCTTTTTATACAGACTTCCTGCCTCTGCAATTGGCTTTAGTGTTAGCAGTCCTGTTTCAGAAAGTTCTACTTCTATTTCCAGCATCATAGCCCAACCCCGCAATACCGGGCCGCGCAAACCAAGAATAATTCGGTTTTGATAGACTGCTATACCTTCTATATCAAAGCCATTATCTTTACCAGGGATTTCTGCTTTGATAAAACAACCTAAATGAGGGTCGTTTGCCAAAGCTTCTATCAGCACGTTCCCCTGCTGAGTGACTTCTAATTTAGCAGCAACTAACTGCACATTTGCATTGTCGGGGTGGGGGCAAGTTTTCCACAGTTCACCGTCAACAAGGGGAATGCGTCCCAGAATATATCGATTTGGTTCTGATTTAACTTGGGTTAGCCTATTAATGTTTTTCGCATCCGATTTATCTGGTTTAGGTTTTTTGCGTTTCCAGCTATGGGAACCAACAAACCAGAGATAGCGATCGCTATATTCGATACCCTCAATATCAATTTCTTCGTCTTCAGGTGCAGGTAAATCAATAAATTCTTTGACATGAAATTGTTTATGTTCACCAAAATTATTGGCATCAATCCAAGAAAGACGTTCAATAGTGGAAGTTTCATCTGACCCAAACCACAAATGCTTTTCTGGTGTCAGCATTACAGCCGATAGGTCTTCCCGGTGTTCTATAAAACTATCGGTAAATGTGAGCAAAACTTGATTTAACAAACATGAGTCTTTCATTTTACATTGCCTCTATGGGTATCCGATTTTAACACTGTTTTTATAAAGGTATGATTTAATACTCCTCAAGTATTCAGTTTTCATAAAAACATTAAATAATTTGAATATTTGACAGAATATCGGTTAAAAATAAAAAAATAAACATTCAAATCATTGTTACACTTGTTTACTCTATAACAATTTTGTTTATTTCTATAAATTATAATCGGTAATTATGATAGTATTTGGCAATCTTAGTGCTGCACAGATGAGTTACAGAGAACCAGTGCCAGCTTTTAACTAATGCTATGATTCAATCAGTATGAACAATAGCAATATCTATAAAAGTGTATCAAATTCTATAACCTTGGCTACAAAATCTAAAGTGGAAAATCTAGGTCAATACGCTTACTCAGCAATTCAAAAACACTTCAAGAAAACCTTAAAATGGGAAACAGAAGTTAAAAAAGATAAAGATCCAGAAGCGCTACATCAAATGCGAGTGGGAATGCGTCGTTTACGCACGGCTGTGAGTAGATTTGCCCCAGCTGTGGATTTACCGAAGGTAGTGAGCGATAAAAATGTTGGTAAAATCGCACGTCGCCTTGGCAATCTCCGAGATTTAGATGTACTAAAAGAAACTTTGGAAAACTTTTGTCAACCAGATATACCTAAAAAAGAACGGCAATCTCTGCGAACAGCTTTGGATGCTTTAGGCAAACAACGTGAAGATGCACTGATAGATGTGCGATCGACATTAAAAGATGGGCGTTACAAAGCTATAAAACAGTCATTAAAAGATTGGTTAGATGAACCTAGTTATCAACCGCTGGCATCTTTGCCGATGCAAGAAGTATTACCAGATTTACTTTTGCCTGAAGTAAGTCATTTCTTGCTGCATCCAGGTTGGTTGGTGGGAACCCAAGTTAAGGAGTCTGAAATTGTCGTCTTGCGAGATTGGGAAGCAGAAAAGGTAGAACAAGAATTAGCAACTAACGGCAAGATTCTTCATAGTTTGCGGAAACAAGCCAAACGCATACGTTACCAAATGGAATTATTTACTGACTTATATGGTGAAACTTACACAACTTATGTTGCGGAACTAAAGAGTATTCAAGATATTTTAGGTTCTATACAAGATAGCACGGTATTGGGTGAGTGGCTTGCAGATGTCTTCGAGTCAGATTTTCACGCACAACTTCCTACCATCGCTACTAAAGTAGCAGAAAACCGCTACCAGATGTGGCAGCAGTGGCAACCTTTGCAGGAACGGTATCTACAAGCAGAAGTTAGACAGAAGTTGCATTTAACGGTACTTCATCCCATGTAAACTACGTGATTTGTAGTTTGAAACGATCAGCACGCTTCACAAACTAAAATTTGTTGGAGCGATTCTGGGGTAAATGGATTACCTTGGTAATCACCCAACTTGCTTTCAACTTTAAACCCGTTGTATTTGAGTAACATCTCAATCTCTTGGGGAAAATATAATCGAATTTTGATGTCTTCAACAACTTCTTCCTGTCCTGGAATGTGATAAAACAATCTTTCAGTAGCAATTTGATGTTCTACATTGTACTCTCGGGCAGAGGTAGCAATGATACTTCCACCACCCTGAGGATTTGGAAAAA
The DNA here is from genome assembly GCF_000517105.1 of Fischerella sp. PCC 9605. Classification (GTDB taxonomy): domain Bacteria; phylum Cyanobacteriota; class Cyanobacteriia; order Cyanobacteriales; family Nostocaceae; genus PCC9605. The sequence goes on along the minus strand of NZ_KI912148.1, from coordinate 825,067 downwards.
TACAATCTAGTATTCTTTTTCCGGCTAAATGGACGACATCATTTAGATATCTAGGGTAGGGATTCAAAAGATCGATCGCAAATTTTCCCCCTGGTTGGAGATGTTTTCTTACACAAGCCAAACAGGATTCTGCTTCCTCTAATTGGAGTAATATGTTGAAGGTAAAGTATGGCAGTGTAATTAGAGGAAATTGTGTGTCTAACTCAAAATTACACATATCACCCTTAACCCAGTTCACTTGGGAAGACTTCTGTCTAGCAAACTCTAGCATTGAGTCCGAGATATCAATACCTGTTACCTGAAATCCTGCTTCAGCTAAAGGGATGGCGGTTCTACCAGTACCGCAGCCAAGTTCCAGAACTGGATCTCCATACTTGCTGGCTAGTTCTAACCATAAAGATACATCTTTACGTTCAGACATAAAGAAGTACTGCTTACCTGCATGGAAGCAATCATAGAAATGAGCGTCCCAAAAAAAAGATTCTTCTGGCATATTTTTAATACCTTTTAGAATATGAGCTTTATATTAATGATTCTCAAGCCTGAGCTTGCAATAAATCGTCGATTAACTCATTAATTTTTTGAGTAGAAATATGTTGCATGACCACAACGTGAGCTAAGTTTCCTTCAATAGCAAGTTGCCATTTGTCGCAAACCTTAGCTGGAGGCTTTTTGAAAGCAACTGTAATTGAAAAGTCGTTGAGTAGGGGATTATAACCGATTTGCTGTAGGCGATCGCGCAAATATTGAGCATTTTCTAAGCAAGTTACTACTTCTCTAGCAAACTTCTGTCCTCGGGTGGCGATCGCGTACCAAAGAAACAAAGCGTTTAAACCACAACGCGATCCAGTGATAGTGGTGTCATCCGTTCCCAAATACTCGATTCTTTTGCCAATCTTTTGAACATACTCCCGACGAGTCAGAACAATCCCAAAATGAATCGGAGAGCCAATGAACTTATGTCCGCTCACCGCAATACTGCCAATTGGATAATCTTGAAAGCTGATTTTTGGCGCGCTATCAATGAACGGAAGTAACATTCCTCCTAGTGCAGCATCACAGTGGAGATGAAACTGAGTGATGTTAACTCGTTTTAAAATATCAACGACTCGCTCAATCCTGTCGATCGCTCCCTTCATTGTGGTTCCCAAATTCAGGTTGAGGATAGCACTTTGATGCCTATGTGCTGATAGTTCCCTTTCTAGCTGATCATAATCGATTTCGCCATTCAATTGAGAATCAATCGGAGTGTAAGGAATTCTTAGTAAACGAGCTGCTTTAACAATAGAGTAATGGCTATCCTTAGAGGCGTAAAAAACACTATCTGGATACCTTTCTCGCCCTAAAAATAGACCATAGATATTCCCTTCACTCCCGCCAGTCGTGACATATCCCCAATGGTTTTGTAGTTCATAAAGTTGAGCAAACCATTGCAGACTTTTCTGTTCAAACTCTTTGGCATGACTCTTAACAAACTTGTCATAAATGAAAGGATCGCCTGCGTTATTAATGTTGTATCGCAGAAAATGCCACAGACGGCTGTAGTCAAAAGCGAGGTTTTCCGAGTAACCAGCATTGAATTCTACCTGTTGAGTCATCTGTTCTAGAAAATCATTCAGGAGAGTATCAATAGATTCCTCAACCGAGCATAAGGGAGATGTAATCATAATTTTGCTAAAAATTAACCATCTTTTATGTTCAACGAATTAAATTTATAAATACTCTGCGCTCCTCTGCGGTTCCTCTGCGCGACGGCAGTCGCTACAACGGGACGCCACGTGCTACAACGCGGGGAACCCGCGCAACGCAGTGGCTCGGGAACCCCCGCAACGCGCTGCCTCCCCTCTGCGTTTAAAAAAACTACGATTTTACGCAAAACTATACTCCAGATTCAGCATATTTTAATACATAGCCAATTACTAAACCTGTAGGATCTACTTTTGGATCGACAGCTTCTTTTTTGATAATCTCAAAACCAGATTTGGTAAAAATTTCAGTCCATTTTTGATCTGAAACTAGCTTTTGATCGGTAAATGGATGCAGGAGAAAGTAGGGATTATAAAACCCTAACCCGAGAGGAGATTTCATCACTTCTTCATTGTCAATTGCGTAATCGACTTCAATCACATGAAGATAACTATCAGGAAAATTAACGCCAATATTTTTGATAAACTCAATCAAAGCTGCTTCTCCATTCTGACCATATATTTCTTGCAGGACAAACCAAAATAAAATAAAGTCAGGAACTTCATTAATTTCATGGTCAAGGGCAGCACTATTAACCAAAGTTATCCGCTCTTGCAAATTTTTAGCTGCCACCAAATTGAGTCCCGCTTGATATGCTCCTTCATCAGGCTCAACTCCAATTGCTTTAATATTTGGGTTTTGGTTGCAAAACTCGCACAGTCCCAAGGCGCTACCACAACCGTAATCAACGATTGTTTTGACATTGGGTTTGATTTCTTCCATCATTTTATTTGCCAAAGGGAAGACATCATTTTGAGAAATTTGACACGCACCAACTCCCACCCATTTACCATTTCTTGATATGTAGTTCGTCCCCTGGCTCATAATGTTGGGGATGTTAGCAAATATGGGGGAATAACCACCTATCAATAAATTGAACCATCCTTGATAGTAAGTGCTGATATTTTTACCGTAGTTAGAAATCTGAAAATTAACTTGACCATTTTCAGAGGTGCTTTTCTCTAAAATTCCCTCCACTGCTAAGTATTCAAATACAGTTCTTAAGAGATTAGGAGCGAATCCCTTTTTTTGGGCGATCGCATTTATATCTAATCCATCTTCCAACAGAGAAAAAATACCTTCCTGTAGAAAACTATAAATCACTTGGCTAGCCGCAAAGCCTCTGATATAGCCTAGGGACTTTTCCAAGCCTGTCAGAAATTCATTACTAACTACATTACTAGACATGAGACAATTTAAACTCCTTTAAAGCTGCCAACAATTGATTATTAATCTCAGGATCTCCCAAACTAATTCTCAAGTAGCCATACATACCAAACAAGGCAGCATCTTTGACACGTAGTTGCTTGTTTTGCAGGTACCGCATTAATTGATTTGAGTCATCTTTGATAAGAAAAAAGTTAGTGTGGGTAGGTACAACATCAAACCCTAACTCTGCGATCGCTGCAACCATTCTTTCTCGCTCTTGAATAACTTTTGCAGCATTGATTTTGTAATAATCGTCTTCTAATGCCTGATTCAGTACTTCAATAGACATGGAGCTAATATTACAGCACCACTGTCTCGCCCTCATTTCACTAACTGCATTTGCATCTCCCACTACGAAACCAAGACGTAAACCAGCCAACCCAAATGCTTTGGAAAATGAGCGAAAGACGAACATATTTTCTAGTCGTCTACTTACCCAACTTTCACGATCTGAAAAATCAATATAAGCTTCATCAATCAAGAGCTTCCCACATCTTTGCATAACTTTTTGAATAACACGATCGTCGAAGATATGCCCGGTAGGATTATTAGGGTTAGCTAAAATCACGAAATCGTTGGGGGTGATACAGTTAATTGATGACTCGTTTATTCTGAAGCTATCATCTAAACTCATCAGGCAATGGTCTTGATGATTGACTTTAACGCGCCATATATAAGCATCAAAGGTTGGATTGAAAATAACGAAGCGCATTTCACAAAACTGTTGTATCACTCGATCGATCGCCTCATCAATTCCTTGGGTTAATAGAATGGTTGAGTCAGCAACAGAGAACTTGCTAGCAATTTTTTGAATGACCCCATCTTCCAACCCGAAAGGATACCGACTACAGTCATCTACAGCAGAATAGATAGCTTCCTTGACACAAGCAGGTAAGGGATATGGGTTTTCATTTAGGTCTAGCCGTATCATCGTTTCAATCTTCGGTTTCATTGAGTTCATCCATATCTAGGGGGTGAGAAAATCCATACTCTTCAAGTTGTCCAGCGCGACGAATATCACAGGTAGCGCAGTGGAAAGACCCGCCAAAGGTGTAAAAGTTGCGGAAATTCACAGGAATGACTTTAAAGCCTAAATCTTTCAAGAGTTTCTGAGTGGGTTCTTCCTGCCGTTCCACAATTACGCGTTCTGTATCTAGACTGAGAAGATTCATGCTAATCCACTTACTGGCAATGGGTAGCTTCCAGTAGTCGGGAGTCGTGGGTAATGCTGCTTCTACTAAATCCCAGCCTGCTTGCTTAAATAATTCGCTTTGTACAGGAGGGCGATCGGGGTTAATCAGAGCTAGTCCCGGTTTGAGTGGTACCAGCGATGCATCAATGTGCATGGGATTAAGATCCTGGAACTTAATCTCGTGAACCCGATACTGCTCTCCTAGATGCCGTCTGAGCCAGGTAATTCCGATCCGATTGGTAACGTGACTGCGCTGCACAAAAAGATCGCGTCCAAAGCGGACAATATCGGCTGCATCAAAGCAGGGTTCAAACTCTGTTGTAACATAGCGCCCTTGCCTAACCAATGCTTCCTGTTCTTCTGGGGATTTGGCAGCAAAGTCAAAATCATAGAGTTCATCTGACATGAGAGGCTTCGGCGCTGTTGTCCACTTCGCTCCTCGTTGCAGATATTCCTTCATCAAGGAACGATAGGCACGGTATTCAAAAAACCGCGATCGCCATGCCATTGGTGCTTCAATGACTTCATTACCAACGACAATCAGTATGTCGCGTGGCATGGCTGCATACATACCAGAAGCCTCAAAATCAGGTGTTGCATAGGTGCGAGAAAAGTCAACGATATCGGGTCGCCGTACAGTCACGCCTTCCATCTCTAGGACATGACAGAACTCGTTTAGTTCTTGAGCAGCGGCTTCCACCAAATCTTTGCTAAACGCACGACCACCTAATTGTTGAAAAAAGTTCCAATACTTTGGAGGCGCATCAACCTTAACACTGGCTTCAAATTGGGGTACAGCCGCACCCTCAACACGACCTACGATGACTTCTTGCAGAAGATCCCATTCGTTGTGGCTATTAACTACTTTATTAACTACTGATAGTTGCAGGTTAGGTAATTCAACAAGTCCAATTGTCGAGGTCTGGTAAGCTTGAAACATCAACTGAATCTTTCCTATTTTGAATTTGGGGTATATGAATGGTTCTTATTAAGTACGTAGGTGGGAATAAAAACAGCTATAGTTTAAGGAATCTAAAAATAGCTGAAACTATTACCATTGACGTAGACGCGCTTTACTCGGCTTCCCGCAGGGTATGACAAATGACAAATGACGACCCTCACGAGTTAACTTTATTCGTGTCGCCTAGTCACAGGAATTTAAAGTATCTTCAAACCCATCACACCAATAACAATCAAAGCAACGCAAACAGAACGAACTGTTCCATAAGTCTCACCAAACAGAACTATATCTGCAATCACAGTACCAGTAGCTCCAATGCCAGCCAGCACCGCATAGGTAGTTCCAACGGAGATTGTTTTGAGTGCCTGCGATAAAAAGAAGAAACTAAGAAGTGTGACAAAAGTTGTGGCTGCGGTTGGTAGGAAATTCGTCAATCCGTTGCTCCACTTCAATGTGACTGCCCACGTTGTTTCCAGAAGACCTGCAATCAGAATATGTATCCACGCCATAAGTTGGTGATGCTAAGCTATCCTTTTTAGCCCTAGATAGATTGTTTTGAATCTTATTGTTGAGATTGCAAACAGTGGACAATCTCCATATAATAAGTAATCGAAACTTTGTACAAGTGTGCTACGACGAAAACATCTATTGTTTCACATCTAAAGTTGATAGAATAATATCGAATTCATGCAATAATAAAATTATTGCACCTATGGTCGATATCGTTATAAAATTACGTCAAATTTTTTGTAAAACTTGAGTTAGATAACTCGCGATAGTGGGAATCAACTTCTCAGACAACTGGTATCAGTACGGCAAAGTTTGCTTAACTGAAGTGTCAGTATTTCCTCTGTGATGCATAAAGCCCAGAGAAGGTGGAAATTTCAACACTACTCTATCAACGCTATCTAACTTCTCACATAGATTTTGATAGATTTTTGGTCTCTGGCTCCAATGCACCTCAGGACGCAAGTGATGTTCTTGATGATAACCTTCATTGCAGAAAAGCAGATTGTAGACATGACCATAATAGCTAGTTGAATTTGCATATCGATTTTCAGGTGTCGCACCAAAGTGTTCATAATAATTAGTTAAATATGCGATGAACCAACCTAAATAGAATATAGGAATAAAAAAGAATAAAAGAAACTTCCACGAAAGCAGCAAATATCCAATAATTGCTAAGATAATAGCAGCAAATTCCAAATGTAATTGCAAGCTTTCATTGTATTTTTTTGCCTGACGAAATGACTCAGTCATATCATCACGAAAAATTGCCAAGGCGCAATAAGTTATTACATTTTCACATCTACCATTTTTCCCATAGGCAAATGTAGAAGAACGATCTTGAGTTTGACCGTCTGCATTTTGCCTATCGTTGCCATACTGATGATGATTGAAATGTATATAACGATAATGAGCCACTGGTGTAACCAAGTTAGCTGAGTTTATTATCGCATAGATATTGTTGAGAAACTTAGATTTAAACCAAGGAGTATGAACAAAGTTATGGGTAGGAACTAGAGCATTGTACCAAAAAAGAAACAGACAGAATGGATAAAATAAGAGGTTATCAAAAAAAGTACGTGATTCCCAAGTTGCTGCCAACCAAATATTTAGTACTAGCTGAAAAATCGTGATAGCAAAAGGAAGGCTATCCCACCAAGAATGCCTAAATAATATCCTCATTTTTTTAGTTTTGGATAAAGATAAACTTTATTGCCACTTAATTCCCACACTGAAGCAAGGCATAGGATGGAGAGCATCTCAATGCAGGAAAAAATACCCGGCGATTGGAAATCTTCGAGTTGATTGTCCTCTATTCTCTTCGTTATCGCAGATTCTCTTTTAGCTCAGATGTGCTAAGTTCGTTTCACACTAGCTTCACGTTTGTTTCACTTGCCAGGGGGTTTGCCTACTGGACAGAGGTATATCAACAACCGTGAAGGTAAAAGCATCACAAAATATGCTTTCTTATGAAAACATTTTGGCTCTATGGGGATTACGGGAATGTATTTAGAAGAAAACCTTTTGAAACGCCTGTTGAGGAAGACTTTCAAAGTCGTAAACTTCAGACCGCTGAATTGCTTTTAGCTAAATTGTTCTCACTTATTTTTACGACTCACCTCCCCGGACGGCTATTGAGCTAAAAATTTAATATTTTTTTTACTATCCTAGAGTTTTTCAGTTTTTGCATAATCTGTCAATGATAAATCGTCAATACAATGTTGTATGAATTGATATCAGCATTGTAGTTAGGTTGGCACAAACAAAGTTAACTAATGGCGATCGCCAACTGAAGCGGTGAGACATGGCATCACATCAAGGTCTTTCGCATGGGAATAAATTCAATGTCGATGCCATCGCTAATCTTATATACAACGCGATCGCTGCCAATGTACCCAAGTGTGCGATATAGTTTGACACCTGGAAGTGTTGCCATCAGTTCGAGTGTGTGAAAGCCGTTTGCTTTAGCCTCGGCTTCGCATATGTGCAGTAATGCCCGGCCTACCACCCGGCGTGCCCAGTTTGGATGCACGAAGAAAGCACGAATCTTTGCTGGCTCTTGGCGTGGATCGAGCATACCAGTTTCGCGCTGTGCATAGCGATCGCTACCGAATAGCGTTTTTCGCTTGCTCCATCCTCCACATCCAATCAGTGTTCCGGCATGTTCAGCAACAAAGTACGTCCCATCATAAATGAGATCGGTATCAACACCAAACACTGCTGTAATAGCCGCTTCAATCTGCTCGTTAGTATAATCTTCGCGACTTAAACCACGTGCTGAATCAATAATGAGTTGCTCGATTTGGGCGCGATCGCCAAGACGTGCTGTTCGTAGTGTAAAGTTTATCGCATCACTCTCATTTGCTATCAACTTTAACCTCACTACAAACTAGATTTGATTGCGGGTGATTCTTTTAAAGATAATAACTCAGCGGCATATAGAACTTATGGCGTTGCTGAATCAAGATATGAATTGTCATTCTGTAGACGCTTGGTGCGGCTACTCTACGAGAAGGGCTGCGCCCTACGGTGCAGGGTGCGGAACTTTGTGGAGCGAAGAATCTTGACAGATGCTTCGTTTCGCTGCGCTACACTCAGCATGACAAAATCAAATTCATACTTCAAATCAGCAACGCCGAACTTATTATGATAGCCTGCAACTTCTAAATCTGCGTTGCTTAGTAGTAGACTAAATCATTAGTGGGCGTTGCATAATTGCGGGATGATTTTGGAATTTGCACCAACGATAATCACCGTGTCCCCGTGTCCCCGCGTCAGCCTCAATCATCCCATTATTCAGCAACGCCCTTTTTTGGTGACAGAGTGCGATCGCTCTCAAATTACACGCACAATGCAAGCATTAAAATTATCTCCAGCATTGACCTTGGGTTGCGATCGCACTACAACACACCTCTTAGCTTACTGTTGAGCCTTATTAAACTGTCGCCCTAGCACCTTCTTGCAAATTGTATTCCTGGAAAAAGTAGTAGCTGTGGTGTTCATTATTGGGAATAACTCCATTTACTACCTGTCCTAGGACATTCTGGCCAGATTTTTCCAAAAGTTCTATAGCAATAGCAGCATTAACAGAATCCACTACCCCCGGTCGAACTACCAACAAAACACCGTCAGCCATTTGGCCTAAAGTTGCAGCATCAGCAGCAAGTGTTAATGAGGGAGCATCAATAATGACGAAGTCGTAATTAGCAGCAAAACTTTCAATTAATCCAGCCATTTTTCTGGAGTCAAGGAGAGATGCTGGAGACGGAGGTACTACACCAGCAGTCAGAACATCTAAATTATTCATCACGTTGTTGATTGCTGTCCCGACTTCTACCTGTCCGACAATTACATTACTCAAACCCTGAGTATTATTCAGTTCCCAAATTTTGTGTTGAACTGGACGGTGCAAATCTCCATCTACTAATAAGACTTTGTGCTCCATCTGAGCCATTGCAATAGCTAAATTGGCAGCTACTGTTGACTTACCTTCTTTGGGTACGGAACTAGTGACAACGATAACTTTTAACTCTTTATCGGCACTCATGAATTTTAAATTTGCCCGCAGCATCCGGTAAGATTCACTGATGGGTGAGCGAGGAAAATCTCGCATCACAAGTCTTTGGCTATAAGACTCCGATTCTTCTTTGGCGCGAATCGATATTTTCGCCTTGCTGGAGGAAGGAATAAGTCCTAATACAGTCAGTCCCAATAATTCTTTTGCCTCATCTACAGTCCTAATTGATTTATCTCTTGCTTCTAGTAGATAAATAGTCACCAAAGTTGCCAGAGTAGCCAGTAAGCCTGCGGCTAGGTACGAAAGCATGGCAGAAGAAATAGGTTCTTCAGGAACTATGGCTTCGGACATCATGCTGGCGTTACCTACATTTTGATTTTCAGCTATGCGGCTTTCTTGTAGCTTTTGTAGCAGAAGTGAGTAGGTAGATTGCGCGGCTTGCACTCTACGTTCTAACTGGCGCTGTTGTTGCTCTAATCTCGGCAGACTGTTCAGGCGTTGCTTATACTCAGCTTGTAATTTAGATAAAGCAGCAGCTTGACTTGTAAAACCCAGACGAGCTGATTCTAAGTCCACAAGCTTGGCGGAGAGTTGCTGTTGCAATTGTCCTAGCTGAAAGTTTTTATTTGGCTTTAGTTGAGTCGTTCCTGCAACTTGTTTTATTCTTTGTTGCAGTATTCCTTTTAACGAGCTTAATTTATCTTCTAAACCGATGATTTCCGGATGATTGTCTTGTAAAACAGTGCGCCTAGTTGCCAGTTGTGATTCAAGCTGTTGGATTTCTTTGATAATATCTTGCACCCCTGAATTCTGGCTAAGGGAAGTCATAATTACCGCCTGCTGGGAACCCATCCCCAATTGGTTGCGGATCTCTCTAGACTGTACTTCGACATCAGCAGCTTTAGATAGAGCCTCACTCATTTGCGTTTGCAAATCGCCGATCACTTCCACTGCTCTAATAGCTTCTTCCTGTAAGGAAACTACTTTGTTATTTTCTTTAAATTGCGCGAGTTCGGCTTCTGCTTCACGGACAACTACTTCCGCTTTTGGCAGTTGCTTTTCTATAAATTTCCGGACAGCTGCTGCTTCAGCTCGGTTGAAAGATATATTACGTTCTAAATAGACAGCCATCAGTGTATTCACAACTTCTGCTGCTGTTTTAGGGTTTGTATCTTTGTAAGAAACAGCGAGAATATCGCTTTCCTTAACATGAGTTGCAGTAAACCGTTTTAGAAACTCTTTGGGTTTGAGGAGTTTACCTTTTTTATCTTTCAGTTGGAGTCTTTTTATAGTTGTCTGTACGACACTAGTAGAACGTATAACCTCTGCTTCTGTAATCAGAGGATTACCGGTTTGTGTTAATGGCTCCAAATTTCCTATTTCTTTTCCTAAACCTGTGACAGAAGAAGTTGTATTTTTCTTTTGTAATCGGATTGCTCCTTCAGCGACATAAGTAGGTTTTTTCAACGATGCAACTAGGACAATCGTGCCAAAAACAGTTAAAAATACAGCTAAGGCTGGTAGCCAACGCTGTTTGACGCTCAGCCAATATCGATCAATTTTTATAGAAGATTCAAAGGTTTCCATAAAATAAATTTTATATTTTTCAGTTGCAATTACTATTAGAAAAAAGCAGAATTGATGAGTAATAGCTGTGATTTAAGTATTTTAAATACACAGTGACGTTTGAGTTGGAATAGTGTTTTTGTGAACTGCTGCGATCGCACTAATCACTCGCTGCAAATCTTCATTTGTCAGATTAGAGCCAGAGGGTAGGCAAAGACCGCGTGCAAATAAATCTTCCGCGACTGTACCGCCAAAATACTCACATTCAGCAAACACAGGCTGGAGGTGCAAAGGCTTCCACACAGGACGAGCTTCTATTTGCTGTTCGGCTAGTGCTAAACGGACTTGTTCTCGATTTGCGCCAAAAGTCTGTGGATCTATGGTTAGACACGTTAACCAGCGAGTCGCACGTCCAAAACTTGCTTCTGGCATAAATTCCAATCCTGGCAGATTTCCTAAAGCCTGCTGATACACTTCAAAGTTGCGTCGTCTTGCTGCTACTCGCTCACTCAAAACCCGCAATTGACCGCGACCAATACCAGCTAAAACGTTACTGAGACGATAGTTATAGCCAATTTCCGAGTGTTGGTAGTGGGGAGCGGGATCGCGTGCTTGCGTTGCTAAGAAACGAGCTTTTGCTACTAAATCTGCGTTGTCGGAAACTAACATTCCGCCACCAGAGGTGGTGATGATTTTATTGCCGTTGAAAGAGTAAATGCCAATCCGCCCGAAAGTTCCAGGAGAACGTCCTTTGTAGGTAGCACCTAAAGCCTCGGCGGCATCTTCAATTAAGGGGATGTCATACTGATTGCAAGCTTTCAAAATCGGGTCGATATCTGCACTTTGACCGTACAGATGCACGAGCAAAACTGCTTTGGGTAATTTGCCAATGTGGGCGCGGTACTCTAGCATTTCCTGCAACAAGTCAGGATTCATATTCCAAGAAGTGCGATCGCTATCAATAAAGACTGGTTTCGCCCCAAGATAAATAATGGGGTTAGCAGTAGCAACAAACGTCAGAGTAGAACAAAGAACCTCATCCCCAGGCTCAACCCCAATTAATTGCAAAGCCAAATGGATAGCCGCAGTACCAGAACTGACAGCAGCAGCATAGCCAGCACCAGTGACCTGACAAAATTCTTGCTCGAATGCTTCTATGTGAGGACCAACGGGGGCAATCCAGTTCGTGTCAAATGCTTCTTTGACAAATTCTAACTCTTGCTCACCCATGTGGGGTGTTGATAGAAGAATACGCTTTTCCATTGTTATGATTATCTGTGGTTTTATTATCCAAACTGCTAATTTTTTAAATGCTAATTTGAATCATTTTTTACATACTAAATATAGCATTCCTTGAAGCATATCCTGATTTAAAGTTCCTAATGAAACATGTAGAATTTCTTGATTAACCTCAAAACCTGAACCAAGTGCAACTATTTCAAAATTAACTTCTGTCGCAAGTTTGTATATTTCTTCAACCTTATACCAATACATATAAGGTTGTTGATCAAGAAGTGCGTTTAAATTAGGTTTACCACACAGCTTTAATCTGGGAATATATTGAATTGTTTGTTGAGATTTATAAATAATTCTTAAAAGTTTTATATATCTTAAATAGAGGTTGTAAAAAGGATTTTTAACTCTATCATGAAAATTTAGAAATGAAAAAATTGCTGTACCACCTTTCCTAAGAATACGGTAAGCTTCCTTAAAAGCATTCAATCTTCCTATTTCATCCTCAATAGAAGATATTATTTGCTCAAGATAAACTAATTGATCAAATTCACAGTCTTTATAGTTTAATGCAGTTGCATCTTCAACAGAAAAGCAGATACTACCTGTAGTGTCTTTTTTTCTTGCTTCCTCAATGAATTCAGCTACGTAATCAAAGCCATAAAGTGAAGTAAAACCTAAGTTTTGCATTCCGAAGAGGATTCTACCTCCTGCTGTCCCGGCTTCAAGAGTTTTGCCATTTTTATCTAAATATGTTTCGATCAAAAATTTTTCTTGGGGTGACAAATTTTCCGAATGTGCCCAGTAATCAAATTCTATATCCCTATAGACTTCCTTATTGCTGATCATTTATACAGTCCTACAGTTCCTTATGTGATTTGAAAGTGCTTTTTTAAAGACTCAAAAATTTGCTAGTGTACCAAACTTAGTTCATCTCTACATAAATTATTTATGGTAAAACTTCCTTATATACTGCAATTGTTTTTTCCAGCATAGTTTTTTGGGTAAATTTATTTTTTGCAGTTAACAAAGCAGCTTCTGCCATCTTATTTCTGAGTCCTTTATCAGCCAACAATTGTTGCAATCGCATTGCTAAGGCTTCATAATCCTCAAATAGCACAATAAAGCCATTATTACCATCTTCAATCTGTTCGTAGGCACCTGCTGCTGGTGTTCGCACAGGCACGACTCTACAAAGCATCGATTCAACCGTAACTAGTCCAAATCCTTCCACTCGACTTGGTAACACTGACACATCTGATGCCCAAAATACTTCTCGACTGTCTGTATGTCCGATGAAGCGCACCAAATCACTTACACCAGCTGTCGCAGCTTGCTGAACAAAGGCTTTTTTCATGCTTCCTTCCCCAGCAACTAGAGCAATAACATCACAACCTTTAGCTCGCAGTAAAGCCAATGCTTTGATTAGGATATCATGTCCTTTCGTGTGTTCAAGACGTGCAACAATGGAAACTACTTTGTCTTCTTGACCAAGGTTCCATTTTTGGCGGGCATGACAACGTTCTGCTTCTGTTGGTGGACGAAAATAAGAATCATCTACTCCGTTGTATACAAGTCGAATTTTCGAGGGTGAAACTGACAAATTATGAATCAAGTATTTACTAGTATCAGCACTAATTGAGATACATCTGTCTCCCCAAAAAGTAGTAATTTTGTGCAAAAAGCTATCAGGTAGACCTTCAATATGAATCGTGGTGACAAAAGGTATTTGATGCTGTAATTGAATTGCACGTACATAGGGGCTGGTTGACCGATAATGTACATGAATAATATCGGGATTAAATTTACGGACAACAGCGTCCATTTTGAGATAAGATTTGCCAGCACGGATGAAATCCCCAACACTGAAAGAAAGGCGGGGGAAAGGAACATCCAAGTGAGGTATTCCATTTGATTCAAAAGTTTTCGGCCCATAGGAATGTTCTCCAGCTTGTCCACCACTCGCTATAGCCACATTCCAGCCCAAAGACGCGAGTCCTCTAGCAAGGTTGAACATGTGAGTTGTTACACCACTAGAGTCTAGAAATTTAGCTACTAATAATACACGCTTATTCATAAATATAATCCTATGTTTAAATTGAGTGGAAAATCTCTCTATTTTCTGGTTCTTAGGTAAGGGCACGATATGCCGGAAAAAAATTAGAATTGAGAAGGGTTTCTGGCTGAGTTTTTAACGTTTTTGCTCTCAAATTCACTAAATGAAGATATCTTTCTTCGTCTACAATCAGACGCAGTGTTAAAAATTGGTGTCTTTGCTTAGAAAAGCCTGCCTTAAAATGATAGAGACTATCTTGGGCTGCACCAAGTCCACCGCCAAGATGGAATATCTGATTGCCGCGTTCTTTAGCCCAGTATCTAACATAATCAAACATGAGTTTGCTTGGTGCTTGTTTTAAAAACTCGTTTTTTGTGCCCCCAAGATGGTATTGCACAATTCCACAGCATTCTGTGAAAATTCCAGCACAAGCAAGTTTGCGATCTAACTCTACAAAACCTAAATATATTTTTGAAGATAAATTAGTTAAACCAACAAAATATTCGTAGTCAAAAAAATAAGTCTCTTTTGCATTTACCCGCTCCATAGTTTCATAATAGACTCCAATAAAGTCATCTATGCTAGATTGATCAAATAGAACAATATGTGCATTAAATCCAGCACGTTTACAGCGATTTATATGATTTCGGTGTTCTGGTCGAGTTTGCTGCCAAATTTCTGCCTCAGACAGCATTAAATCTACAGATACTGTCACTCCAGTCGCTTGGCACACGTTAGGAGAAAATTTTTCTTCACAGCCATTATTAAGTATGGGATGAAGCCGCAAAAACACAGAACAAATATGATTGTTATGGAATATATCTTGGAGTTGATTGAGAGCATTTGTTTTAAAATCATCACTATTCATTGCAGAATCACTCAACAAAAAACCACCATAACCATAAGGTGATAAAGCATCAAAAACATCAGCAGTATTAAAATTATCAACAAATAAACTATTGCAATTACGCAATAAATAGGGCAGGAACAAGATTTTTTGATTTTCTCTTATTAAAATGGCTTGTGGAATTGTATTTGTTCTTATTGATTCTACATACAAATATTCAGGTATATGATAGATATCATGGCGTATTCTTTGTAGTGTTTCTAGCCACAGTGGATTTGACAAATCAATGATATTAACATCCATTTTAAAGCTCCATTTTGAAGTTTAATGTTCTAATAAAATAAACTGCTCTAGTAATCCTATTTAAATGGTTGTGGATTATCTTTGTGTTCTACATTAGTGAATACTACAGGGCAAAAGAAAGCTTCCACATTAAATAGGATTACTATATGAAGTAGCTAATTTTCTTTCATTTGACCTATAAATTCTTCAGCTGTAGCGTATCCTTCTTGACTAATTCCTTCTTGTTGCAAAACTTTAAACACAGTCAAGAAAAGAATTTTTAAATCTAACCACAAACTCCAATTATCGATGTACCATACATCTAATTTGAATTTTTCTTCCCAACTAAGGGAGTTGCGGCCTTTGACCTGAGTTAAACCCGTGATACCTGGTTTGACTTCGTGGCGGCGTGCTTGTTCAGGGGTGTAACGGTCAAGATATCTGACTAATAAAGGACGAGGGCCAACGAAACTCATGTCTCCTCTAAGTACGTTCCATAGTTGAGTTAGTTCATCTAAACTGGTTTTACGAAGAAATTTACCAAAGGACGTGAGGCGTTTTTCATCAGGAAGAAGATTTCCTTGGGCGTCGCAATCATTAGTCATAGTGCGAAACTTGTAGAAGGTAAAAATATAAGAATTCTTTCCGGGACGGGGTTGAGTAAAAATAACTGGCTGACCCATGCGGAAATAAATTGCGATCGCCACTATCAGTATTACAGGAGAGAAAATTAACAAAGCAATGGCAGCTACTACTCTATCTGCAATTTCCTTGATGAGAAGTTGTAACTTTTTATTGGTATGTATTGCACCCATAGATAAATCTCCTCAATAATACATTCATTCTCATTGATTGAAAATTATGAATTTTCACCTGATGAGCTAATCACCAAGTAATCTGGATTTGTGAGATTTTTTTCTACTATTCCCTGAGTTTCGCTAGCAATAGCAGCATCAAAATCTGGTGATATAAATCCACCATCAATGATGAGTTGATTGTTATTAGTTTTTGAATCTTCTCTCAAGTAAATTGCGTAGGTTTTATCTCCAGATTTAATATTACTATCTACCCTAAAGTAGCAGTCTTTATAAACTAGTAATTGGTTATTCTGTTTCTCATAACTTGGATGTTGCCACCAGACATCAGCTACGCTAAAAAAACTGTATTTTTTTTCAGTTATTTTTCTTGTAGCGTAAAATTCACATTTCTCAAATGAGACATTATAAGGAAATAAAATTCTGTTTGTGATTTCATCATTTGCACCTATTTTAAACTTGCAATTAGTAAATTGCATTTGTGAATTGCGACTGAAAAGTAAGAAAGGAGCATCAGAGATAATGTTATTTCCTACAACTCTCGAACCTTCTTCAACACTTATATCAAAATCACCATCAATCAAATTAATATTTTCAAGTTTTATATCAACCTGAAAGCTATTTCCATAACCTTTACTATCAACCTCTATATCAAGTCCTGTATTATCAATCTTGCCTCTTGTGGTCAGATTATAAACTTCGGCAGATGAATACCCACCCGTTAAAACAAAACCACCACGAAAGACATCTATAGCTTCACAGTTGGCAACTTTTACATCTACATTTGTGTAGACAGAAATACCATCCGCAACTCCATTTTTGAAAGTACAGTCTTCAATAATTGCCTGTAATTTTCCTGGAAATTTGGGATTTCCCATCAAAAATATAAAATGTGCTTGTTCCAACTCGTAATTTTTGTACGCACCTTGATTTTTGCTATTGCCATCGAAGGTGAATCCTTTAATGATTAAAGGTTTTGAATCTGTCTCTCCTCCATACAAATTATTTTCAGTTGTAAAAGTTCTTGTCCATTTACCCTGCCTAGGAGGTCTTTTAATAGTGGCTCCATATCCCTGATAGGTAATGTTTTCTCTAATATTTACGGATGTTAGGACATAAGTCCCAGGAGGAAATACAATTGTCCCTCCTCCTTGCTGATAAACATTATCTACTGCTGCCTGTATGGCTTTGGTATCATCAGTTATTCCATCTGCCTTGGCATGGAAATCTTTGACAACATCAAACATGGTTTGTTTGTCATTTTGCTGAGTAACAGCATTCAAATTAACTGCTAATTCGATATTGGAAATACCTTCATCAGCATTAGAATAAATAACATCAAAAGCTACTGTTGGCAGATTGACTTTAACCGCTGGTTTCACCTTGATGCATTGGAAAACCAATATGGTGAGCAAGCCTAAAACTAGAAATAACAAAAATTTAATTTTGTAAAGAAGATTGATGTTGAATCTTCTTTTGTGTGACATTTATCAAATTAACCTCTAGATCAAAAATGCTTGATTCAGAAATGAAACTGCAAACTTACTTCTGTAAAACTTCAGCAAACAAAGCCTGGTATTGCTGTAAGATATGTTCCAGCTTATAAGGAACTATCTGTTCCTGTCCGCATTTGCCCATAGACTTAGTTTCTTCTGGATGATCTAGCATCCAAGACATTGCTCGAGTAAATCCCTCAACATCTCCTACCTTGACAAGGATGCCACAGCCTCCTTCTAGCAAGTCCTTGGTTCCACGAATCTCTGTACCAATCGCTGGAGTTCCCATGCACAATGACTCCATGACACAATTGGGAAGCCCTTCCTGATCGGAAGCAAGTATTGTTGCAGTAGAAGCTAACATCAGAACTGGAATATCTTTGCGAAGCCCAAGAAAATGCACTCTATCTTGAATATCTAACCGAGATGCTAACTGCTGCATCTCATCGAACAATAATCCAGTTCCAGCAAAAGCCAAATGTGCATCAGTTCGCTCTAACCGAGCAAATGCTTTTAAGATATCCCAAGGACGCTTGCGAGCAATAAACTCAGCGACTGACAAAAAAAGAGGTGCTTCTATCGGTATTCCCAACTCTTGGCGTACCCGTACTACCTCAGCTTCAGGAATAGCATTAGGGTTGAAGCGAGCGACATTTAATCCTGTTCCTGGTATGTAGCGGACTCGTTCATCTGGAACGAGATGATAGCGCTTTGCAGCCTCTTCATCCTCACGATTCACTACTACAAGATAGTCAGTCCATTGCCCAGCCAGCTTCTCTAATGTAAGGAATATAGCGTTTCTAGCTGCTGCACCCCCGCGATAGAAGTGGAAGCCTTGAGCGGTGTAAACAATTTTCAGTTTTCCCTGCTTTCTCAAACCATTCAGAGCAAACCGGGTTACAAAAGCAGCTACTGGCGTAGAGACAAGTACTAGATCGTACTTCTCTTTTTCCACTACCTTCTGGATTTGTTGTAATGCAACCATGAGGTTCTGTGGCTTGAGAGGATTGCGCGATAACTCCACATCCCAGACTTGATTGAATGCCTTTAAGCATTCAGGACTAGCTGAGATTTCCTTAGCCATGCCATCAACCCGCCAGCCTTGAGACTGAAAATGATGGGTAATAGGAATAAAGAAGGCACGGAGTGTCGCCGGAATGGTTGTGACGATTAAGAGGCTTTTCATAGTTCACCACTTAATTTTCAAAGGTGGAAATTTATTAGTTCTAAGTGAATTAAGTACTTAATATTTGTTTATCTTGGTGGCAGATATATACTCGCCTGTAATGTTTTGCCAAAGACCAAATAGATAATATGCTCCACTCAAACAAATTGATATATCCAGATTTCCAAAGTCTCCTATAGATATCTGATATATCTGCTTTCAGATTCAAAAGATTTTTTGTTAACCCACTCTCTCCAAATGGAGACTTAAAGCTATAGGTAGCGCGGAAGTTGAGAACAGCAGATTGATTACCATTCAATACAATTTCCAGCCAAAGTAAATAATCTTGACAGTATTTTAGGGAAGGACAAAAGCGTTCTTTAATACTACGCTTCATCATAACAGAAGATGTGCAAAAAACATTAGAAAATAGAAGTTTATTTTTGGAGATAAAATTAGCTTCTATATTTTCTGATATGGTTTCATGGTTTAATCGAACGTCTGGTTTATTAACTAAACTATGATGTCCAGATAGCATAATTTCAGGATGTTTAACCATCCACGCATACTGACGGGCAATCTTTTCTGGATGCCAAGCATCATCAGAATCAAGAAAGGCAATATAGTCATGAGATGCTATATCCCAAGCAACATTTCGAGCAACTGAGACACCACAGTTTTTTTCTAGAGCAATAACCTTAATCCAGTCTTTGCCATAATCATCCTGCAACTGCTGTAAAACCCTAAGCGTATCGTCTCCACTGCCATCATCAACAAGAATAACTTCGGCAGGTCGAAGAGTTTGCTTGGCTACAGAATCAACTGCTCTACGTACTGTACCAGAGCTACGGTAGCATGGAATGATTACACTCACAGAAGCCATCATCTTTCTAAATCCTGTTGATTGAATTACAAATGCTTTTTTACTAAATGAAATGAATTATTTTTGAGAAAATTTAAATCATTGTTTTAAGAAATCTAATAGTTCTTTGAGAATCGCTGATGATTTTTTGAGTGTGTGCTAAATTCTAAGATTGTCAGCACATAGAACCACAAAATAATATGGCGCAACATATAGGCAAAGGTAGTGTATCCTACTACGGATATCAAGGCAGCAACTAGAGAGATATAGCCTTTTTTCCAAGCTTTCCAACCTACCCAAAACAGAAGAGTAAGATAGCATATTAGCCCGATAATTCCAGAACTTGCCGTCCAGTCGATAAATGCATTATGCGCTTCTTGAACATAGAAAATTGGCTCTCTTTCACCTGAATGAGCACCAGGGCCAAGACCAAATAGGGGTGAACGAGATATAGAATCAATACCATTTGCCCATAACTTCAGTCGATCTTCACCTTGAGAATTACTATCGTAGACTTCACTGGCAATAGCATTTATTTTTTCAGAAAAAATAAATGCTGATATTAAACCTATCAACAGCATTATCAATAAAGTTATCTGTTTGAAAATTACAACAATAAAACCACGAAAATGAGTTTTAGCATAATTTGTAAGAGTTCGATATATATATGAACAAAATAGGAAGAAGATTGCTATGTACCAACCAAAACTAAGTGAATCGCTTTGCGTTCCAGAACCAATCATGAAAGCCAAAAAAATGCTTAAAGTATACCATTTTTTTTCATGCTTTTCTTTGGTTATTTTATATAAATATAAAGAGAAAAAAGGAATTGCTGTAGATAAAAAAGCAAGCTGATTAGGATTATTCGACCAACCCTGAAATCGCGTAGATTCATACCAAGTTTGAAAAAATGGAATACGTACAGGAATGAAGAATAATATAGCTTGAACAAAAATTGTGAATTTAATAAAACGTGAAAGTATTTGATGAATAATTTGTTTGTCTTTTTGAGACGATATTGAAATGATAAATAAAATAGAAAAAAGAGATGCAAATACAAAAGCAAACAAATCTCGTAAAGGCCCTGGATCTAAGACATCCATAAAATAAGCTACAAGCATACCCAAGGTAAGGCAAGTGAAGACAGCTATCCAAAAAAAGATAACTATCTTCGCAACAGATGTTATTAAATAACTTCGATGAAGCAATATCCTAATACCTACAGATAGCATCCATAAAAGTAGTACTATTTCACCTACTCCAACAGGAATGCCGGGTAATCGTAGTTGAGTAGCAGTTGTGAGAGCAATTGATATAGCTAACCAATTAATTTCCAGATTTGTCATAATTCTCATATCTTGCTTGTACGCTTGTTAAGCGCAAACAATGCATGGTAAATAGCTGCCAAACTAATAACTCCTTGAGCGATCGCAGCCAGCAATAGTGCGATCGCACCTCCGATCAAACCCACTTTTGGTAATAACCAAAGGCTTGCTACAGCTAAGATGACAGTCACAAAACCAAATAAAGGCATTTGGATTCGGAAATATCTGGCTGCTGTCATGCCATAACCTAAAAAGTTTGCCATATATCGAATCCCAGCAGCGATCGCCAACCAAACTAGTAAGTTCGTATATTGAGCATATTCGGGTCGATAAATAAAGGTCAGAACTTGCTTCCCTGCAATCAGGGATACTAAAACCCCTGTACCACCCAGTAGCGCACCAATTCCTACCAACTTGAAGAGAAGCCGAAGAAATAAAATGCTTTTACCTGCTGCATAATATTGCGCCAATCTTGCGACTGCTGATTCTCCCAAAGCTATTACAACCCTGTTACCTATCTCCATCAGATAAGCGATCGCAGCGAAAATACCTAACTCCCACCCTCCTAAGTAATTCTCAATTAGATAATTTGGAATATTACTGTTCAGCGAAACTAGCATCATTCCCAAACCCAATGGCAAGGTCAGCCAAGCTAGCTTTCCTAGCTTTCTTAAATGCCAACGAGGTTTCAGAGTATCTGCCAGCTGAGTTTTTTGGAGTTCCTGACTCTGAAGAATAGGAGAAGGATGACTAAGCAGCAATGCTGTGCGAGGAATGTCGTAGGCAATCAGAACAATCGTTCCAGCACAAATCAATCCGATTACACCCCAAGCCACGCTTCCTGATACATAGACTCCTATCACCAAAAGAAGTAATGACATAGGACCTTTGAGCATCATCGATATTGCAATACGATCCATGCGTTCACGATGCTGAAAGAGTCCATGAAATACATCACTCACTGATTCCACAGCTTTAGCTAAGCCGACAAGTAAGATAACCAGTGCCGTTTCCCAAGGATATATCTTTGAAAAAGCAATCCCGGCAATGATGAGAAGTGCCAATCCGGTTGCAATTAGCCGAAGAGCAAGATAATCCCCAAATAGATACTGTTGTTTAGCATCTGTTGCTTGCACCTGTCGCAATTGGAGATTTGTAAACATGACTACGGGAGCAGTCACCGCAAAACCTAAAGAGAACTGTCCAACCATCTCCGGACTACCGAGTTTAGCCAGCACTACCAGCATTCCCCACTGGCAAGCTGCATATACAGCATTACCAATAAATGTCCAAGAAAAGTTACGACGTAGTGTTAATGGCTGAGTTTTTTGCATATACCTTTATTGGTCTGATTTTCTTCCCAAATGCCTCAATGCTTTCTTGAAAGCTCGGTAGTATCCATGCTTTTTTTGGGATTTATCGTGGTAGTCTAACTACCGATTTATACTCCTGTAGGCTTCATTTTTGCCAATGTATTTTCATTTGAAGTTGCCAATTTATCACTATTTGTTGACGCACTGCTCCCATTATTTCCTAAGTATTTGGGTTGATATCCTGGCACTATTTGTTCAAGTAAAAACAGGATAGAATTTCCATCATTTTTGATTGCTGCTTGACACAAAGCCTCGACTATCATATTCAGACTTTGAGGAATAATTCGACTAGCGTTTTTCACAACCAACAATTTTTCGTGTTCGGTTGGTTCGTATTCCTCTCCTTTAATAAATAATTCCTCAAACAACTTTTCTCCCGGTCGCAAACCAGTGAATACAATATCAATATCTTTGTTGACTTCGTATCCAGAAAGGCGAATTAGTTCTTTAGCTAAGTCAACAATTTTTACTGGTTTGCCCATGTTTAGCATTAATACTTCGCCAGTGCGACCAAGTACTGCAGCTTGTAAAACTAGTTGCACTGCTTCCGGAATGGTCATGAAATAACGACAGATTTCGGGATGGGTAACTGTGATCGGGCCGCCTACAGCAATTTGTTTTTGGAAAGTAGGAACCACGCTACCTCGGCTACCCAAAACATTACCAAAACGTACTGCAACATAAGGCAAACCACTTTTTTGAGCGGCTTGCAGTACCAACATTTCGGCGACTCTCTTGCTGGCACCCATGACATTGGTGGGATTAACTGCCTTATCTGTGGAAATCATCACGAAATGTTTAACGTTGTATTGCAATGCCAAATCCAGTAAATTTTTTGTTCCCAGCACGTTATTAGTAATTGCTTCTGGTGGGTTTAATTCCATCAAAGGAACGTGCTTATGGGCTGCGGCATGAAAAATTACATCTGGTTGGAATCGTTCAAAGGCGTGTTTTAAGCGATGGCGATAGCGAATATCGCCAATGAAGGCATAAATACGCGGGGTATATCGTTGTGCTTTCCCATCTTCTTTCAGCACTTGTATCAGTTGTTCTAATTCTTGCTGGATAACGAATACAGAATTCTCACCGTGCCCTATTAGCATCATTTCAGCTGGGCGGCACTTGCAAATTTGACGGCAAAGTTCGCTACCAATCGATCCGCCTGCGCCGGTAATTAGTGCTTTCTTGCCTTTGAGAAATTGGGAAACTCGCTCAATATCTGTCTGTACGGGTTCGCGTCTGAGCAAATCCTCAATGCGTACATCCCGAATGCTATCTAGGCGTACACGGCCATTGAGGATTTCATGTATGCCAGGTAAAGTGCAAGTATGAGTTCCTGTTCTTTTGCAAATATCGACAATTTCCCGAATAACTCGTCCTGCAACTGTCGGCATCGCAATGATGACTTTATGAATTTGCAGTGAATGTATGGCATCAGGAATTGTGTGGCGATCGCCAACTACAGGTATGCCGCGAATGCGTGCGTTTAATTTTCGGGGATCGTCGTCAATAAAGGCAACAGGATAAAAACCTAGTTGGGGATTTCTTTGCATTTCTTGCACAAGGGAAACGCCTGCACTACCAGCACCAACTACCAATATTCGTTCCCGTGAATTGAATGATGCACGCCCTTGGTAGATTCTTTCCACAGCCCTCACACTGAAACGCAGCGCCCCAATGAAAATACATGAAAGCAATCCATCAATAAACGGCAGCGATCTTGGCAGCTTTTCTAAAGCAACATACGGTATATATTCAAGAAAATTAAATAACAGAGTTTGGACAACAACTGTAGCCGTTACTAGCATGGAAATGTATGTCAGTTCCTCAATGCTTGCATAACGCCAATAACGCCTATAAAAACCAAAACTCCAAAATACACTTAGTTTTACTACTAAAAATAGTATTGTGGCATTTGCTAAATCTGGTTTGTATGATTCCAAAACAAGATTGCCATCTAAACGCAAAAACAGCGCTAACGATGGTGTGAAGAGAAAAACAATAATATCAACAATTAAAAAATGGCGGTTTCTCAGCTTCAACAATTGACACAATAAAGTGTTAATAGACTTTTGTATGAAGTGAGAAAATCTGATTGATAAATTCATAATAATACAAACCTCCAGCGCAATCTACACAAGCATCGGGCTTGGTAGAACAACCAATCTTAAAGCAGAGAAAATATAGTCAATTCGCATGAAAATAAAAAGTTTTCTGGATGCTTCTCCTGGGTTTTATGTGTAAATAAATTAGAGAGAAATCTTGCTTGGTTGATCCTGTCATAGAGTGCGTGCGAAGCAAGCACATACACTCAAATGTATATTTCTCAAAACCTCGACTTTTCAATATCACCCAAACCAAGCAAAATAGTAAAATTTTTCTATTCGGATCTAAGGCTTCTAATTTTAGTGATAACTTCTCTGCAATTCGGCCTTCCTGGCTGTATGTATAGCGCAAACACACACAAAGAAGGTTACGTTAGAAGAACTGAGATCTCAAAGACCATCAAAGTCCAACTCCATGCATGAACAATCACTTATTTAATTAAATTTGAAAACTCAGGTAAACAAAAATAGCCTGAAACTCGATGTGCTGCTAGCAGTTATAACCACAAAGCATATATATGGGCATAATTCCCATAAAGCTTAAAAAAGTCAATGGCAAGCACTAAAATGACTGCCGATGTCATCAAAATAATTTTTTAACACTTATGAATTAGTAGCTTTAGTTGTTGTTAATAGCCGAATCATCAAAGCTACTATTTTTGCGGAAATCATGGTCTTGCTGACTTTATTCAAAAATTAGTATAGCAGCAATCCCAGACAATGGTTAATAGATTGCCTTGTTTATTTATAAGTGTTGTTACTAAATCTGTGTTGTTATTGAAGTAATTGTAGACCGTCAGCCAAGTTAAGAATTTATGAAGCAGACACCACAAATTAGAAGGTTTCTGAGGCTTATAGTAAATGGGAACGTCAGGTTTTCGTGAGTCTACTTTTTGCAGATCACTAATAGATTTTGGCTTAGACAGTAAAATCTGAGGTAACTGCCAACCCGGATAATTCAGGTCGGTAAAATAAGATTTGGTAGACATTAACACTCCACACCCTGGGAATTGAAAATCAAATTACTTTTCAAAAACAGATAGTATCTGAGTCTTTATATTTAAGTTCTTAGAGAAGCAAGTTCTCAACAAGATTCAGATTATCACAAAAATCATTTTCTGCTTATTTTTAGTTACCAAATTTCCCAATTATCGTGTTTATCTCTAATTATTTGTATTAAATGTTTCTCAAATTTAAGCAATATGTTATTAACATCATGCTTGTATGCTTAAGAAAGCATATGTGTGTATTGCATATAAGGATTTGAAGTGATTAAGCAAAGCTTTATATAAGTAATTATCCGGTGATATTTTTTTACAAGCATTGAGATTTTTGAATCTAAAGTTTTAATAACTACTACCCTGATTACTAGTTTTCATTAATATATACTTTGTATATTTTTTTGGGCTTTCAATTTTACTAGATTCAAGTCACTCTAAAGACTTGAGTAATAAAACTAAGTACATAAATACGATAATATAGATATGCTTTATACAATCAATGTGTAGATATTGTCTAGTAAAATTGACTATAGTCAAGTTCATTGATTTTATTTGCTTATATAAAAATCAAAGACACTGATATAAACCAAAAATTTGGTAGCTATCAGTTTCTCTGTTTTTATTACTCAAATAGGAATATAATTTTGTTTAATTCTCTAGAAATATGCTAGTGTAAACAGCACAAGTTTAAAATTTAGCACCTATCTAATGGAAGAATTTTAGATGTGATATAGAATATGTTCCTAGCTACTTGACCCTGGCTGACTACTCCACAACTTGCACCACCAACTGAGAGTATTCATCTGTTACTAAAAGATGATGATTTCATCGACGCGGTAGAGAAATTCGGCGCGGAAACAGGTTTCCATCACTTCCATAACGCGATCGCCCTCACTTGCGCGATCGCCCAAATCAAATAACTCCAGGTAGCCATCATCAAATTCCATCTGAGGACTGATGCCAAAGATCGGCAATTTGGCTAGCTGCTTTGGCAATTGGCATCACCAAAGCGGAGTTTGGAGAGTCTGACGAGGTATGAATTTTGTAGAAGCAATTCATGAATTGCTTCTACGGCAGTAGATTGTAAATCTGATATTAACAGTTTCAAGTGATGCTGCATGGCAGATACAGATGAGTGGCAGCGCCGATTTTATCCACGGTGTTACGCTCTCTGAAATACCATGTCGTTACTGGTTTGCTATCGAGTCGCCGACTAACTGATGGGCGACGTTTAAAACGCTAGTGTTTTTTAAAACATACATTAATATAGTGTTAGCTATATTCTTATTTATATGTACTTTTATATATTAATTTGTTTTTTTGAAAGCCTTTATGTTTAGTGCATTATAAACTTGTAGTACACTGTTAAATTTGAAAATTTGTTTTAAAACTAGTCTACAGTCAAGCAACCTAGTTATAAATAGTTTGGTATAATTTCCAGTCTAATCCCGCTCGGGATAAATTCGGTATAAGTACTGATTTCTCTATCTTCGCAATTCTATTAACATTTATATCTACAAATAAATTAATATTAGGAGATGAAGTAACCAATATGACAGTACAGTATTGTTTTTTACATCTAAAATAAATTGATTTACACTCTGCAATCAATTTATACAGGTCATTTTGCTGAATCTCAGATAACTTAAGGAGTACCTACAGTGAACAAGATTCAATCGGCTTTGGTTATTAGTTACCTGCTGATGACCTGCTATTTTTGTATCAATTGGTTAAGATTTTCTCTCCGCCATCCAGTTTCTTCTCCAGAAGAGAATTTTTTATCTTGGGTGATGTTTGCGATCGCAACTATTTTGTGGCCCTTAGTTATTCCCATGTATTTGGTAAAAACTTGCAAGACAAGACAATTTGAATTCAGTAGTGTAGTCCCTATGCTGATTGCAATCTCTGCGTTTGGTTTAGTATTTTACATGAGCTAGTTGATCTTGGTAGCAATTTTTTAAGAAGCGTTATGATTTGTATTTTTGTTTACTTTGGGGAAGCAGGTCAATCCTTCTATGCTTCACTCTCTAACCCCAAAGGGAATTCTAGCCTTTTCTGTAAACCCTGCCAAAACAGATAATTTAAACACCTCACAGCTTGGCTGGAGTTAAATTCATATTTGTTCTGCTATTCTATTGGATTCTCAGGATGATTGCCTTCTGGAGAAGAATCCAATCTTTGCAATAATAATTCTTCCAATTGTTATTGGTTCAGGAATGAATTGCGTACTGGGTATCGGGGATTGGGGATTGGGGATTGGGCAATATAAGATTTATTAATTCCTAATCCTTAGGGCGTGTTTTCAAACTCTTAGATCCCCCCTAGGGCGTGTTTTCAAACTCCTAAATGTCATTCTGTAGACGCTTGGTGCGGCTTCCCGCAGGGTGCGAAATGAAATGGAGCGTAGACGCGCAGCGGCTCAAGGCAGAGTAGAATCTCGTAAAAATCAGGGTTATAGAGATGCTTCACTACGCTGTCGCTTCGTACCCTACGGGAAGGCTACGCCTACAGCATGACAAAACTGATACTTTGAAAACACACCCTAGTCCCCAGTCCCGCTTTAGATCTATTGCATTGCAGTTGGAAAAGCACCCGATTGCACGGCTAAGTTGAGGTTTTGACCTTGGCGGCGTAATTCTATGCGTAACTCTGCGCCAATTGGGTTATCATTTACTGCCTTTTGTACACTGCTAGCATCTGTAACTGTTTGACCGTTCAGTTTTTGAATTACATCACCAGCACGTATACCTGCCTTAGCGGCTGGTGAATTAGGCATGACTTTCACGACTAACACGCCTTTATCTTCATTCACACTCAAATTGCTGTTGGGATCTGAGTTAATGTTTTGCTTTAACTCAGGCGTCAAGCCTACCATTTGAATTCCTAGATAAGGATGTTGGGCTTTGCCTGTGGTAATGAGTTGATCTGCAATACGTTGGGCTGTTTTGATGGGAATGGCAAAGCCTAATCCTTGTGCCCCCTGGATAATGGCTGTATTCATGCCAATCACTTCGCCACGGTCATTAAGTAAGGGACCGCCGGAGTTACCAGGATTAATGGCTGCATCTGTCTGAATATAATCTACTCGTCTATCGCCAGCACCAATTAGACTGCTATTGCGTCCAGTACCACTAATAATCCCCGTAGTCACGGTATTATCTAAACCAAGAGGATTACCAATAGCGATCGCCCATTGTCCTGGTTGCAGCTGGTCTGAATTACCTAATTTTACCATTGGCAAGTTATTTGCCTCAATCTTCACAACCGCAACATCGGTCAACTCATCTTTACCCAGCACTTTACCTTGAAAGCTGCGTCCATCTTTGAGTGTGACTTTCACGGTATCTGCACCATCAACTACGTGAGCATTGGTGAGAATACGACCATCACCATCGATGATAAAGCCGGAACCAGTACCCCGTTCTACCCGGTTTCCTCGTGGTAACGGCATTTGTCGTCCAAAGAAGCGGCGGAAAAACGGGTCGTTAAATTCCTCCGGCAACCGGGTTGTAACTGTGCGAGAAGAATCAATTCGCACCACGGCAGGGCCAACCTTTTGGACAACATTTGTCACAAAGTTTGGATCTGTACTTGTTGGTATTGGTGGGGCAGCATTTACAGGGGTGACAGCTAAATTAGACGCGTTCTGGGACATTTGCTGGTAGTTGGAAGCTAAATAGCCCCCTGCAAGTGTCATACCAGAACCTAGCAACACCAGCGATAAATTCATAGCTGCCCTTTGCCAAGGTGCAGGATGATGGGGTTTTTCAGCAGAAGGAGTTAATGAAATGTGATTTGATAAGCTATCGCGATCGCGAGGTTCTTTGTGTAACATTTTGCTCTATGGAAATATCTCTAAAGTTACTTCCAATCTAAATATTTTTTGTGAAGCCTTTGTTGCAGAGGTATGGCGCTGATGTGAAATCAGCTATGTTCACGAGTTTGATTATAACACCAAATCACTAATTAATTTAACCCAATCCCCAGTCCGCGCGGCACTAGCCCTCAGTCCCTTTTACTAAATAAAACAACATCAGGAATGGCGATCGCCCACCACCTCCATAACTTCTCTATATGTAGCTATTTGTCACATTCTCCTGGTCGCGTTTCGTGAGTCCCCGCATACCCTTATGTTAGCGGTGCTCGGAACGCCGCTCCACGAAAAAGAACTTCAAGCAGGGATCTTTCTAATTACCAATCCCCAATCCCTAATCCCCAGTTCCTTTTACTTAGCTAACAGTAGTAAGGCTGACTCTAGAAAAAAGTGATACAAGATCTATTTGTAACCATACCCAGAATATTTTGTTGTTACTTTTAATTTGTAACCTCTTACTCTGCTATTTATAGAAAAATGTTAAGACTCTATCATGTTCTCATTGCTGGTATTTTGCTGGTTTTGGTTCCAATGGGAGTAAAATTGGCTGGGTCTGGCTTTTCTGGCAAAAATACACCAAAAGTAGCCCAAACCTCTTCTGCAACTACCCCTAACTCCACTCAGGACAATATTTGGAAAAATCTTTTGGAGAAAACTGCTGCTCCCAGAGATTGGCAGGTTGCGCCTTGTGATGGAAATGCCCCTCTGTTGTGTGTTTCTGCTAACGGAGAAAGTTTGGGAACGGTGGAGATGGGAGTTTATTCGCTAGAAAAACAGCCGAATTTTCAAAAGATGCTCGCTCAAGCTGGTATTGATCCCGCTAAGAATGTGGACTACCAAAATCCCCAGTACCAAACTCAGTTAACAGCAGCACTCAATGCTTGGGTTACTGAACACTATGCTGGTTTAGAAAAAGATCGTAAAGGTAGTTACGGCGATCGCATTACTTTTTCAACCTATCCCCCACAACAAGTACAGGTTGGTAAACTTCCGGGAATGCGCTATGGATTTGTAGGACTGAAGCGCCAAGGTGGGGTACAAGAACAACATCTTGGTTATGTTACCTTTGATGGTAAAAATCTTTATGTCATGACTACTGCTTTTGACCCGGGATCGACAACAGGCAAGTTTGAGAAACTGGAGAATTTGGCAGTTTTTGAACCGTATCTGGATGCGATCGCACGGGATCTGCAATTGCCAAAATAGGTTCAAGAGTCCTCTATCTCTAATTCGTCATCTGTAAGTGTGACATCTTCATACAGTTCATCAATGCTAGTGTAAAAGTCTACACTGGCTAAGTACACTTTGCCTCCCTGGGTAAATGAATGCATCACCCACAGCCCTTCGGTATTGCGACGAAAGCAGTCTATCCGTTGGCGCTTTGTGCTAATTAAAACATATTATTGAAGCGTTTCCAGGTGTTGGTAGTCTGCAAACTTATCTCCTCGGTCAAACGCTTCAGTTGATTTAGACAAAACCTCGACAATCAAACAAGGATAACGTTTGAAAGCAGCAGATTCTCTATCCCTCTCATCACAAGTCACCATCACATCAGGATAGTAAAAAATATTCAGTGACTCAATCTGAACCTTCATGTCAGAGATATAAACCCGACATCCCTTTCCCCGGACGTGGTTTCTCAGTAATGCAAATAAGTTTCCGGCTATGGTGACATGGGAATCGAGTGCTTCTGCCATTGCGTAGACATGCCCATCAATATATTCGTGCTTAATTGGGCTTTGCTCCTCTGTTCGCAGATATTCTTCTGGAGAAATATAACTTTGGTTTTGACTAGCAACCATTGTCATGCTTCTGTTTGGTGCTTTCCAAGTATCTCTAGTTTACTGATATCTATGAGTACCCGTTCGGATAGTAATTATTGATTTCAGAAGACGTTCATGCAAGACTACGGATTTTATCCAACAAAGCGAAACCTAGTGGTCTATCGCATTAGTTTTGATAAGTTGTGAAAGTTCGTAGTTAGGGCTTTAGCCCTTGAAATTGAGCGATAAATCGCTCACTACAAACCTCTCATAATTAATGCGATGAACCACTAGATGCGATCGCCAAAATAAAAGCACGGCTGCTTGCCGTGCCTGGGTGGGAAAAAGCCATTACCTGAATCAATATAAGTAACCGACCTGGTTCATAAAACCGGCCATCAGGTTGATTTCTGTATGTACGCTCCCAAACTTATCTGCTAATTCTTCAAAGGTGATTTCTTCGTCACCTTGACGACCAACAAGCACCACTTCATCACCCCATTTTACTTCTTTTGGCAAGTCCGTAACATCTACCGTAGTAATATTCAGCGAAACTCGTCCGACCACCGGACAGCGATGACCTTGAATCAAGACAATACCTTTATTGAATAGCGATCGCGGATAACCCTCACCAAATCCCACAGGTAAAGATGCAATTAAACTATCACGCTGAGTGGTGAATAAACTACCATAACCAATTTTTCTTCCTGCTGGTACTTTCCTTACCTGAGCTATCCTAGTTTTCACTGCCATCACTGGTTTCAATTCTGAGGGATTTTCAAAGTCCCGTGATGTGCGTACTCCGTAACAGGCAGCACCGATCCGCACCAGACTATTACATTTAGGAGTGAGGCGCACTGTGGCTGCACTATTATGAGTATGAGTTAACACATCTATTGGTAAGTAATCGTTGAGAGCAGCGCGAACAGTATAAAAGTCTTCCATCTGCTTGTCGGTAAATGTCAAGTCTTTACCATCAGCGCTGGCAAAGTGAGTCATAATCCCAACAATAGACAGACCAGGAAGTCCACAGACTTTCTTCAGTTCCTTAATTTGGGATGAAAAGAAACCGCTTCTACCCATCCCCGTATCAATATTGATATGCACGGGGATTTGTTTACCGCGTTTAACACCAGCATCAGATAAATACTCTGCTGCTTCCATTGTTCCCACCTGTTCTTCGATATTTAGGCGGTTTATTGATTCTTCCAACTCTTGTGGTAGCGCCATGCGTAAACGCAGAAGTTTGACATCCAAACCTAGATCGCGGATAGTCGTTGCCTCTGGATTTGTACAGATACCAATGTAGTCTGCTCCCGCGACAACTGCCGTTGTTGCTAATTGCTTTAAACCATGCCCGTAAGCATTTGCTTTCATCACTACGCACAGTTTGGCCGGTGCAACAAAATCCTGGATGTAGCGAATGTTGTCTTTAAAGTTTCTGGCAGAAACTATTACTTCAATATGATGCTGATTCATTGGGGTTGTGTGGTTAACACCTTCAAGGGTTGACTGCTAAGTAGTTGGAGGGCAGTTAGTAGATAGTAGTTAGTAGGTAGTAGGTAGTAGTTAGTAGGTAATAGTTGGTTATTGGTTGTTTATTATTAACCACTAACCATTAACCACTAACCACTAACAGTCACCACGCAGAATACGTTATCTATGCCAACCTACTTGGTCGCGTCAATCATTATCGAGTACAACCCCTTTATTTCCAGTTTGATTAATTACTTTTTTGAGAATATTTTTCCATCTGAGAAATTATTATTTTAAAAAGGATAATTAGTAATAGATTTTATTACTAATTATCCATCAAGTTATCAATCTAAATTTCTGCCACAGCTCGCTCGATCAAGCGACGCGCTAAGGTTTGTGTACCTGTATGTTCATAGTAATTCGTAGCTACATCCAGGAACGCCCCCAAATAATCTAATCTGTCATCAGTAACTTCGACAAAATTTTGCAAGTGATGAACAACTTTTTGGGGTGTTAAACCATTCGAGGCAACTAGATTGCTCATCCAGCCTTGAACTGAGTTAAAGCTTTCGCCAATAAAATTCAGTTTGCTGCTGGAATTATTACCTGGAATTGCCTCTTGCATGTTCTGGAAAGTTTTGTTTTGTTCTAATTCTTGGGGACTAGTCTGATTGATCGTAGACAAGGCTTTGCTAATAAAGTCTGGCCCAAGGGGGATCAAACCATCAACGCAAACTAATGCAACCATGCGGATCAGTGACTCACTGCTATACTCACCCAAAGATGCCACAAAATCGCCAATGCTGTCGCCAGGAATGCCGTTGATGCTACAAAATGCTACCAACTCGGCAACTAATTTCAGACACAGGTCAATGGTTTGGGCTTTGTCAGCTTTGGGAGTGATAGAGTTAAGAAAGCCTAAAAGAGGAATTCTCTCTCCTACCTTATTAGCCAAAGCTGCTGCACCGAGAGCTTTATCTGTACTATCAACGGTTTGGTACAGCCACATGGCCCGCTGATATCCTTGGGAGCGGTCATTGTAGAGATAAATTGCTCGTTCGCCAATAGCTTGAATTAAACCTTCGTCGGTTTCGCCAGTCACGGTTTTAATTGTGTTGACAAAACCAACCACATTATGCCATTGACCAGGAGCCACAAAATCCAGTGAGTTCAGCATCGAAACAGTCAAGCCACTGGTTGGTAGTTCGTCAACCAACTCAAAAATCGGTTTGCTCACAAAAATCTCCTTATTTTATTTGTTGTTTGTTGGTTGTTGTTTGTTGTTTGTTGCTTGAACTAACTATCAACTAACAACCAACAACTTTTATTTCAGTTTGGCGAGTCCATCCAGGTTAAATTTTTTGAGCCAAGCTTCGCGATCGCTAGCTGTAAATGACGGTGAACGAGAAAGCACTTTCACTTGATAGCGATCGTTAACCAATATAGAAGTTTGAGTAGTGCCAACTTCTACTGCTGGATAACCGGCGATTTGTTTGGTGCTATTAGCATATTTTGCTGCTGATCCAGGTATGCTGGTGGTATCGGAAATAGCTAGCATAGCTAATTCTTTACCGTCTTTTTTCAACTTAGCTTCAGCAAAACCCTTTTTTTCTTGGGTATATACCCGTTCGTAGCCATCTTCAGCAGCAGGAAAAAATTTGTTAAATTCGCTACCCTGAGTCGCGTCTTTAGCAACGGCTTGACCACTTTTTTGACGGCTGCTTTCTTGTTGCACCTGGTCAAAACGTCCAGGTTGTTTGGGAGTACACGCTGTTGTCAGTAGCAATACTGATAACAGTACAACTGCTAAAATCCTGCGGACACGAGGGAAATTCATGTTTGATTCCTCATTTATCTAAAGGAATAAGGAAGAGAGAAGAAGGCTGCGATGCTGTAGAAGTATAACTTCGTACTCTACTGCATTCTTGAGATGGCCTTCAAGTTAATTATCTGTCCTTGTGCGGGCTTGTAGCAGAAAATTTAGTTTTTGGTCATGTTAAGTGTCTGGAATTACATCTTTATGTGCGTAGGATGAACAGCATTGCTCACCCTACTTCACGGTAAGCGATTACGGCGTAAAACGGATCTCCTCCCGCAGCACCCAACCACTGTAGAAAAGTCAGTATTGGTGACTGACGGGCTATTACTTCTGGAGTAGTAAATCCTGGTACAGAAGAGAAATAGCTTTTGACTAATTCAACTCTGGTTGCTTCCGAAGCATCCCGCCATGCTTGAATAGCCTTTTGAAAAAACATGCGGTTAGAAAAGCTGATAATTGCCACACCACCTGGTTTGAGAACACGGTGAACTTCGGAAAATACTGCCTCTGGATATTGCAAATATTGCACTGACACACAGTTGAGAACGGCATCAAAATCTTGATCCGGAAGCGGTAAACGAGGATTTTCGTTGAGATCCTGCACGAAATAACGATCCAACCGGGGATTGCGTGCTAGTTCCTCAGCGTTGAGTCCGTGTCCCTCCACATGGGCAAACTGCATTTCTTCTGGTAGATGAGATACCCAACTGCTCATCATGTCTAAAATACGCATGTTGGGTTGCAGGCGATCGCGGTATAAATCCGTTAATTGTTGAATAAAACCTTCGTCTACATGGGTGACAAAGCGCGGAAAGGAATAAAATTCCTTGTCGTCGGTTGCGTCTAGTTTATTACGTTGCTCTGGTCTCAGCGGCATAAAACCCTAATTAGGAGAAGTGTTGCCTAAATTTGTATATCACCATACATATATTAGAAACAGTCTGAAAAATAGGCGAGTCTATCAAACATCTACCAATCAACAACCACCAACCAATGTAGAGACGTGCCATGGCACGTCTCTACAACCACCAATCACCAACCAACAAACATCAATGTCATTCAAGCTACTACATTCTCAATCAACTTGGCAGCGTTTGCGCCTTTGGGCAGGTTTTCCCTATCTCAGTTTGTTATTTTGGATACTGCCATTATTGCTATTCAATTCTGGTGATAGTAGCTTGATGGCCCATGATGAAGGGCTTTACGCCTGGCGATCGCGCCGGATGTTTGAGTCTGGAGACTGGATTAATCCTTGGTCAGAACCCCATCATAAAACTCCAGGCCCTTATTGGTTAATTGCCAGTTCTTACACATTGTTTGGCATTAGTGAAACTAGCGTGCGCTTGCCAAGTATGATTTTGGGGATCTTTAGCGTCATACTTCTCTATGAAATCGGGAAAATTCTACTTAATCAAAAAATTGCTTGGCTAGCAGGTGCAATTCTGAGCTTGGAATTTCTCTGGTTACAATATTGTCGTTTAGGCACACCTGATGTACCAATGATTTTTTTGGTACTTTTAGCGATTTTTTGTTTATTAAAAGCAGAATTAAATCCTAAATCTCGCTATTTTTATAGCTTTATTGTCGGTGTTTGTTTCGGTTTAGGTTTCTTAGTTAGAAGCTTTATGATTTTTTTGCCAATGATGGCTTTGTCACCTTATCTAATTTGGGAACATCGCCGTCATCGTCATCTCACAAACCTTATGTTGTATATCGGGTTTGCAGTAGGTTTAATTCCCACCTTTGTCTGGCTTTGGTTGAGCTTTTCACGCTACGGCAATGATAGTGTTGCAGAATTACTCAATTTTGTATTTCGTTTAGGTTCTCACGATCGCGGTGACAAGGGAATTTTATTTTATTTATGGAATGTCCCAATCAAAGCCTTTCCTTGGTTTTTTTTCAGTCTTTTAGGTTTATTTTTAGCTTGCCGTCGTCCCATTCCTCGCTACCATCTTATACTAGTTGGCTTTCCACTCATTTTATTTGTCGAGCTTAGTCTTTTCTCGACTCGTTTACCTCACTACAGTCTTTTACTGTATCCCTTCATTGCCATGCTTGCAGCTGTGGGGTTAGATTGGCTGGGTAAGATTTACGATCAGATCCCCCCTCAATCCCCCCTTGAAAAGGGGGGAAGTAAATTACCCCCCTTACTAAGGGGGGCTAGGGGGGATCTATCTCGGAATCTCAGCTATATTTTTGGTTTGCTAGGTATTTTATTATTGCTAGCGGGTGCGATCGCTCTTATTTGGCCTAGTGGTGACATCCGCAGATATGCAACTCTAGCCTTAGCTTTAGGTAGTGGTTGGTTGATATTGCCTTTAGTGTGGATTGGTCGTTACCGCTTTGGTAAAATTTTTCTCACCTCTAATTATTGGCTTGCTGGTTGGTTGATCCCGGCATGGTTGGCTTTAGCTGTGGCTAGTAGTAACGGCTTGCTGAGTGACTACAATCCAGATGTCAGAACTTTTTTAGCACAGCCTGCGATCGCCCAAGTTTTGCAAAACAACCCTATCTACTTTGTGAAAGTTGGGGGCAAAACCGGAGTACTGCTTGATTTCTACACTCCTCACCACGGAAAGGACGTAGACACAATTTCCGAAGTGCCAGCTTCTAGCTACGCTTGGATCTCTGCAAAACAAGAAACTGATTTATCTAGACCCCATCGCGTTCTCGGTACAGTGCAAAAATACCAATTGATTCAAGTTCTGCCATACTAGCCTGCTAAATACAACATACATAAGTTCAGAACGAAATTTGGCGTTGCATAAATGCGGGATGAATTGGCGGTTGAAACCATTGAAAATTCGTCCCAAATTGGGCGAAATCATCCCATGATTCAGCAACGCCCGAAATTTTTGCACCAAGACTCTGGACCCCTTTGCGCTTACCTCTGCGTTGGGGATCTTACATCAATAAACTGGGCGGGCGAGACGCCCACCCCACAAATTTATATCAAATCCGTTTGATTAGTGATCGTATTTACCCTCACCCCTGCCCCTCTCCCAACTTGGGAGAGGGGTGTCCGACAGGACGGGGTGAGGGTTGATATTACTAGACTTTTGTAGGTGCTTGTGCTTGCTTCGGTGAAAGACCGAGTGCCTTTTGATTAGTTATTGTATTTACCCTCACAAGAACTGCCCCTCTCCCAAGTTGGGAGAGGGGTGTCCGACAGGACAGGGTGAGGGTTGATATTACTAGACTTTTGTAGGTGCTTGTGTTTGCTTCGGTGAAAGACCGAGTGCCTTAGCAACGCCTTCACCATATGCGGGATCGGCTTTAGCAAAGTGTGCAAGTTGCCGTTCAATGATGAACTGCGGTACACCCTGCATCGTGGCTGCAATATTATGGCAAAGCCTTTGCTTTCCATCTTCCGCTAGTAAGCGGAAAAGATTGCCTGCCTGGGTGTAATCGTCGTTGCCTTCGCGATGATCGTAGCGATCGCCGTCCCCAGAAATCTTCAGTGGTGGTTCCTTATAACGCGGATCTTCTACCGGGCCGTTAAAGCTGTTTGGTTCATAATTTACCGATCCACCACCGTTACGATCAAAGCGCATGGAACCATCACGATGATAGGTGTGTGCCTTGGTTGCATGGGGACAGTTGACGGGTAGGTGTTCGTAATTGACTCCGAGTCGATAGCGATGGGCGTCAGTGTAGGACAGAATGCGTGCTTGCAGCATCTTGTCTGGACTGAATGAAATACCTGGTACAACATTGGAAGGAGCAAAGGCTGATTGCTCGATCTCTGCAAAATAGTTTTCTGGATTGCGATTGAGTTCGAGAATGCCTACCTCAATGAGTGGGTAATCTTTGTGCGGCCACACCTTGGTTAAATCGAAGGGATTGTAAGGTGTTTTCTCAGCATCTGCTTCCGGCATAATCTGAACCATGAAGCGCCACTTGGGATAGTCACCACCTTCAATTGCATAGAACAGATCGCGCTGAAAACTTTCGCGATCTTCACCTACGACTTTAGCACCTTCTTCATTGGTCAAGTAATCATGTCCTTGCATGGTCTTAAAGTGGAACTTGACCCAGAATCGCTCATTGGCTGCATTAATAAAACTATACGTGTGGCTGCCGTAGCCATTCATGTGGCGATAGCTTTTAGGCAGTCCGCGATCGCTAAATAGAATTGTCAGCTGATGCAGACTCTCTGGCGAGAGAGACCAAAAATCCCACATTGCCGTGCTACTGCGGAGATTGGTCTGGGGATCGCGTTTTTGGGTGTGAATGAAGTCACTAAACTTGAGGGGATCGCGCACGAAGAAGACCGGAGTATTATTGCCGACCATATCCCAGTTGCCTTCTTCTGTATAGAACTTAACGGCAAAGCCCCGTACATCCCGTTCGGCGTCAGCAGCACCACGCTCACCAGCTACCGTAGAAAACCTTGCCAGTATTTCAGTTTGTTTGCCGACTTGTGAGAAGAGTTTCGCTTTGGTGTATTGAGTGATATCATTAGTGACAGTAAAAGTACCGTAGGCTCCCGAACCTTTGGCGTGAACAACCCGTTCTGGGATGCGTTCGCGGTTGAAGTGAGCCATTTTCTCAATCAGATAAAAATCCTGCATCAACAGCGGGCCGCGTGGCCCAGCAGTGAGTGAGTTTTGATTATCGCTGACTGGAATTCCGGCATCTGTTGTGAGTATTTCTTTCTCGTTGTCCATGATTTAACCCTTAATAGTTAGTCGAAAAAGGAATGCTATCGAATAGCACTAAGTTAAGGGGACGTGAGACTGAGGGGTTACTGACTACTGCTCAGCTCGCTGCTTATTACAGTGTTGATTTTCAACAAAGGTTTTGACAAGGTGAAATAGATGAGTTTAACTGCAACTTAAGTTTTTTTTAAGATGTAAGAACTTTTTTGGCACAGATGGCGTGCGATCGCTCAAATTTTGTAACGAATATGTTTTAGCCAATATCAAGCAGTTATCTTGCTCTAACTTAGTTAATCTAAGTTAACTTTGTGTTCATTGAGTTATGGGATAATAGTTCTAGTAACTCGCTCAAATTTTAAAAAACAGAATGTAAATACGCCAATTGAATGTTGTTTGGCTTAGACCTTCAAGCCAAAGGGTGGGCGATTGAGAAATTCCATCAAGACCACGAGGAATTAATATTCTCTCGACGGTTCTCATGTCTTGAATTACTGCTGTTGTTAGACTCTTGTGGTGATACATGCAACAGAGGCGGATTAGGCAAGTTCCTCCTTCAACTTTTCCCTTTGAGGTCATAAAACCCAATGGAAACGTGCTGTCCGTAGTTTTCGGTACGGATGACAACGATCCCCTCAGAGACTCATGCATTCCTTATCAGATGCGACAAGCTCATCGAAATATCCGGCGGGAATTAGAAAATAAATTAGAAGAATTCCGCTGGCTTTTAATTGTTGGGCGAACAGGATTGGGGAAGACACGAGAAGCAGCAGAATTAGCCCAAATTTATAACCGAGAGGGCTGGACAGTTCTGTGGCTAAAATCAGACGGATGGATAGATGAACCAACGAAAGAACAGCTGCAAAAGATTGGTACTAATCGCAAGTTGCTGTTTTTTCTTGACGATCTCAATCAGAGGATGCATAGCCTATACCCAAGACTTGTGAAATGTGAATTAGCCCCTTTAATGCTACCCTTACAAGAACGACTGGGGCGAGTTTTAGAAGTTTATGAAAAGTTCTACGGTCAAGCAAAAGTGCGAGTCATTGCCACCGCCCGGAATGAAAGAGACTCAGAAATATTAGGAGAACCAAGCGAATGGGAAAAACTGGAATGGGAGAGATACTATCAGCAATGGTGGCAGCGCTTTGAGGTTTACGAATTACCAGAACCAGAAAAAGAAGCAATAGTTCAGTTATTGAGTGATACTGCTTCCCGATCCCAAATAGATGTTAAGGAAGAGGACTATTCACTCATCGCTGAGAAAAATAACAGCACATTTACAAATGTGGTTGAGAATCTGCGTCGATTGAGAAACAGAGGTTTGCCCTTAACATCTAGTAATTACATTGAATCTGGCAAGGGTATCTGGGAAAAGTGTTATGGAGATGCAGTCAAAAAATATTCTGCTAGCCGATATATTTACGACGCAGTAGACTTGCTGCAACAACTTCATATCTCGCTTGAGCGATTCATCCTAGAACCAACTACTCTATTGATGGTACAAGGGAACTCTTCACAGCAGTTGTGGCATCGCTGGCAACTTCCTAAAGCACTAAATTATTTGATTGAAACTGAACGCATTCTCAGTCCCCGCAAAGGGCAGATTGAAGCTAAAGGCAGGCAAGTAGAGACGGGTGAATATATCCGTCCTCTATCCTCTTTGGTTTTGGAAATTGCAGATAGATACCCTCAGAAAATTTTGGGTTCGCTCTTTGATTTTGGCAGGCAACTGTTAAATTTAAATTGCTCACAAGCAGCCTTAACTTGTTTCAACAAGCTCATCAATTTTTACCCTGAAATCTCTGAAATTTGGTTTTACAGAGGTGTCGCACTATACTTATTAGGACGCCACGAAGAAGCAGTTGCCTCCTATGAAAAAGCACTGGCAATCAAACCTGAGCTAGATCAAGCTTGGTATAACCGCAGCTTAGGGCTGTACTTATTAGGACGCTACGAGGAAGCAGTTACCTCCTATGACAAAGCACTAGCAATTAAGCCTGACCAAGAGCCAGCCTACTACAACCGAGGTGTCGCGTTGTACGTTTTGGGACGCTACGAGGAAGCAATTGCCTCCTACAACAAAGGGCTGGTAATTAAGCCCGACTATTACCAAGCCTGGTATAGCCGGGGTCTAGCACTAGGAAACTTAGGACGCTACGAGGAAGCAGTTGCCTCCTATGACAAAGCACTAGCAATTAAGCCTGACTATTACCAAGCTTGGTATAGTCGGGGTCTAGTACTGGCGAACTTAGGGTGCTATGAGAAAGCGGTTGCCTCCTATGACAAAGCGCTGGCAATCAAGCCTGACTATTACCAAGCCTGGTATAGCCGGGGTGTAGCACTTGGTAACTTGAAGCGTTACGAGGAAGTATTTGCTTCTTGCAACAAAGCACTGGCAATCAAACCCGACTATTACCAAGCTTGGTACAACCGGGGCAATGCGCTGTATTTCTTGGGGCGCTACGAGGAGACGGTTGCCTCCTATG
This sequence comes from Fischerella sp. PCC 9605, assembly GCF_000517105.1. Classification (GTDB taxonomy): domain Bacteria; phylum Cyanobacteriota; class Cyanobacteriia; order Cyanobacteriales; family Nostocaceae; genus PCC9605. The sequence goes on along the minus strand of NZ_KI912148.1, from coordinate 783,730 downwards.
ACAAAGTTCTGCTGATCAAGCCTGACCTAGAGCAAGTTTGGTACAATCGCAGCGTAGCGCTGTACTTGTTAGGTCTTTATAAAGAGGCGATCGCATCTTGTGACAAAGCGCTGGCAATTAAGCCTGATTATCATCAAGCTTGGTATAACCGGGGCAATGCGCTGTACCTGTTGGGGCACTACAAGGAAGCTGCTGCCTCTTACGATCAAGCAGCGGCACTCAAGCCTGACTATTACCAAGCCTGGTATAACTGGGGTCTAGCACTGGCAAGCTTGGGGTGCTACGAGGAAGCAGTTGCTTCTTACGACAAGGTACTGGCAATCAAACCTGACTATCATCAAGCTTGGTATAACCGAGGCAATGCACTGAATCAGTTAGGTTGTTATGAACAGGCACTTCTCAGCCTGAACAAAGCCATTGAACTTGCTCCTGATTCCTTTAGCGCTCATTATGACAAGGCTTGCTGCTATGCTTTGCAAGAAAATATTGACTTGACACTTGAGAACTTGAAACAAGCCATTAACCTCAATCCTGAATGCCGAGAGATGGCAAAAACCGACTCAGATTTTGAAAGAATTCTCCCAGATAGGCGGTTTCAGGCGTTGATTACGAATGGATAGTTGCAGTTAGCTACAGCTATATCTTATGCCACAAAGTTCGTTATCTAGTTTTTAGTGTTTGCGATCTAACGACAACTTGTTGTGATCTAACGACAGCTTGTTGTGATCTAACGACAGCTTGTTGCGATCTAAGGACAACTTGTTGCGATCTAAGGACAACTTGTTGCGATCTAACGACAGCTTGTTTTGAAGTAACAACTGGTGAATTGATCCCAACGACGCTTGTTGTGAAATTACTTTGGCACTCTGTATGTCAATACAGTTCAGTTAGTACAATTCAATCTTTAAAGATCCCCCTAAATCCCCCTTAAAAAGGGGGACTTCAAGACTTCAGTTCCCCCCTTTTCAAGGGGGGCTAGGGGGGATCTAAACCTTAACTGAACCGTATTGCTCCATATGTTGCGATCGCAAATCATTGTCTTTTAATTCTTTACATCTTGCACGCCTATGTAACAGCCCCCAGGCAAGCGCAACACTCTCGTTACCAGGTTCAATAAATACTAACTAAGTAGGTCAACATAATTAAACGTAAAATATCTTGTATTTTATACGGGCGGGCAGGATGCCCACCCCACAAGAGCTTTAATAATATTGTGGGGTGGGCTTCTAGCCCGCCTCGTTTTTAGTTTATTTATGCCTTTCTACTTATTAACCACTGACCAATGACCAATGACTAATGACTAATGACTACTAATGTTATCAACGGTCTTGCGGTTGTAGCCTACGCCAGCCATACCAGTGACGAACCGCTAACCAAATCGCTGAAAGCAAGCCTGCTAAGCTGAGGGTAAGGCCACTATACGGTACTAATAATCCAAACACAGGTAACACTGCCCCTGCAATCGTGCAGATAACAGCAGCAAGGGAAGCACGAACGTTTGATCCTAACCCCCATGTCAGTGCTAGTAAAACGAGTGAAATCAAAGTCCAAGCAAACTGGGCATTCATGACACGACTTATATAAGTCAAAGCCAACAGACAGGCAAAGAATATACCGCCAGCAACAGCTATATTTTTCAGACTCATCGGTATGGATAAGTATAGTAACAATATCCACCACAGAAATAACGCTGGTGCTAGCAATAAAAGCCGGGGAAGAATGCCAGTGTGACGAATAGGGTTAGTGTTTGTAAACACTCCAAATGGATTTTTAACTGAAACATTGTCATCAAATACCCAAGTAAAACGGGTGCTTTGTCCTTCGCCTGCGATCTCATTTGGTACTATACCGCTAGCAAAATCCCCTCCTGGAAAGTTAGCATTTGCTACTAAGCGGAAATTTTGCAGTAACTGTCCATCTGCACTATAAACCCAGCGCGATCCCCCTTGAGCCTTGTAGGTGACTCGAAAGCTGGTTTCTTCCCCTGGTTGCAAGCGGAAGGGAAAACCGTAGTCACCTGGATTAGTTTGTTGTAGCCTAGTGCGATCGCGTTCTACTTTGTAGCTAGAAAGTAGTGAGTAGCCGTTAGGTGGTGGTACTTCAAAGAAAAACCTATCAATATCTTGAAGCTGATTGATGACTTTGTAGTCAGCTGCATAATCTACACGATACACTGCACGACGATTTTGAACATCTGAGGTTTGGTCAATTTTTACCTGTATTTGCGAACCAGCCAGTGTCAGGTAGCGGTTTTCTTCTCGTGTCTCGTTGACATTGACAATCTTGCCATTAACTTGAGTGGTGTAGGTGTATGGTACTTTAACTACATAGCGTACTTGCGGTGCAATTTGTTCTAGCCTGTCACCAGCAACACTTTCTGCTACTTGTGCCACCTTTGCTTGTTCCCAATGATGATATCTATTAGCCAAAGTAGAGCAAAGAAAAAATCCTCCCACCAACAAAATTAATATCAGAGCGAAATGCTGCAATCCTGCTAATATTTGCGAGTAACGAATTGCCCATTCGTCAGTAAAAATGGCTTGTTCCGGCTGATGGCGACGTAGGGAAAAGTTGATGAGAGCGATCGCAATTCCCAAGGCTACGACTAAAAATACCAATAACAGCGATGCTTTGAGTGCATGAGTTCCAAATTGAACAAGTTCGGTAGGATGCGTAAGGTCAGGTATCCCTAGAATACCTTGAGCTGGTTCAGACATAGGGGAATTCTCGTAGAATTATGCAGAACCAGACAGATAAAATGTCTTAAAAGTTTCTTGTCAAAGTTGTTAGTAGTTGGTGGTATTCCTGTTAAGGTGTTAGTCACACAAACAAGATATTGCTTGGTGTCTTGGGATCTTAGTGGTAAAAAAAGTCTTTAAACCACCAAGACACTAAGACACAAAGAGAAAAATTATCTTAACTACTGAAATAGTTGGTGGTTAATTGTTTCAAACAACAAACAACACACAACAACCAACGTCTACAATTATTCTTCCAATAATTTCTGCATGAGTGTGTAAATATCGCCTTTATCACCCTCTTTCCGCAGTCCCACGCCAACTACTAATACCATCACTTTCTCAAGCTCTACTTTATAAATAATTCTGTAACGTTGACCTACAGCCCTGACACTGCGATATCCCTTTAGCTTGTCAACTAAAGGTTTCCCCTGTTTTTCTGGATCTGTTTTCAGCTTGTCTATGCGATCGCTTAAAGCTTGCTGTTGACGCTTATCTTTAACACCAGCTAACATCTCCAATGCTAGTGGTGTTAACTCAATTGCATACTCTGTGTTAGAAGGTTGTGGCGTATCAGAGTCCAAGCTTAGCTTTCGCTTCCTCCCAACCTATGGTTTCTCCGCGTTCTGCTTGAGCTATACTTTCCTGCAAGCTAGGAGCAAACTCCCGATCGGAAAGGATAGATAAGGTTTCCAACAAAGATTCATATTGCTCAAAGCTCAGTGCTGCCATTACTGGCTTACCATGCTTGGTGATAATGATTGGTTCATCTTTCAACTTATCCGGCAAATCCAGCAGATGTTGTCTAGCTTCTGTAATATTTAGGTACTTTGGCATATCAATAAGTGTACATTATTATGTACATTTATTATATCCCAATTGGGATATTACTCCTTTTCTCCCTACCTTAGCGGGAAGCCGAAGAAGGCGCGTCTATGTGGTTAAACTCCAAAGGTGCGATCGCTCTCTTCCTTTGCGGTAAATTGACAAATGCAAGCACGCAGAGGAACAAGTCATGAAAGCAGTATTAATGACAGCAGCTGGCAATCTTGATGTTCTGCAAGTGCAGGATGTACCAAATCCTGGTGTTCCCATTGGTGAAACTGAACTTTTGGTACGTTTAAAAGCAGCTGGTGTTAACCCGATTGATACCAAACTTCGCAAACGCGGTACTTTCTATCCCGATCGTATGCCTGCGATTTTAGGATGTGACGGTGCAGGGGTAGTTGAGGCAGTTGGTGCTGCTGTACAGAAATTTCACGTGGGCGATGAAGTATATTTTTGCAATGGTGGCTTGGGCGCACACCAAGGTAACTATGCTGAATACACTACAGTCGATGAGCGGTTTGTCGCCCGCAAACCTACATCTGTGTCTTTTGCAGAAGCAGCAGCAGCACCTTTGGTGTTAATCACTGCTTGGGAAGCTTTATACGAACGCGGACGATTGGAACCAGGGGAAAGTGTATTAATTCATGCTGGTGCTGGTGGTGTTGGACATGTGGCGATTCAGCTAGCCAAACTCAAAGGTGCTAATGTCTGCACAACGGTAAGTTCTCAAGACAAGGCAAACTTTGTCAAACAACTCGGTGCTGATTATCCCATTTTGTACAAACAAACAGATTTTGTTCAAGCGGTGTTAGATTGGACGGGTGGGGAAGGTGTAGACTTAGCTTTTGATACTGTGGGTGGAGAAACTTTTCACAAAACTTTCCCAGGCGTGCGAGTATATGGCGATATTGTCACGATTTTAGAACCAAATGCCAATACAGTTTGGAAAGCTGCGAGAAACCGTAATCTCCGCATCAGCTTAGAGTTAATGCTTACACCGATGTTGCAAGGAATGGTGGAAGCACAGCAGCACCAAGCGGAAATTTTGGCAGAGTGCGCGAAATATATTGATGCAGGCAAGTTGAAGATTCATGTGAGTCATCAGTTTCCACTGGTAGAGGCGGCTAAAGCTCACCAGTTACTTGAAAGTGGCTCGATGATGGGTAAAATTGTTCTGCTGATTAGTGAGAAGTGATACACGGTAGGATTGAAGAGATTATTTTTGAAACGCAGAGGTACGCAGAGGTTAAACGCAGAGGCACGCAGAGTTTTTTCTTTGCGTTCCTCCGCGCTTTCCTTTGCGTTCCTTTGCGTTAAAGGTTTTTTATTTGTTAGTGTGTGCGTCCTGTTTATCTTTTTCTTTGCCTTACCTACATCTGCACAACCAGAACGTACACCCTTGACTTTAGAATTGTTGCAAGAGCGAGTGCGTACGCCTACCCTGCGCGAAGGTAATTTGACCGTGGATTTACGGCAGATGGTGATAGATTTACGACCAGAAAATGCTGCTTTCCGCGATGCTTTTTACCAACTGTTGCGAAAAGAACTACAAAAAACTGGTTCTAAACCTTTGGGTTTGGATTTGAGCAATTCTCTCATTCAAGGCGATTTTATCGGTAGCGATTTGGGTTTAAGAACTCCTCTTTATGCCCAAGCGATCGCTCCTATTTTCACTTCTACTGAACAAGAACAACTCGAACGCCTGCGGGTAGTTTGTTTGCGATCGCTCGCTGTCTCTTTACCGACTTCCAAAGACTGCCGATCGCTTTTAGCAACTCCAGCAACTGCATCCAGTGAAATCAGTGTTTTCCGTGGTTCGTTAGTTTTAGAGCAAACTCATTTTACTGGTGTTGTGCAGTTTGCCAATACATTTTTTCTCCAATCTGTAGATGCCCAAGGTACTATTTTTAACCAACAAGCTAATTGGCATGAAACGCGATTTAGTCGTTCTGTTAGCTTTGCAAATACCACTTTTCGAGGTGAGAGTCAGTGGCAAGGTAGTATTTTCTTTGACAAGGCTAATTTTAAGCAAACACAATTTCACGAAAATGCATATTTTCAGGATAGTTTCTTTGCGGACATTGCCAACTTTAACCAAGCAAATTTTAAACAGTTGGCTAAATTTAATCGCGTGCAGTGGCAAGAAAATGCTGATTTTTCTGGTGTGCGCTTTGTCGATTCTGCACAGTTTACCAAAGCTATTTTTAATAAGTTTTTATTGCTGACAGAAGCGATTTTTGAGCAAGCCGTTACCTTCCGGGAAGCGCAGTTTAACCAATCTGTGAATCTGCGGGGTGCTAGCATTCTCAATCAAGCAGATTTTAGCGATGCTGGATTTGCAAAAGAGGCTTATTTAAATGTAACTGGATTAAATTTTAACTCTAATCAAGCGAAAATATTAGGTAATTCTGGTCAAATCGGCAAAAAGCTAGTTGTGTCTACACTGCAAGGAAATCAAAATGTCTTGCGGAATTTGGGGCAAAATTTCCGGCAGTTGCAGCAAATTACTGATGCCAATCAGTTGGAGTATACAAAACAACAACTGCGACTAGCAGAGTTAAGCCGCCGTCTTGTTGGTATAAATATCAATAGTGCTTCTCAAAAACGTTTGATTAATATTGGTTTTTCGCCAACTCAAGCAAAAGCGATCGCCCATCGCCGACTCATCCAACCTTTTCGCAGCACCAGCGAGTTACTCACCTTAGCAGACATTGATTTTGAAACTTATACCCAAGTGAGTTCACAGGTGGTGGTTGGCGAACCCCTGCTTTTAGGTGGGTGGTTGTTGCAGGCGTGGAAGTGGTTGACATTAAGTTTACTGCTGCTGCTTTCTGGATATGGTACAGATTTTTACTTAGTGTTTGGTGTGGGAATAATTGCGATCGCCTTTTTCGGCTTGCTATTTTGGCTAATTGATCGTTGCCGTCGTCTGTATCCAGTCGCGATTATTCCTACAGTTCATGAAACCATGTGGATGCTGACTAGTTTTAGCCTGTTGGCGTTGTTCGGTATCTTTGCTATTTTTCGCACTGCCGAACAGCCTTGGTTGACACTGGGGTGTCTGCTAATAATTGTTGTTCCCGTACCAATGGTTTTATTATTGCGACTATATCAACAAGGCCGCTATCACGATTTGATGGATGTCTCTTACTTCACAGAAGACGGTAGTATGCGGCAGTTGAGATTGCTGATTGGGCGGTTGCCAGTGATACCAAGGTATGAAGTATTTCGCGAACGCTATATGCCGCTATTGTGGAATCGTCGCTGGAATTGGCTTAACTACTACGACTTTAGCCTCAACAACCTCTTGAGATTAGGCTTTAATGATATTCGCCTGCGAGATCAACATCTCCCGGGAATTATTACCACATTGGCATGGTATCAGTGGAGTTTAGGCATACTTTACATCACCCTACTTTTATGGACTCTTTCTCGCACAATTCCGGGATTGAACTTGCTAATTTATTTGAAGTAGAAGGCCGAGAGGGGGGAGTGAGAGAGTGGGAGAGTCGGGGAGTGGGAGACGGACGACTAGGGTGTGTTTTCAAAGTATCAGTTTTGTCATGCTGTAGGCGTAGCCTTCCCGTAGGGTACGAAGCGACAGCGTAGTGAAGCATCTCTATAACCCTGATTTTTACGAGATTCTTCGCTTCATTTCATTTCGCTCAGAATGACATTTAGGAGTTTGAAAACACGCCCTAACCACTAACTACTAACTACTAACTACTAACCACTAACTACTGTACGGGCGAAGCATTTGTATGGGTATTTTTGTTTAAAACTAAATATCTTCGTACAAATGCTTCGCCCCTACCCACTAACCACTAACCACTAACCACCAACAAATATAATGTCAAGATACTTGAAATTAATCGGATTGTTTTGGAGTACAGCCATAGCAGCTGAGATGGAGTATCGGGTTAACTTTCTTTTAGCCGCCCTCAGCAGTGTAGGCAATTTAGCAGGTAGTCTTTTTGGGTTATTTTTATTTTACGGAAAAGGTTACACTTTCGCTGGCTGGTCATGGGAAGCAGCTTTGCTAGTGTTGGGAATTTTTACTCTGTTGCAGGGTTTTTCAGCAACGTTTCTCGCCCCTAACCTGAATCGCATTGTCCGCCATGTCCAGGAAGGAACACTAGACTTTGTTTTATTAAAACCTATCCGCAGCCAATTTTGGCTTTCTACTCATATCCTTTCACCGTGGGGACTGCCAGATTTAGTTTTTGGCGGAATACTTATCGGTTATGCAGGTACAAAACTCGGTTTAGGAATAGATGACTATTTGTTAAGTGTAATTCCCTTATTTTTTGGTTTAGTAATACTTTACAGCCTGTGGTTTATGCTAGGAGCCACTAGCATTTGGTTTGTCAAAATTTACAACGTCACCGAGGTGCTAAGGGGTTTGTTGGAAGCTGGCAGATATCCGATGGTAGCTTATCCTACTGCTTACAGATTTTTCTTCACCTTTGTAGTACCTGTGGCGTTTTTAACAACAATACCAGCGGAAGCAATGTTGGGTAGAAGTGAAATAACTTGGTTGTTAGGTGCGGGTGTGTTGGCACTGATGTTGTTTTTTGCTTCAACTTGGTTTTGGCGGTTTGCGCTGCGGTTTTATACTAGTGCTTCGAGTTAGTTATTAATGCCAGTGGGAGGAAAAATAATAACTAGAACAAATGTCCTGACTGTTATTTTTAAGCAAGTAAGATAGCTGTCTTACAAAAAAAACTCATGATTGTTAACTTTTGTTAAAGATGTCAAATTTATAGTGAAAACCGTATTGCCAGTTGTGATGTTAATCATCATAGAACGGCTAATAAATTGTTAATATCTTGAGAAATTCCAGAAGGTTTAAAATGCCTGATACATCTAATATTAAACTGACTATTGCTCTCAAAGAACCAGATTTAGAGGCAGAAGAGCTAGAAAAACAAGCGCGAAATCTCGTACAAGAGTTAAAAGACATAGATGAAGTAGAAGACGCCAGTCTCGTAGCAGTTACAGAAACACCCCAAGGTTCGAAGGCGTTGGGAGGTTTTTTGTTGGGGATTTTGCAAGCAGAGGTGAGTATTGAAAATTGTAAGAAATTGTTTAGCTTTTTAGGCGATCGCTTGGGTGGTAAACCGATTGAATTGGAAGTAGAAGCCAACGGCAAAAAGCTAAAAGTGACAGCCAGCAGTCGAGAAGAGTTAATGGCAGCGATTCAGGCAGCACAGGAATTTGTCGCATAAGCATAAAAGGAGGGGGTAGAAAATGGTTAAGGTGGCATTGCTGATTGGGGTCAGTGAATACGAGGAGCCTAGTCTTAACCCCTTAAAGGGAGCCTCGAAAGATGTAGAGGCAATGCAGCGAGTTTTGCAAAACTCAGGAATGGGGGGTTTTGATGAGGTCAGAACACTGCCAGATCCTAACCCATTAGCAATGCAAGAAGCTATTGAAACTTTGTTTTCAGATCGTGCTAAAGATGATCTGGTGTTGCTTTTTTTCTCCGGTCACGGTATCAAGGATGAGAGCGGCAGGCTTTACTTCGCAACTCGCATAACTCGTAAGAACAAACAGGGAGAACTAATTAAGGCAACAGCAGTCCCAGCAACTTTTGTACAGGACATCATGAGCAACAGCCGCTCAAAGCGACAGGTTGTGATTCTTGATTGTTGTTTTAGCGGGGCATTTGCTGAGGGTTGGGTAGCTAAAGATGACGGTTCCGTTGATGTCAAGAATATACTTGGTGGAGAAGGACGTGCTGTCCTTACCTCTTCAACTTCCACTCAATATTCCTTTGAGCAGCAAGAAAGCGACCTTTCAATTTATACACGCTATCTAGTCGAGGGAATTGAGACTGGAGCAGCGGATCAAGGTAACGATGGTGTGATTTCTGTGGATGAGTTGCATGAGTATGCCAAGAAGAAAGTTCGCGAAGCAGCTCCAGCTATGAAACCGGAAATCTATGCAATCAAAGAAGGTTATAAAATTCATGTTGCTAAAGCCTCAATAGGAGATCCAAGACTAAGGTACCGTAAAGAAGTTGAACGTTTTGCCGATCGCGGCGAAATTTCTTTTGTCGGTCGCAGCACGTTAGACTTGCTACGTGAGACTTTTGGTCTATTGCATGAAGATGCTGTGGCAATTGAAGCCGAAGTTCTCAAACCTTACCAAGATCGCAAGAGAAAGTTGCAGCGATACGAACAAGTATTAGTTGAGGCAATTCTGCGTGAGAGTCCTCTGAGTGAAGAAACTCGCAACGACTTACAACATCTACAAAAAGTTTTGGGTCTAAGAGATGAAGATGTAGCACCAATTGAAGCTCGAATTCTTGTCCAGAAAGAATCGCTTCCATTTTCAGATCAACTTCCAGAATCTAACAAGACTCCAATCATTTCACCCAACGAAGATTCAATATCAGCTAAATCGTCGGAAAAAGCCGCAGCTGCAAATCAAGCTGAAACTCCTGAACTCAATAATGGAATTAGATTTCCACACACTCTTTCTCCTTCTGTCCCAGTCTCCAGAAACAAAATAGCAATCATTGGGGCAGGTATTGTCACTGTCTTGATTTTAACCTTTTATTCTCTGATAAAGCCACATGAAAATTCAGTAACTTCACAGCCTAGTCCAGCAGCGTCACCTACACAGACTGTCAGTTCCACCCCTTCTCCTACACCCACGATGACAGCAAAGGAAATATACGATAGGGGACTTGAGAAGTATAATAACAGCGATTACAAGGCTGCGATCAAGGATTTCACTCAAGCAATGCAGCTGAATTACAGTAATGTAATTGTTTATTACCAACGGGGTTATGCCTTTAATCAATTGGAAAACTACAAAGCAGCAGTTGAGGATTTAACCGAGTATCTTAAATTCAATCCTAATGATGTTGATGCCAACCGTAGTCGATGTAGAGCTTACTACAATTTGGACAACTACGAGCAGGCAATCACCGATTGCAGTAAAGTAATCAAAATAAGCTCTCAAGATGCTTATGCCCATTACTTACGAGGACGTGCTTATGAAGAGCAAGGCAAGTATGAGCTAGCGATCGGAGATTATAGCAAGGCTATCGAATTAAACTACGACCCCCTCAGTTTTGCCTACTTTAGGCGAGGTTATGCTTACAATCGCCTAGGAGACTATAAGAAATCAATCAATGATTATAGTCAAACTATACGTATAGATGCCAGCGATGCCGATGCTTACTACAATCGTGGTAATAATCGTTCTAAGTTAAAAGATAAGCAAGGAGCGATCGCAGATTATCAGAAAGCTGCTGAGCTTTATCAAAAACAAGGAAAGACAAAGGATTACCAAGAGACGTTAGACAAAATCAAAGAGCTTCAACAGTAACCATATTTTTGCTCTCGATCTATACACTTCCTCACTCACCTTGCTACTATTATTTCCGCTACAATCAACTCCTGTGGACTCGTGGATAGAGAGGGATTAGGGTTGCCTACACTTGGTGTGAATATTGACCATATTGCTACCATCCGGCAAGCGCGACGGACGGTAGAACCAGATCCGATAGCAGCGGCGGTACTGGCAGAATTAGGTGGTGCAGATGGCATTACCGTGCATCTGCGGGAAGATAGGCGGCATATTCAAGAACGGGATGTGCGTTTATTGCGGCAGACGGTAAGAACGCACCTAAATTTAGAAATGGCAGCTACAGATGAAATGGTAGCGATCGCCCTCGATATTAAACCCGACTACGTGACTTTAGTCCCTGAACGGCGGGAAGAAGTAACCACAGAAGGCGGATTGGATATCGTGGGTCAAATTGCTAGAATCGGAGAGGTTGTTGATAAATTACAAAGTGCTGGCATTCCAGTAAGCTTGTTTATCGATGCGGAAGCAGCACAAATCAAAGCGTCTCAAACTGTGCAAGCGAAATTTATTGAACTGCACACCGGACGATATGCTGAAGCTAAAGATGAAACAAGTCGCCAGCAGGAATTAGACGTGTTGGCAGCTGGGTGCAAGCAAGCGATTCAAGCTGGATTGCGAGTTAATGCCGGTCATGGACTCACCTACTGGAATGTTTATCCCGTGGCTTGTCTTCCAGGTATGGAAGAACTCAATATAGGTCATACCATTGTTAGCCGGGCAGTCTTAGTAGGTATGGAAAGAGCAGTCCGGGAGATGAAACTAGCTATACGCGGGGAATTTTAAAGGGTAATGGGTAATTGTTGGTGGTTGGTGGTTGGTGGGTAGTGGTTAGTGGTTAGTGGTTATTAATCATCCCCGATCCCCGATCCCCAATGCCCGATCCCCAATACCCAGAGGGGAAGTCATCTGCGAAATCTAGAAATTTATTGGTAGTTGCTGATACTACAAGTCAAATCTGAAGCCAAAAATTCTATGAACGCAACACAATCTCAAGACCTTCCGCTTTGGGTACAAGATAGAGACAAAGTTCTTGAAAGTTTTACGGATGTCGAATGGCGCTATGGCAAGCCTCCTGATTATACCCTCTCAAAGGAAAACCTAGCAAAGGAAAGTATCTGCAAGCACGTTGAGGGTTCGCTAGAAGCAATAGTGCAAAATCTCGTGAGAACCTTTGATATTGAGGCTAACTTCAAAGTCAACCCGCAGCAGTGGGTGTCTGTTGTGCAGGACAAATTTCGTATGAGTACCAATGGGGGTTCTGGCTACGAACTATCAAAATTGGTGGAGTCAGGAACTTACAAGTTATTGATAGGCGATACACAACATTACAAAGCTTCTGAGGAGAATTTTGAAACATCGACAAATCTCTTCCACACAGCATTTCCTAATGGGTTTTTGTGGGAGGTTTTAGAGGTCTTCTCTGGGCCACCAACTATTGCCTTTAAGTGGCGGCATTGGGGGCATTTTAACGGTTCGTACAAAGACTATACACCTACAGGAGAGACAGTGGAGATTATCGGTATGAGCGTTGTACGTGTAACCGATGACTTGAAAATTCTTTCCTTGGAACACTACTTTGACAACACTAAGTTTTTAGCAAAGCTGACAGCAGGCGGAAAACAAGGAACCAGTCAACGGCAAGGGACGTCTTTTTGGGGGATTGTTAAGCGACTTTGGAGTGGTGGCGGAAAACAACAAACTGATGAACAGCAAGCAACTGGTTGTCCCTTCAAGAAAATTTTTGTCCCTTCTACTTCCAGATAAGGTGCTTTAATTTTTGTTAGTTAGTGGGAACACAGTCAATAGTTCTGTGTTCTCATATTAGTCGTTTAGCAAAGAAAGAAAATGCAAACATACTATTACGTTTTGGCAAGCCAACACTTTCTGCTGGAAGAGGAACCAATGGAAGAAGTGCTGCGGGAACGCACCCGTTACTACCACGAACAAGAAAAGGAAATTGATTTTTGGGTAGTGAAGCAACCAGCTTTCTTGGAAGCGCCCCAGATGGCACAGGTGAAGGCAAAGTGTCCACAACCAGCAGCGGCAATTATTTCCACAAATCAGCAATTTATTACTTGGTTAAAACTACGCTTGGAGTTTGTCTTCACAGGAGAATTTCAAGCACCTTCTGAAGGTATCCCCGATCCCCTGGCTTCTCTTGCGGCCGTGTCCTAAGTCGTTGTGCATTTTTAATGTGTTGCAGGGTAAAGGGAAAGAGTAAAAGGGACTGGGGCAAGGGGCATGGGGCAATGGGCATGGGGCATCGGAAAAACAAGAGGGGGAAGGGGAAAAGGGAAAAGGTGAAAGGTTAATAAATTCCTTTACCCTTTACCCTTTACCCTTTAACCTTTACCCAATTCCCAATGCCCAATGCCCAATTTCCAATTCCCAATTCCCTTTTCCCCAATCCCCAGTCCCTTTTACCCAAAAATAGCAGATCGTACGGACAATTTATGTATAAACCTGTGGTGCTTCAACTTCCGATTTTACGTAACACTTTACGAAGTAGTTTCATACTAGCGATCGCTCCTTTAATAGCTGGTATAAATCCTGCCTTTGCTCAACAACAAAATCTTCCGGTTTGTCAACCACCAAATCCTGGGGAATATCTTTTATTGATAATTAGTCCGAGTACAAATAGTCAAAAGCAATTGCGTCGTGCTTTACCGCCTGAACTTAAAACTACAACCTGTAGATATCTTAACGATACAGTCACGCGGATTGGTGGATTTAAAAAGATAGATGATGCTAATCGTTGGGCGAGGTATGTTAATAGTATTGTCGGCTTATCTGCTATTATCACTACTCGACCAACAGCTGTGGCTTCGACTCCCACAGCTAACAATAAGACTCCAACAGCTAATTATAAACCCCAACGTTTAGGAAGTGGTTTCGCTGTCTTGGTTGATTATTTTAATCGGCCGGAACTAGCAAATCAAGTTAAGCAAGTGGTGGGAGGTGACGTGGGTTTTGTTGCCTACGGACAACGCCCTTACTTGCTGGCAACTTACACGACTAATCAAAAAGATGCATACAAGATATTGCAGAAGCTCTCGGAAAAAGGTTTTTTTGCTGTAATTGTAGATAGTAGTAAGGTGATGTTATTGCGATCGGTGGTAAATTTACCATCAAATTAAATTGATCATTGGTTATTAGTCATTGGTCATTGGTCATTGGTCATTAGTGTAAGAATAAATGACAAGGGACAAATGACAAATGACAGTCATAACGAGCAATTTTTAAACTCAAATAGCATTATTGTTTTTAATTATAGGCATAACTAGCTAACCAAGAAATGGTGATACCCAAAGCCGATCCAGCTATCACCTGAAAGGGTGTATGTCCTAACAATTCCTTAAGGCGATCGCCAGAGAACTCTGGATGTTCGTGAAACAGTTCATCAATCATTTGATTGAGAATGCGAGCTTGCTTGCCAGCAGCCTGACGAACTCCAGCCGCATCATACATGACGATGATCGCAAAAACCGTAGCAAGCGCAAATTCAGCAGACGCCCAACCATGAGTTTGTCCCACACCAGCCGCTAAAGCTGTAACTAAAGCTGAATGGGCACTGGGCATACCTCCAGTGGTGACTAAAACACGCACATTCAGTTTACGATTTTTGACTAGTTCGATGATGAGCTTCAAAGCTTGAGCCATAAAACAAGCTACCAGAGCAACCACTAGCACCTGGTTATCTAAAATATTGCCTATGTCCTGCATGGTATTTTGGTTAGGTTAATAAAAATGAGTAGCGGTTGTTATGTGTGAGGAGGCAATAGATGCAACCCAAAACCAACCTAGTGCAGTGCAGCAGAAATAACTAGATAGTTAAAAATAAGTCAAAAAGCATTGGTGTAAGCATTATATTATTCCCTTGTGCCCTACTCTACGAGAAGCCGAGAGAGGGGGGTCTGCGCAGTCGCACCCTGCCTTAAGCCCTCCGGGTACTCTACCTTGAGCCGCCCACAAGGGGCGTCTACGCCAGTCCCCCATCCTGACGGAGACCGCCTTTGGTGGTGGGCTGGTCTCACCGCGCTGCGCGCGTCTACATGGGGTAAACCACGGCAGGTGTTCATGGGGGAACCCCCTATAAGTGCGCACTGCATCCCCTTTGGAGCGCGCTGTCTCACCAAAGCACTACTTCCCCAACGCACTGGCTTTTCTGCCTTTACTAGTGACTGCGACTGGTAATAAAGTGTGCTAATGCCACTAATGGTTCTGCCTCCTTGCCAAAAGGCTCTAATTCTGCACAAGCTCCCTCGATTAGCTGTTGAGCTTGTTTTCGTGATTTTTCAATTCCCCAAAGGCTTGGATAAGTTACTTTCTGTGCTTTTTGGTCTTTGCCTGCACTTTTGCCCAATTGCTCTTGGGTAGCAGTGATATCTAGGATGTCATCAATAATCTGAAATGCCAGCCCAATATTCTTAGCATAGCGAGACAGCCGTTGCAAATCTTCCTCAGATGCCCCTGCTAAAACACCACCACAAACTACACAGGCTTCTAAAAGTGCACCGGTTTTGTGGTTGTGAATAAAATTTAACGTTTCCAAAGAAATATCTGACTTTCCTTCAGATTCTAAATCGAGTACTTGACCACCAACCAAGCCAGCAGCTCCCACTGCACGTCCCAGATGGGCAACAACTCGCAATACTCGTTCTGTTGGCACATCTTTGGTATTAAGGGCTACATATTCAAAAGCGTAGGCTAATAAGCCATCCCCAGCCAAAATTGCGACATCTTCACCATAGACTTTGTGGTTCGTCAGCTTACCACGACGATAATCATCATTATCCATCGCAGGCAAGTCATCGTGAATCAAAGACATGGTGTGGATCATCTCCAAAGCACAGCCAGTTGGCATTGCCATGGCGATGGTGCCGCCGGTCATTTCACAAGTAGCCAAGCAAATTATGGGACGCAGACGCTTGCCTCCAGCTAAGAGCGAGTAGCGCATTGCTTCGTAAATCTTTTCTGGATAACGCACGGGAATAGCCTGCTCCAAGGCTGCTTCACAAAGCTTTTGTCGTTCTTTTAAATAGCTGATCAGGTCAAAAGTTGCTTTTTCTGGAGTTTGTTTCAGGTTATCCGCTGCTACCATCCTTGATTTCCTTAAATTTATGTTATTTACGTAACAATTTTAAAGGTCTTTGGAACTGAAAAAATGATGAACGATGAATGATGAATGATGAACGATGATTTACAACAATTCATAATTCATAATTTCTTTTGCCATTCATCCCCACATCTATCACAACAGCGCCTGTTTTAACCATTTGGGATGTAATTAGTTTTGAATGATCTACTGCTTTGGCGATCGCAGGAGCTAGCAGCGATCGCGAATATGTTCCTGTTACTGTTGAATCAGCTTCCAGCAGTAAGGCTTTACCATTGAGTCGCTTGGCAGTTTTTGTTTCCATCAAATTAACAGAAGTATACTAGCCTTGGTGTTGCTGCCTGATGCCGTAGCCTTTTTGAGGAGCATTCACCATATCCTATCTTCTCAGATTGGTTGCTTCAGTTGAGAGTGTATTTTTAGTTGCCCAGAACATAGTTATAAATGGGTTATAAATAGACCACTTGCAAAACAAAAAATACTTTTGCACTTTTGTAGGGGAAGGGCAAAGGCTAAAGGGGAAAGGTATTTTTCCTTTCTTTTCCCCTTACCCTTTACCCCTTTCCCCACCGAAGGCTTTCCCCCGACAACTTCTACGAAGTCTAATCGGAACCGATCCATTTTCAATTGCGACAAGCTAACCACTGATGCCAAAATTCTCTTAAAGTGTATCTATTATGCTACAGGTGAAAAAAATCTACCGTGTTTTTCCAGTGATGCACATGGGATTGACCTGTGTGTTGATGGCAGGATTAGTCAGTTGCAGTAACTTTAGTTTTTCGGGAATGAATGCGATTGGTGCAAATATTACTCCAATTCAGGAACTGCGATCGCAGCCAGACAGCAACACAACAGTATATATCCAAGGTAAGGTCGAAAAAAAAGCTCCTCTGCTCAAGCGCCAAGCTTATCTCATCAATGACGAAACTGGGCAAATATGGGCGATCGCCAATCAAACTAATTTGCAAGTCGGAGACCAAATAGTAATTAAGGGTAAAATTCGCTACCGCAGTATTCCTTTGGCTGGTAAAGAGTATGGGGAAGTATATCTAGAAGAAGAGTAATAATGAGAACGTAAAACTCCCTCATCATAGTTTATGAACAAGCAACCGGTGCATGTAGCGATCGCTATTCTCTACCAAGAAAACAAGTTTCTACTACAATTGCGGGACAATAACCCTAATATTCCTTACCCCGGTCACTGGGCGTTTTTTGGCGGACACATCGAACCCGGTGAGACTCCAGATGTAGCGGTAAAGCGAGAGATTTTAGAAGAAATTGGCTATAGTTTGCCACCAACAGTTTCTAAGTTTGGCTGTTATGGCGATGATAAGGTAGTACGTCACGTCTTCCATGCACCGCTGTTGGTGGAATTAAATCAACTGGTTCTCAACGAAGGTTGGGATCTGGGCTTGGTAACATCAGAAGACATTCGCTTAGGTGCGAGTTACTCAGCAGTAGCAGGCGAAGTCCGACCTTTGGGGCCAGTGCATCAGCGAATTTTGTTAGATTTTATGGAGAAGGGAATGGCAAATGGGGGAATTCTGGAGTGGGAGAGTGGGGGAGTGGGGGCTGTGGGGGAGTGGGAGATGGGGGGATGGGGAGAATAACCACTAACTACTAACTACTAACCACCAACAACTAACAACCAACCACCAACTACTAACCACCAACCACTAACCACTAACAATCAACAACTAACAAATTCCTATCCCCGAATGATGATGGAATCAGCAAACAAACTGCCCAGATGGTTAACTTTAGCCTTAGCATTTCCCCTTACCATCCTCAATGGTTGGGTATTGCTTCAGGTAATTAATTATTTTCAACCTTTGGTAAGCATTTTTGTTGCCGCCGTCCTCTTAGCTTTTATTCTGGATTATCCCATCCGCTTTTTCCAGAAACAAGGCGTGCAACGTAACGTAGCTATTTCGGGAGTCTTGTTGTTAGCTGTATTAATATTGGCAGCTGTAGGTATCACCTTAGTACCGCTAATCATCCAACAACTCAATGAACTGGCTAACATTTTGCCCACATGGATTGATTCTGGCAGACAACAATTGCAAGCGTTCCAAAATTGGGCAACTACAGAACAGTTACCAGTTCATTTAAGTGGCTTAATACCTCAACTTCTCGATAGAATATCCAACCAAATTCAAAATTTCACCGGTCGGATACTAACTCTAGCTCTAGATACCATCGGTAGTCTAGTCAATGTCTTGCTGACAGTAGTGCTGACTTTCTACTTAGTTTTTAACGGAGAACGTCTCTGGGATGGTATGTTTCTGTGGTTGCCATCGCGTGTCGGATCACAAGTGCGCCAGTCATTGCAGGAAGATTTTCAAAATTATTTTATTGGTCAGGTGACATTGGCTACTATCCTGGCATCAGGAATTACACTAGCGTTTTTAGCGTTGCGGGTTCCTTTAAGTCTACTGTTTGGGCTAGTGATTGGTTTTTTTGCTTTGTTTCCCTTTGGTACAGGAATTGGTATTAGTATTGTGAGCTCGTTAGTGGCATTAAATAATTTTTGGTTGGGAGTAGAGGTTTTAGTTGTAGCGGTGGCGATCGACCAATTTAATTATAATTTTGTGGCTCCTCGTATTCTTAGTAATTTAACTGGTTTAAATCCCGTTTGGGTAGTGATTTCATTATTAATAGGGGCAAAATTGGGAGGATTACTAGGGCTATTAGTTGCTATACCTTTGGCGAGTTTTATTAAAAGTGTTGGCGATAATTGGCGTGAGGGGAGATTTAGTGAAGCACCTGAGGAGGAGAAGCAACAAGATAATATCAAGCTTGAAAAAAGCCAAATGTTATCGTAGAGCAATAATAGAATATACGAGTAGAGACGCGAAATTACCCTGCGGGAACGCCTGTGGCGTACGCGTCTCTACAAAGGATTGTGGGCTTATCACCAAGCGTATTGCTTTATATTCCCACTGCGATGCTCCGAAGGAGCGGTCTTTGACCATCGCAACTATTAGGTAATATCCCAATTACCAATTACCAATCACCAATTACCGACACAGGCGGATAATATAAGTGTTCAAGCGGACATGATAGGAGAGTGTCAAACTTCAGTACCTATTGCCAACCGCACTCCCCAAAATAATATTAAAGTTGCGATCGCCAACCAGTCACGTTTTTTGAGCCGTAAATCGTGCCACCTGACCTGATGTTCGCTAGGGCTGGTAAAACCCCGCACCATCATTGCATTTGCCATTTGTTCTGCCCTTAATAGCAGATTTTCTAATAGTCTCTCTGCTACTAGCAGCCAAACTTTAACTGCTCCTTTGAATCCTAACTTTTTCCAATTAATTGCTCTCGTCATAATCGAGCGAATTAAATTCTGTACTTCTTCTAAAACTAAAGGTATAAACCGCAAAGATAAAGTCAAAGTTAGTGTAAGTTCGGTGACAGGTAACTTAAACCTTCGCAAAGGTTGCATTAAGCTTTCGATCCCGGCTGTAATTTCTTCAGGTGCGGTTGTGAGCAGATATAAGTTAGTGCTGTAAATAACAGTAAATAATATCGTACTCAAACTGATCGCTAAATCTAGCGAACGGCGAGTAACTTTGACTGCCCCTTTTTCAAATAGTACGTAACTGTAGTTTTGTTGATTTTTTGCTGGTAAAGGTGCAACAGTTTTTGAAGTATTTGGGTTTGATGTTGCTGTTAAGACTGCTTCATTAGCTGGCAATCTGGGTTGATATTTTATACCAAGCCCATCAGGGCTAATAGCGGCGATCGCTAACACAAAAAAGCACAGCATCAACAGCCAGCCCATCTGTTGTTGCCAAACTCGCTTGGGAATTCTGGCGACTAAGGTAGCAATAATCAACAGTACCACTAGCAGCACTCGCCACAAGTTGTTAGCAAAAACGTAGGTTGTCAGAAAACTCATCAACCAGATGAATTTGACTCGTGGATCGAGTTTATGCAACCAAGTTTGGGGTTGTTCTAAGTAAAGACCAATTGGTAGCGATCGCAGTAAATCCATTTTTTAGTTATCAGTCATTAGTCATTGGTCATTAGTGAGCCAGCGCGCTCCAAAGGGGGTCTCCCCCATGTAGACGCCCGCAGGGCGGTGAGACCAGCCCCCGTCTTGGCTTTTGCCTTTAGGGGGGACTGGCGTAGACGCGCGCAGCGCGGCTTCTCGTAGAGTACCCGGAGGGCTTCGGTGCAGGGTGCGACTGGCGTAGACGCGCGCAGCGCGGTGAGACCAGCCCCCTCAGGAGTGAGACCACTTCCCGTCTTGGCTTCTGCCTATAGGGGAAAGTGGCGAACCCGAAGGGCTTCTGCCTTTAGGGGGGACTGGCGTAGACGCGCTTTACTCGGCTTCTCGCAGAGTACCCGTAGACGCGCGCAGCGCGGCTTCTCGCAGAGTAGGGCTTCTCGCAGAGTACCCGCAAGGGTCATTAGTCATTAACAAAGGACAAATGACAGATGACAAATGACAATTATTAAACGCGGGCAGCTCTATTAACATTAGCATTTTCCACTTCCCGAGCTTTTTTACTCCGCCACAACAACCGGATAGGAGTACCCTTAAACCCTAGTTGTTGCCGGAATTGTCGCTCGATGTAGCGGCGGTAGTTGTCGTTAAAGCGTTTAGCTTCGTTGACAAATAATGCTATTGTAGGCGGCTGGGTGCTAACTTGCGTACCGTAATAAATTTTGCCCTGTTTTCCACTTCGACTGACTGGCGGCGAATGCCAACGAGTAGCTTCTTCTAAAACTTCGTTAATTACCGATGTGCTTACCCGACGTTTGTGTTCCTCTGCTGCCTGATTTACCAATTCCAAAATCTTTTCTACCCTTTGTCCAGTCAAGGCACTGACAAAGATTGTTTCTGCCCATTCAGTAAAATGCAGTCGTTCTTGCAGATGTTTTTCGTAATCGTAAATCGTGTAAGAGTCTTTTTCGACTGCATCCCATTTATTTACCACAAGAATGCAGGCTCGACCTTCTTCTATCACTCGCCCAGCTAATTTTTGGTCTTGTTCGGTGACACCATCAAGGGCATCTATCACTAATAAAACCACTTCAGCGCGGCGAATTGCTTTGAAAGCCCGGTTGATACTAAAGAATTCGGGGCCATATTCCACATTTTTCTTTTTCCGAATTCCCGCTGTATCAATCAAGCGGTAAGTTTGCCCGTTGCGTTCAACAATTGTATCAATGGCATCGCGGGTAGTACCAGAAATTGGGCTAACTATCGCCCTCTCTTCGCCCACAAAAGCATTCAAGAGACTCGATTTCCCAACATTTGGGCGTCCCACAATTGCCACATTAATTTCATGAGTTTCTGGAACTTCTGTTACGGGTGGTAGGTAAGCAATCAGTGCGTCAAGTAATTCTCCTGTGCCGCTACCATGAATAGCAGAGATGGGAAAAGGTTCGCTCAATCCCAAGTTCCAGAATTCGGCAGCTTGAATTAAACCTTGTTGTGGAGATTCACATTTATTTACAGCCAATAGCACAGGTACGGGTTGTTGTCGCAACCATGCAGCGATTTCTTCATCAGCTACTGTTGGGCCTGTGGTACCATCAACTACAAAAATAGCAGCACTGGCTTCTGATAGGGCTGCCATTACCTGTTGGCGAATCAGTGGTAAAAATTCGGTGTCATCATTGAATACTAAACCACCAGTATCGACAACCAAAAACTCGCGATCGCCCCAGAAAGCAGGTAGATAAGTGCGATCGCGCGTTACTCCCGGTTCATCAAAAACAATAGCAGATTGCTCGCCCGCCAAACGATTGACGAGGGTAGATTTGCCCACATTTGGGCGACCAATAATAGCAACAATAGGAAGTTTCATCACTAGATGCAGAATACTGCAAATCTTTATTGTAGCGATTTGAGCTTACACTATTGTTTGCCTGCGAATAAAAGGGACTGGGGATTGGGTATCGGGGATTGGGTATCAGGGATCGGGGATTGGGAATTGGGAATTGGTTTTCTTACCTATGCCCGATGCCCATTGCCCATTGCCCATTGCCCCAGTCCCTATTCCCCAGTCCCTTGTGTGCATCTGCGGTCGTAATTCAACTACCTCTTACTTTCTGCCTCACCTTGTGCCAGATTAACCCAGCCACAATCAACCCCAAACCCACTTGCCAGATTGAGGACTCTACCCAGAAAGCCAAAAATAAACAAGATAAAAGACCCAAAAACGCTACCCATTTGGGATAAAGTTGCTCATGGGGTTCCAGTCTTAAGGCGGCTAAGTTAGTAATTGCATAGTAAATCAAGACGCTAAAGGCACTAAAAGACCAAGTTGTTTTGACATTCCCTAATAAAACCAGCAGGGCGATCGCTACTCCAACGACTACTACAGCCCAGTAGGGAGTAGTTTGTTGTTGGTTCAAACGTGCTAAAAATCTGGGGGCATCGTGGCGGCGTCCCATTGCTAGTAACACGCGGGATAAGCCTAAAATCAAGTTCAGCAATACACCCAGCATTGCTGTCATTGCCCCAACTGCTAAGATAAAAGCACCACCGACACCCGTAACATTACGGGCAGCCACTTCCAAGGGAGCAGCTTTTGTCTGCTGAGTAGCATCAGCTAAGACATCTACTCCCACAGCCCCAATCGCAACTGCTGCCACTGCCATGTAAAGCAGCATTGTCAGCAACAGACATACTATCATCGCTTTGGGAATCGTTTGTCTTGGCGATCGCGCTTCTTCTCCTAGAGTGGCGATGCGCCCATAACCTGTATAAGCGACAAACATCAACGCACTAGCATGGAGTAAGTTTGCCGGAGAACCTGTAAAAAACGGCGTAAAATTATCGACTCCAACTTGGATAGCACGAGGGAAACAAGCCAGGACAAAAAACCCCAAAGATAATAGCGTTACCGATACAATCGCAATATTGGTAAAATTCGAGCGACGGATACCATTTAAAACAATCAGCGTCATCACCGCTACAGCTAAAAGGGCTGTGAACACAACCCAAGCCGAACTTACACCAAACAGATTCAGCAAGTATCCAGCAAAACCCAAGGCAGCAGTGGCAGCGGAAGCTGTCTTTGCCACCAAAAACATCCAGCCGGCTGTAAAGCCAAAGGCGGGATTCAGGTATTTGTAACCATATTCATAGGTACCACCACTAACGGGGTGATTTGCTGCCAGTTGGGCGCTGCTGAGTCCATTACAGGTAGCCACAAGCGCCCCAATTGCTACTGCCAAAATCACCGCAGGTCCGGCAATTCCTGCGGCAATCCCAATACTGACAAATACACCTGTACCAACAATTGAACCCAACCCCATTAAGGTAGCACCAAACACACCTAACTCTCGTCTCAGTTGGGGTTGTGGATTGGTTACAGGCATATTTTTAATCTCCTCCTTTTGATTGCACCATTGATAAAAAAACTATTTAATATTTCCATTATTCAGGATTTAAGTTAAATCGAGGTAATGCCTCTCAAAGTCAAGCAATACATGCACGAGCAAACATGGGAAACAGAGAAATTATTAGTAAGTTAAGAGTGACTTTTGGAGCTAAACTTCGCTCTATCAATGCTGGTATTTTGTCTCGCTGGATTTTATATTTTCAAAGTCAACCACTAGCAGTTAGCCAAAAATCAGCCATGGTGTTTTCTCCCCACCAAGATGATGAAACTCTAGGCTGTGGTGGTACGATCGCCCTCAAACGGTCACTAGGAGTGCCTGTACAGGTGGTCTTTCTGACTGATGGACGCTATGGTAGACCTGAGTGGATTCAACCAGAAAGAATTACAGATATCCGCCAGCAAGAGGCTGTAGACGCCTTACAAATTTTGGGAGTTGCCAATTCAGAAATTCACTTTCTCAATCAAATAGATAACTCTTTGCAAAATCTGCCTAATGACCAACGCCAAGATCTAGTGACTCGGTTAGCTCAACACCTACAGTCTTTTATGCCAGAAGAGGTTTATGTTCCCCATAAAAAAGACTTTCACGACGATCATGAGGCTACTTACAAGTTGGTTCAGGAGGCGATCGCCCTATCGGGAATCCAGACCGAACTATTACAATATCCAATTTGGATGTTTTGGCAAAATCCACTGTCTTTTAGTCTCAAGTTTGAGGATGTAGCTGATGCTCGCCGATTAGCAATCTCTGCTGTTATAGATAGAAAAAAACGAGCGATTGAAACCTACCGTTCTCAACATCCTGGCTTACCTAGTGGTTTTCTAGAGCGTTTCTTTTTGCCCTATGAGATTTTTTTTAAGGATTGAATAAGAGTCAAGAGTCAAGAGTTGTAGAGACGTGCCATGGCACGTCTGTACAGAGTCAAAAGTCAAGAGTTAACTGTAAGATCCCCTACTTCTGGTCAGAAGTTGGGGATCTGTCTTGTTTTGGCTGGTGCGATCGCTTGAGAAGTATCCTAAGCTTCGACTTTTACACCTCTCCAAAAGGCAACATAACCCTCTATCTGCTTCGCCTTTTCTTTTGCACTGGGATAGTACCAAGCAGCGTCTTTGTTGGTTTGTCCATCTACTTCGATACTGTAGTAACTAGCAACACCTTTCCAAGGGCAAGTGGTGTGAGTGTCACTTTCCTTGAAGTACTGTTTGTTAATTGCATCAGGGGGAAAGTAATGATTACCTTCCACGACAACAGTATTGTCGCTTTCGGCTAAGA
Organism: Fischerella sp. PCC 9605; assembly: GCF_000517105.1. Classification (GTDB taxonomy): domain Bacteria; phylum Cyanobacteriota; class Cyanobacteriia; order Cyanobacteriales; family Nostocaceae; genus PCC9605. The sequence goes on along the minus strand of NZ_KI912148.1, from coordinate 759,022 downwards.
CAGCACCATTCCAAGTTGCTTTCGGCATAACTAAGAGAATGTGAATAAACGTTACAAGTAATATTTTGACACTTCTGCGGTTTCAATACCTTGGGGCTTTAATGGTATGTGTGACAATTGAAAAGGAAGCTAAGTCAGCACTGTAACAGACAGACCGCAAAAAAGCAATTGCAGCCTTAGTGCAACTGCTACAGTCAGATGATGTGCCTGTCCACATCTGTTGGCAGGTAGAAAAAAGTTTAGTGAAAATAGGCACAGGCAATGAAATGGCGATCGCTGTCTTGGTGCAACAAGCGCAACCTAATAATGTGGATGACTTCATCCGTAGGCAGGCAGCAAAAAGCTTAGAGGAAATCGGCACAGGCAATGAAAAAGCGATCGCAGCCTTAGTACAGCTGCTGGAATCAAATAATTTGGATTACGAGACACGTAGGCAGGCAGCAAAAAGCTTAGGGATGGTCGACCCTGGCAATAAAATTGCGATCGCAGCTTTGGTACAAATGTTGCAATCGAATATCAAGGACTATATCACCTGTATGCTAGTAGCATCTAGCTTGATTGACATTCTAAATAATAATCAGAATAGCTTTGCGGTAGTCAAAGCTTTAAGTGGTTATTGGCAATTCGATTCTCATTGCTACAATGTAATCTGGAATTGTGCCCAAAATATGCCTTACCCAGATTTCTATCAAGCTTGGCATCAGCATAATATTACTACTCGTGCGATGCGAAGCCTAGCGAGAATCTTCAGAATGTTTTGAGTAATTTTGCAGCAGCAACGTTATGAATGCTTGAACGTTGGTAATGACAACTTGTACATTTGTTGCGAACACAGAAGCCTTGGTTATAAATGCTTGAACGTTAGTTACAACAGCTTGTTTATTTGTTGCAAATGCTTATGCAATCGTTGCAAATACTTAAGCAAAACTTATAAATATAGAAGCTGTCGTTACAAATGCTTGAACGTTAGTTACAACAGCTTGTTTATTTGTGGCAAATGCTTATGTCTTCGTTATAAACGCTTAAACAAAACTTATAAATCACGATGCCTAGCAAAATATAGCCATTCTCGTTTTGATGCCAAACATGATAGGAGACACTCTCTACGAAAAACCTTGTTCAAATTGGTCAATGGCTTTTATTTCGTCTGAAATCTGGACGCATTGTTCCAATAAAGCAATATTTAGTTTTGGCAATAATTCACTCAACATAATCTGTTCGTAGCCGTAAGTATCTAAAAACTCAGATGGTGTTTCTTCCCGCAAATGGTAAAGTCTGAGTCGATTGATTTGCCAAATCCAAACTTCAGCAACTCCCAAGCGTCGGTAAATTTCTAGCTTGTCAATGCTACCGCTGGTGACAATCACCTCTATAGCTAAGTCTGGGATATCTTTTTTCTCGCCAATGCAATAACATTCATCTGGTTCAACCCCAGCTTGCTTGAGTTGTTTTTTAATAGTGGAACTCCCCATCGGACTGAAGCGAATTCGCTGAGAGTAGAGATAGCGTTCTATCAAAATAGCCAAACGTTTTTTGATATTTTCATGTCTGATAGACGGTGACACAATTTCTAATATTTCATCTAAGTAAGTGACACGGTAATGAGAGTTATCTTCTAGTTTGGCTAGTAACGCTTCATACATTTGCCAGCTTACACCACTAGTGATGAATTTTTCCTCTGGGTCATCAATGTGTGCAAGTTCTGGGTGATTTAAGAGTTCCTTAAGGCTGCTGACCATTGTTTTCTGTCTCCTAGTAAAGTTTCGCTGGTTTTTTTAGGTCATGCCTTTTGCTTGTTAGCTTTAACTACCTATATTATGGCTACTGTTTCCCATTATTATCGCGACTTCCAGCCGGGAGTATTGTTAAAATCCTGATATCTTCATAACTACCCACGCAGAAAGCCCCGAAAAAGCGATCGCCATGTCTCAGTATCCCAGTTTATAAGCAGCGCTGAAATATCACTTCGGTTACGATAACTTTCGCCCCGGACAGCGGCAAGTGATCGAAAATGCGCTTTCTAATCGGGATTCGCTGATTGTCATGCCTACTGGTGGTGGAAAATCTTTGTGCTTTCAACTACCAGCACTGATCAAAAAAGGTTTAACAGTGATGGTATCGCCTTTAATAGCCTTAATGCAAGATCAAGTAGAAGCACTGCGAAAAAATGGGATTGCGGCAACATTTCTCAATAGCAGTCTCAATTCTTATCAAACGCGATCGCGCGAACAATACATTATCCAAGGTAAAGTTAAATTACTCTACGTCGCTCCAGAACGTCTTGTCAGCTAAAACCATCGGTGCGTTAGCCTTTGGCGTAACGCACCCTACTAATCTCTTGATTTTTCCTTCTCATGCCTAAATCCTATACTATATAACAGCAAAATTCACCTTCACGACAATGAAAGCAATTGAAGTTAAGGGAACTGTCGATGAATTCGGTCAACTTTCTTTAGATGAACCGTTGACTTTGGCAAAACACAGCCGCGTTCGAGTCATTGTCCTAATTACGGAAGAGAATGAAGAGGATGAGGAAATTGTTGAGTCTGCAAGCGAAAGTTTTCGTCAGGGTTGGCACGATGCTATGAGTGGAAATACTGTGCCTATCTCTCAACTATGGGAAGGGATTGATGCAGAGTGAACCACCCTTAATTCAGGTCGAAGCAACTGCCAAATTCCAACGCAATTTGCGTGTTTTGGCAAAGAAGTATCGCAGCATTCGTAATGATGTTCAACCAATTATTGAACAACTGCAATTAGGAGAATTACCAGGAGACCAAATACCTTTATCGCGACTTCCAGCCGGGAGTATTGTTAAAATCCTGATATCTTCATAACTACCCACGCAGAAAGCCCCGAAAAAGCGATCGCCATGTCTCAGTATCCCAATTTAGAAGCAGCGCTGAAATATTACTTCGGTTACGATAACTTTCGCCCCGGACAGCGGCAAGTGATCGAAAATGCGCTTTCTAATCGGGACTCACTGATTGTCATGCCCACTGGCGGGGGCAAGTCGCTGTGCTTTCAACTACCAGCACTGATCAAAAAAGGTTTAACAGTGGTGGTATCGCCTTTGATAGCCTTAATGCAAGATCAAGTAGAAGCACTGCGAAAAAATGGGATTGCGGCAACATTTCTCAATAGCAGTCTCAACTCTTATCAAACGCGATCGCGCGAACAATATATCATCCAAGGTAAAGTTAAACTACTCTACGTCGCCCCAGAACGTCTTGTCAGTGACAGATTTCTGCCATTTCTAGATTTAGTACATCACCAAGTTGGTATTTCTGCCTTTGCCATTGATGAAGCACACTGCGTTTCTGAGTGGGGACACGACTTTCGTCCAGAGTATCGCCAGTTGATATTACTGCGAAAACGTTACCCTGATGTTCCAACTTGGGCACTCACTGCCACCGCTACAGATCGCGTTCGTAGTGATATCATCCAACAACTGGGGCTAAAAGAACCCAGCATTCACATCGCCAGTTTTAACCGCCAAAATCTTTACTACGAAGTCCGCCCCAAAAAAAAGAATGCCTACGCAGAACTTCTAGAACTCATTCGCGAAACCCCAGGTTCTGGAATTGTTTATTGCTTGACACGTAAAAAAGTTGATGAAATTACCTTTAAACTGCAACATGACAAAGTTTCTGCACTACCCTATCATGCAGGTTTAACAGACGAAGAACGCACTCAAAATCAAACTCGATTTATTCGCGATGATGTGCGGGTGATGGTAGCAACTATTGCCTTTGGTATGGGCATTAATAAACCGGATGTGCGCTTTGTCATTCACTCTGACATACCCCGTAACTTAGAGAGTTACTATCAAGAATCAGGTAGGGCAGGCAGGGATGGAGAACCTTCGCGCTGTACACTTTTCTACAGCTATGGTGATGTCAAAATCATAGAGTATCTCATCAATCAAAAGAGCGATTCCCAAGAACAGTTGATTGCCAAACAACAGCTGCGGCAAATGATCGATTACGCTGAAGGTACAGACTGCCGCCGCACAATTCAACTGAGTTACTTTGGGGAACGCTTTACAGGTAATTGCGGCAATTGTGATAACTGCCGCTATCCCAAACCAGTGCAAGACTGGACATTGGAAGCAATGAAATTTTTATCTTGTGTGGCACGCTGTAAAGAAAAATTTGGCATGGGCCATATTATTGATGTGTTGCGAGGAGCAAAAACTCAGAAAATTACCCAATACGAACACGATAAACTATCCACCTACGGTATTGGTAAAGATAAAAGTGCGGATGAGTGGCGGATGCTGGGACGTTCCCTGTTGCATCAAGGTTTGCTCGAACAAAGCACCGATGGTTACGCAGTTTTGAAACTGAACGCCCTCAGTTGGGAAATCATGCGGCGACAGCGCACCGTTTCTGTTGCCGTTTCCGTAACACAAAAGATTACTTGGAACGAAGGAAGCACCCAAGCAACAGAGGCAGAATTGCTATTGCAGAGGTTGCGTTCTCTTCGGAAAAAACTTGCTGACGAACAGTCTGTACCACCTTACATTATCTTTGCCGATTCTACTCTCAAATTAATGGCTCAAGTCAAACCCCAAACGAAAGACGAATTCGCCAAACTTTCCGGTGTCGGCATTCATAAACTTGCTCAATATGGTGAAAAATTTATTGCCGAAATTCGTGCTTACTGCCAAGAATTAGGATTGCAAGAGCAAAAAACTAATCCTACATCTTTTGTTAGTTTTCCTTCAAATACAGAATTACAAACTTTAGAGTTATATCAACAAGGCTTGAGCATCTCAGAAATTGCCAAAAAACGTAACCTGAGTCCGAAAACGATTACCGGTCATATTGCCAATTTAATTGAGAAGAATCAACTTGGAGATTTAAATCAGTTAGTGCCTGTAGAGAAGCAGCAAAAAATATTGCAAGTATTAAACACCCTTGGGGATGTTGCTCTTACCCCTATCAAAGAATATCTTGGTGATAGTTACAGCTTTGAAGAAATTCTGTTTGTCAGGAGTAAATGGCGGCAGCACAGTCGCAATTGATATTAAAGTCTATCCTAGAGTAGGCACGCTAGCTCAACATTCTCTTGGTGTCTTTGTGTCTTAGTGTTTCAGTATTTTCAAGATAGATATCAGAAAACGTATCCACAGAAGTAATTTTGGCGATCGCGGTTGTGTCCCTACTCTTTTGACCCTGCAAAATACAATTGTGCAATCAAAGATAGTACTTCCCTCACCCCGCCTGTCGGCACCCCTCTCCCAATTTGGAACAGGGGAGGGGGAGAGGGCACGAATTGCTATATCTGAACACAACTTGGTATGAAATCGTTAGAATGAGATTAATATCAAATCCAAATTCATCAGCCCTTGTTACCTAGCGATTGGAACTAGGAGCATAGGTTTTGTAACGTCTGCATATGCAGGCTTGAGAAAGCGTGTATATTTCAACTGGATTTGATATCACCTACACATTCAGAGTAGTTAAAAAGCCAAAAATTAAGGCTAAACTCTGATGGCTACTAGCGCTAGTAGTCAATATTTTGCTTATGAATCGGGAATAAAGATAACCTTTGGTTTTCGCCAAATGAGAAAGTCGGGAATATGACAATTTATGTCCTATTCTCCGCTCTATATATCCCATTTCTGCTCACACATTGATAACCAATTTTCAAATCACTGCTTATGAATCGTCTCACAAATTTGTTTCAGAACAGAGCTATTTTGTGGATCGGTGTTTTTTTGGTGCTTGTTGCTTACTGGGCAATAGTTAACCTAGCAATGTAATATCAAGTCCGGCTAATTCATGTTCATTAAAAACCCTCACCCCCCCTCTCCCAATTTGGGAGAGGGGTGAGGGCAGATATGATGTTTGTTCGGCTTCGCGTTTGGGTCAAAGCGATCTAGGTGTGAATCGTAACCGCGTAGAGACAATTAGAGCAAAGTTAAACCAGATACAACAAAACCACCGTTAGCTAGAGGAAAAGCGACGGCTGGCGCTTTAGGATAATAAGAGTTGTATCTCATGAAGTGGCTGGCCATGAGTCAAACAGTAATTCCACCCATACTCCAACCCATAACTGTTCCACCAATGGATCGGTTTAACCAGGAGTTAATTGAAAACCTCCATCCGCCGAATTGGGTTAACCCTGAACCTGCTCCTTGTTACAATTTGGTGATTATTGGTGCGGGTACTGCTGGATTAGTGACGGCAGCTGGTGCAGCTTTGTTAGGTGCAAAAGTGGCTTTGGTGGAAAAGCACCTGATGGGCGGTGATTGCACAAATGTGGGTTGTGTACCGTCGAAAACCATGATTCGTTCGGCGCGTGTGGTTGCAGATGTGAAGTATGCCGGAAAATTTGGTATTGGCACTCCTCACTACATTAATATTGATTTTCCGGCAGTGATGGAAAGACTGCGAAGGATACGGGTAGAAATTAGTCCCCATGATTCTGCTAAGCGGTTTCAGCAGGAGTTTGGAGTAGATGTATTTTTTGGCAAGGCACATTTTTATAGCCCTGATACGGTAGAAGTTGCACAGAAAACTTTGCGATTTAACAAGGCAGTAATTGCTACTGGTTCGCGTCCCAAACAACTACCAATTGAAGGCTTAGAAGCAGCTAAATATCTTACTAATGAGACAGTATTTTCTCTGACACGACAACCAAAGCGACTTGCTGTCATCGGTGGAGGTTACATCGGTTGTGAATTAGCTCAAACCTTTCGCCGCTTAGGCTCAGAGGTGATCTTGCTGCAAAAAGGTTCCCATTTACTGAGTCGGGAAGATGCTGATGCGGCGGCGATCATCCAAAAAACTTTTGTGCGAGAGGATATTCAGTTGATTCTGGGGTCGAACGTTCACCGCGTTGAACGTGAGGATGCAGACAAGGTTATTTACTACGAGGTGAATGGACAAGAGAACAAGCTGAAGGTGGATGAAATTTTGGTTGCAGTAGGGCGATCGCCTAATGTTGAAGATTTAAATCTAGAAACTGTAGGTGTTAAATGTGACCAAGACAAGGGGATAATTATCAACGATTACCTACAAACAACTAACCCACGTATATATGCAGTCGGGGATGTCTGCATGAAATGGAAATATACCCATGCAGCTGATGCGGCGGCGCGAATTGTCATCCAGAATGCCCTATTTTCGATTTTGGGACTGGGAAGAAAAAAACTAAGTTCGCTGATTATGCCTTGGTGTACCTATACCGATCCAGAGGTTGCCCATGTGGGTATGTATCCTCAACAAGCTGAAGAGAAAGGCATTGAAATTGATACTTTTTACATTCCTCTGAATGAAGTGGATCGGGCGATCGTTGATGGTGAAGCAGAAGGTTTTGTCAAGATCCATGTCAAAAAGGGAACTGACAAGATTCTCGGAGCAACTATTGTAGGGCGTCACGCCGGAGAGATGATTAACGAAATTACCTTGGCGATGACAAATAAATTGGGATTAGGGGCGATCGCCAAGACAATTCACCCTTATCCCACCCAATCAGAAGCAATTCGCAAAGCAGCCGATGCTTATAATCGCACTCGTTTAACTCCCTTAGTGAAGAAACTAACTTCTACCTGGTTGGCTTTGAGACGTTAAATGTTTGTTGTTTGTTGTTTGTTGTTTGTTGTTTGGATTTAGAACCACCAACCACCAACCACCAACAACTAAGATTTACCTGACGGATCGGCAGCATGAATTAAATCTGGCTGTTCTTCGCTTGCTGGACGCTGAATTACCTGTTCAGCAGCAGGCCTTGCTTGTTCCCTAAACTCGTCCAGTTGTACGGGTTTACCTGTTTGCGCTGAGGCGATAATTGCCCGGATAATGCGAACATCCGCCAATCCTTCTTCTCCAGAAGGTTCTGGATCTTTTCCTGTTAGCACGCAATCTGAAAAATAGACAATTTCTGCGGCAAACTGATCGCCCGCAGGATAAGATTTTTCCTCGGTTTGGTTGTCAATGGTGATTTGTTGCTTCAGTTCTCCTTGATAGGAGTATGCAGAATCCATCCGCAGGTTGCCTTTTGTTCCCAATATTTGCAAAGTGGAAACTGGTGCTACACCAAAGCTAGAAGTAAAAGTTGCTAGTTTATCCCCAGGGAAACGCAGGATAGCACTAGTCATTTCGTCTACTTCTTCAAAGCGCTTTTCGCCGTTATTAGCACAGAAAGCAACAACTTCTGTTGGTTCGTCTTGGAACAGGTAACGAGTAGCATTAATGCAGTAAATACCCATATCGTAAACTGTGCCGCCGCCATTAGAAATTGGCTCTAAGCGCACGTTACCTTCCGCAACCTGCTGAGAAAATAGAGAGTTAAAAACGCGGGGTTCACCAAGTTTTCCTGATTTGACAATCTCTACTGCTTGCATATTTGCTTTGTCAAAATGCAAGCGATAGGCAATCATCAGTTTGACATTATTTTCTTGGGCAGCGCGAATCATTTGTTCGCACTCTTGTTCTGTCACTGCCATCGGTTTTTCACAAAGTATATGCACCCCTGCATTCGCTGCTTTGACAGTGTATTCACAATGCAAGTGATTGGGTAGGGCGATATAAACTGCATCAACTGCGCCACTTCTTAAAAAGGCTTCGTATTCTTCATAGGTAAAAGCAGGAACACCGTATTTCTCGCTAAGTTCCTGACGCTTGATTTCATCTTCAGAAAACAATGCCACTAATTCAGAGTTTTCTGCATCAGCAAAAGCAGGCAAAACAGTTTCTTGGGCAATCCAACCCAATCCAATAACGGCATAACGGACTTTGTTTTTGCTGTTTGTTTGGCTTGCATTTGTCATATTATTTACCTCAAATGCGGTCAACTAAGTTGCGATTGAACGCCGATGCTGCAAAAACCACTCGTATAGTTCTGGATTGTTATAAGTTTGCGTCCATGAGTCATGATCGGCTTCTGGGTAGACTGTGAACTTCACACTTGCGCCACAATCTCTCAGCGCTTGCACCATTCTTTGCGACTCACTTAGGGGTACAATACGATCGCGCGCGCCATGAAATGTCCATATAGGCAGATCCTTCAAGTTACAGGCTTCTTCGGGATTTCCACCACCGCAAATTGGTGCTATGGCTGCAAACCGATGTGGTTGCGCTGCTGCTAAACGCCACGTACCGTAGCCACCCATGCTCAAACCAGTCAAGTACACTCGATCTACATCGACACGGTAAGATGCGATCGCCTCATCTAAAAGAGTACTCAACACGTCTACAGACCAGTATTTACCACGCGGACACTGAGGAGAAACTACAATGAATGGAAAACTTGCCTGTTCCTCTACAATCTTGGCGACTCCGTGCGTTTTGACATACTCTAGATTAGAACCTCGTTCTCCCGCACCGTGCAGAAATAAAATCATCGGCCAAACAGACTCTTCTGTTTGATAGCCTTGAGGCAAAAATAGTAAGTAGTTGTAGCCGCCAGCGCCAGTAACTTGTCTTTGTAGCAATAACATAAATTATCATCGCCTGCGAACAGCAATTGTGTAACTCGGTCGCTGTGACGGTTCTCGTTGCGTTTTCACAAGCCGCAAATCACGATCTACATATATATGCTCAAACAGCGGACTGGCTAAGTATGTTTTTTCAAATTTCTTGATTGTATTTTTGTCCAAATTCTCTAATTTGAGTGTTTTTGGTAATTCACCTTTTTCCAGATCTGGCTTAACTTTAGAGTTAACTACATCAGTAAACCAATTATCAGCATCATCAATGGTTAGAGGAATTTCTCTGTTTCTAAATGCTTGAAAAATTCCTACATTTTGAATGCACCAGTTATCATTGCGAACTGCATATCTTTGCATCACCATGAAATCGTAAGTAGGTAACTTTGATGCAACTTTTTTCCAGAAAGACGACTGATGACCTGGTGCATAACGGGCAATATTAGCATAGAAGCCATCGTCATGAAAAATTTGATAAGACTGTTCGCCTATCCGTCCTGGCAAACTATCGTGGAAAGGTATAGTAGACCATATTGGTGTCCACACACCAAGCACAATTGGTAATTGATCTGCAACTACAGGAAAAGGATTGCGTCGGCTCAATTCTTCAAAATACAACTGCAATTCTTGATTGTAAAAATTTACTTTAGTCTTTAAAGGTTCTGTATCTCGACCTTTAACTAGTTCCAGTAGTTCATTTTTGAGTTCTTGCGTACTGCGGTAATTTAGCTTGTCAGCAACTATAAGGTTTACCATTGCGGTAGATACTCCAATAATCTTAAAATTGGTTGGTAGTTGGCAGTTAGTAGAGACGTGCCATGGCACGTCTCTACATTGGTAATTAGTTGTTTGTTGGTTGTTGTTCCAAACAACAACCAACAAACAACTAATTACCACCAAATCCGATTTCCGTTTTCATCAACCCGTGCTTGTCGAATTACATCAGAAATTTCTTCGGCATCCTTGACATGGTGGAGTGCCTTTTTTTCACCATTTGGATATTCCACAATAAAGTAAGTGGGTACTTTAATCCAGTCTCCCGTAATGTCAGGAACATCTACCGCAACCTGCTTGCTTTTCTCTTCAATTGTTTGAGATCGATCAATTCTGTCGCCTGGATTTACTGTTAAGTTTTGTTCCTTAACGTTTGGTTCTTCTTGAGCATGCCAATCTTCACTTACAGGTTGGTTTATTTGATTTTTTTCCTGAGTATTCATAGAATTATCTCACTCTTTTTCAATTCAAAGATCGCTTAGTAAGTCTAGTAAGTCAGCGTGAATAAATTTATGACTAGTGTTGGCTGTTAGTAGATAGTGGTTAGTGGGAAACTACCAACTACTTAAATTTACTTTAGACAATCAAAATCTCGATTAACTCTTTCATTAGGTGGAATTGACTTTTATGCAAGTTGGTAGGTATAAATCAAAAGGTTTTTGTGAACTACAACTAACAATGAGACATAACTGGACAATGGCGTGACAAAAGCTGAAGAGATGACAGAACACGGATGCTGATGCTGCCGTTGTGATATTTTTTCAGAGACTGAGCTAGCAAAAGTTTCTTCTGAAGAGGTCGCTGTGAATTTCAAAGGTACGGAAAAGGAAAAACTTCATATCTTTGATACTTTCCCGGACTTCTGCAAGAGGTCTGTTAAAATAATTATCTAAGTTCAAGAAATAAATAATATTTATTATTTACCCTCACTCTCAAGATAGAGGATTTTAGAATAAGATATATGTCATAAGAGATAGGCGTGAATAAAGTTTTACATATTTTTGTAACTATAATAAAAAATGCCAGACTTTGAACAGTCTCTAAAACAACTGGCCGATCGCAATTTAGCTCGACAGCAACAGGCAAATGGACAAGCCAAGCTGACAGCAATCGCCTACGAAGAACAGGCAATGGTGCTTCAACTTGCCAATGGTAGCATCCAGGCTTGCAATCCCATAGCTGAGCGTATTTTAGGACTGACAGCAGAGCAGTTAATCGGGCGTAATTGGTTAGATCTGCCCTGCAAAGCTATTTGTGAAGATGGTTCTCCTTTTTCTGATGCAACTCATCCAGCTATGGTTGCCCTACATATGGGCAAAGCTTGTTTGAATGTTGTTATGGGTTTAGATCGACCACATGGTCAACTAGTCTGGCTATTAGTTAACTCACAACCTCTGTTTCTACCAGGAGAAAATACACCCTATGCCGTTGTCACAACTTTGGCGGAAATTACGGCATTAGCAAATCTGGCAGAGGATATTACCGAGCAACGGCGTACAGAATTTGCCCTGCGGCAGAGTTATGAACGATTTGAACTAGCGGCAGCAGCAGTTAATTGCCTAATTTACGATTGGGATATTCAGAATGATACTTTAGAAAGGACTCAGGGTCTGACTGAGCTTTTAGGCTATACCTTAGCAGAAACTGAGCCGACTTCAAAATGGTGGCGATCGCGCATCTATCCCGGTGACTTACAAAAAGCTCATGACGACTTTACCGCTAGTCTGGCAAAGGGAAATCGTTTTTGCACTCAGTACCGCGTCCGTCATAAAGATGGCCACTACGTCTGGGTGGAAGACCGGGGATTGGCAGTGCGGGATGAAAACGATCGCCTAGTAAGGGTAGTTGGTGTCACCGCCGATATTAGCGATCGCAAACAAGTAGAAGCAAATTTGCGAGAAAGTGAAGAACGCATTCGATTGGCAACAGCAGCTGCTGAGTTGGGAATGTGGTTTTGGAATCTCAATACCAATACACTCGTGTGGACTCCAAAGTGTAAGCAGTTGTTCGGACTCCCTGCCAACACGGAAATGAGTTACGAACTTTTTTTGAATTGTTTACATCCAGACGATCGCGATCGCATCCATGAAGCAGTCACCAGCACTCTGGAAGGAAAAGTTGATTGTGATATTGAATACCGCACGATTTGGCCTGATGGTAGCGTGCATTGGATCGCAGCCAAAGGTCGGTGTTTATACGATGCAATGGGCAAGCCAGTACGGATGATGGGTACAACTCAAGACATTACCCAGCGCAAGCACACCGATGAAGCACTGCGTCAAAGTGAAGAACGCTATCGCACGCTTGCTGAGGCTATCCCCGAAATGGTCTGGACTACAAATGCACGAGGCTTGGCAAATTACGTTAATCAGCGGTGGATCGATTACACAGGCTTAAGCCTAGAGGAAACTCTTGGATATGGATGGCAAAAAGTGCTGCATCCTGAAGATCTAAAAGTAATTATCCAACGATGGCAGCAATCAGTGCAAGCAGGAACACTCTTCGAGAGTGAACAGCGTTTCAAGAGAGCAAGTGATGGCACATATCGTTGGCATTTAGCAAGGGCCTATCCCCTCAGAGATAACCAAGGACATATCGTCAAATGGTTCGGCACGTGTACCGATATTCACGATCAAAAACAGATCGAAGCACAACGCGCCCAGTTGTTAGAGCGAGAAAAAGCCGCCCGTGCAGAAGCAGAAGCAGCAAACCGGATCAAGGATCAATTTCTGGCTATTCTCTCCCACGAATTGCGATCGCCCCTCAACCCCATCCTTGGTTGGACAAAACTACTCAAAAGCCGCAAGCTAGATCCAGCAGCTACAGGACGTGCTTTGGATACCATCGAGCGAAATGCAAAGTTACAGATTCAACTGATTGATGACTTGTTAGATGTTTCCCGCATTCTTCGAGGTAAGCTGAGCTTAAATAATGCTGCGGTAGATTTAACATCTGTAATTGATGCGGCTTTGGAAACCGTACGATTAGCCGCACAAACCAAAAAAATTCAACTTGAATATGTACTCTCTTCCGGAGAGAGTGGAAGAACTTCTCCCCATCCCCCCATCTCCCCCTCGTCTTACATCGTCTGGGGTGATTTCAATCGCTTGCAGCAAATCGTTAGCAATTTACTTTCCAACGCTGTTAAATTTACACCTGAAGGCGGCAAAGTAGAAGTGCGCCTATCAAAGGGACTGGGGACTAGGGATTGGGAACTAGGGACTGGGAAAGAGTTTTCCCAATACCCAATCACCAATCCCCAATCCCCAATCCCCTATGCCCAAATCACAGTCACAGACACAGGCCTTGGTATCGCACCTGAGTTTCTGCACTATGTATTTGAATACTTCCGTCAAGCAGATAGCAGTACAACTAGGAAATTTGGCGGACTGGGACTAGGATTGGCAATAGTTCACCACTTGGTTGAATTGCACGGCGGTATTGTTACGGCAGATAGTCCGGGAGAAGGGCAAGGAGCAACATTCACCGTCAAGTTGCCCCTGATGAAGAAGATAGAGGGAGAGGGGGAGACAGGGAGAGAGGGAAAAGATACTCCTTCATCCTTAGCTGGACTGCGGATACTAATAGTTGATGATGACACCGATACGCGAGATTTTCTTTGCTATTTGTTAAAAGAATATGGAGCAACAGTAACTGTTGCAGCATCAGCAGGCGCAGCTTTAGCTGTGCTAGCACAGTCGCAGCACGATCTCTTAATTAGTGATGTCGGGATGCCTGAGATAGATGGCTACGGTTTGATTCATCAAATTAGAGCCATGTCACCAGAACGCGGCGGCAATATACCAGCGATCGCGCTCACTGCCTACGCCGGAAATAGCGATCGCTCACGGGTATTAGCAGCTGGTTTTCAAATCCACATCGCCAAGCCACTGGACGCAGATCAATTACTGATGGCGATCGCAGATTTGTCTAGAAAAAGGGGTTAGTGGTTAGTGGTGAGCCAGCGCGCTCCAAAGGGGGTTCCCCCCATGAGCGACTGGCGTAGACGCCCCTTGTGGGCGGCTTCTCGTAGAGTACCCGGAGGGTTAGTTGTTCGTTGTTGGTTCCAAACAACTACCAACCACCAACAAACAACAAAACGACTATTGAATTTTGAAGCTAAATATGGTATTATCACGAGCTATAAAATAGAGCTTATGAACGTGAGTATATCTCAATCAACAAAAAAACCGCGTGTCTTATCCTGGCAAGCGGTTTTCTCGTTAATTACATTTGTTTTCATGTACCTGCCAATCTTGGTACTTGCCTTTTACAGTTTCAATCAGTCGCCTTATAGTGCCACATGGCAAGGTTTTACTTTAGATTGGTATCGCCATTTATTCAGCGATGAACGGATTTTATTAGCATTGAAAAACAGTTTAATCGTAGCTTTTAGTGCCGTAGGTATTTCAGCAGTGCTGGGAACTTTGATGGCTGTAGGATTGGCGCGTTATCAATTTCCGGGTAAAGCGTTGTATCGCGGTATTTCTTACCTACCCTTGATTATTCCTGATATTGCGATCGCCGTAGCCACCTTAGTTTTTCTGGCAGCATTTGCTATTCCTTTGAGTATATGGACTATTATCGCAGTGCATATAGTATTCTGTCTCGCCTACGTTGGTTTAGTTGTTTCATCCAGGCTAACTAACTTAAATCCCCATCTAGAAGAAGCTGCACTAGACTTAGGAGCTACACCAGTGCAAGCTTTCACAAAAGTATTATTACCCCAGTTAATGCCTGGTATCATCGCTGGGTGTCTGTTGGCATTTGTCCTGAGTTTGGATGACTTTCTCATCGCCACTTTCACTGCTAGCAGTGGCGCCAGTACCCTACCAATGGAAATTTTCAGCCGCATCAGAACAGGAGTCAAACCCGATATTAACGCCCTCAGCGTCATCTTGATTTTAGTATCTGCAATCATCGCTTTTGTCGCTGAATTGATTCGCGCTTCATCTGAAAAAAATAGTCATTAGTCATTAGTCATTGGTTAGTAGTTAGTTGTTAGTGGTTAGTTGTTATTCTTCCCTTCTCCCCATCTCCTACTCTCCCACTCCCCCACAGCCCCCAACCCCAGAGGGGACCCCGAGCCCCCACTCTCCCACTCTCCCTCTCGTCACGAGCACTTGACAACAGCAAAAGGCTCCAGTAATATTCTTTGTAAAGTGGAAATTCGTGTGGTCATATTTATATTTAAAAAGTTCTAAGGTACAGATACACAAGTAAATAAAGAAATTCTTCATCTGTACGACCTTGTGTGTGGGTGTTGCCAGGTGAAAATTTGTTTGTGTTTATTTGTCCATATATCTGTTTTCGATGCTATATAGATAGTGTTGGGCTTACTCTGGAGAAGATGTAATCGCTGGCTCCGATATGCAAATCTGCCAAAATCCCAATTGCTCAAATCCCTTCAACGCTGATGGCAATAGGTTTTGCATTAGTTGCGGACACAGCAACTTTGGCGGATTGCTGCGAAACCGCTACCGCGTATTGAGATTATTAGGTGAAGGTGGATTTAGTAGAACTTACGCAGCAGAAGACGTTGATAGACTCAATGCTCCTTGCGTCATCAAGCAATTTTTTCCGCAAGTTCATGGAACTTCCGAACGCATCAAAGCAGCAGAATTATTCAAAGAAGAGGCTTTTCGATTATATGAACTAGGAGAAAATCATCTGCAAATTCCGAGATTGCTTGCTTACTTTGAACAAGGTACATGCTTGTATCTGGTACAAGAATTTATTCAAGGAAACACTCTTTCCATAGAAGTTCAGCAACAAAGTTTTACTGAAGACAAAATTCGAGGAATTTTAGCCGATTTATTGCCAGTTCTACAATTCATCCATTCACGCAACGTCATTCATCGCGATATCAAACCCGAAAATATTATCCGCCGTCAAACGGATGGCAGACTGGTATTAATTGATTTTGGTGGTGCTAAACAGGTAACGCAAACGAGTTTAGCCAGACAAGCCACAGTCCTTTATACACTCGGTTATGCACCTAGCGAGCAAATGGCTGGATTTGCTTGCCACGCCAGCGATCTATACGCTTTGGGTGTAACTTGTGCGCGGCTTTTGACTAAATGTTTGCCTGTAACAGATACTTATGGACAGATGCGCGATCGCCTTTTTGATCCCATGAGTTGCAAATGGTTATGGCGAGAAGTTGTGCAAGAAAAAGGCATTAGTGTTAGCCAAGATTTAGGGCAAATTCTGGATAAATTACTCAAACATTTAGCATCAGAAAGGTATCAATCAGCGGCAGAAGTTCTCAAAGATTTACATGCGAAAAAATCTTATTTTACATCTTCTGTTGTCCCAACTGTACCGCAAATTCTCACGCCTACCCGAGCGCAATTCTCTACAACAACCTCACAATCAATCACACCTGCATTTCCTGCCTTGGAAGCGTTTGAATTTGCAACGGTAACAGTAGACGCCAAAGGTAGGAAAATTAGTCAGAACTATAGTACAGCTAAGTACTATGCAGAAGATTTGGGAAATGGGATAACTATGGATATGGTAGCTATCCCCAGCGGTACTTTCGTGATGGGTTCAAGTGAAGATGAAGGAGATGCAAGCGAACGTCCGCAACATCAAGTCAGCATTGAACCTTTTTTTATGGGTAAATATCCTGTTACACAAGCACAGTGGAAGGCAGTAGCAGCTTTACCCAAAATCAAACAATCTTTGAATCCCTATCCATCGAAATTCAAAGGTGCAAATCGACCAGTAGAAAATGTATCTTGGCACGAAGCGGTAGAATTTTGTGCACGACTGTGGAAAAAAACTGGACGACATTATCGTTTACCCAGCGAAGCCGAATGGGAATATGCTTGTCGTGCTGGTACAACAACACCTTTCCACTTTGGTGAAACAATTACTGCTGAGTTCGCAAATTGTAGTAGCGGCGAATCTTCAGAAACAAAGAGCAACAACCGCAAAGAAACAACACCTGTAGGCAGTTTTGGTATAGCAAATGCCTTTGGATTGTATGATATGCATGGGTTAGTTTGGGAATGGTGCGCTGACCCTTGGCATAAAAATTACTATGGTGCTCCTGGTGATGGAAGCGTCTGGGAAATTGGCGGAGATATGCATCGCCGGGTACTGCGGGGTGGTTCTTGGAGTTTTACTCCTGAACTTTGTCGTTGCGCCAGTCGCAGCTGGAACGAAGCAGACGGCGGACTGCGGTTATGTGGCTTTCGGGTTGTAGCTGCTGCTTTTGGCTGGATTTCTTAGTGGATCGGCACGAATAATGTTAACTTGTGAGGGTCGTCATTTGTCATTTGTCATTTGTCATTGGGTAGGGGCAAAGCATTTGTACTAGTGGTTCATGTCATTAGTTTTTGATCAGTTGTGAAAGTTCGTAGTCAGGGCTTTAGCCCTTAAAATTGAGCGATAAATCGCTCACTACAAACCTCTCATAATTAATGACACAGACCACTAGTACATTCAGTTTTGATGTCAAGATATACATACAAATGCTTTGCCCTTACAAGCATTTTTACATTTTTAACATACCTGCTTTTATTTCCACCTACCTACTTAGTTTTCCATAAACACAATAATATTTCTGTAAATATCAGTATTCAAATCTTCTATAGGAAAAGTTTGTTCAAAGTTATTCAGTTCTGCATATTGCTTGTAACCGAGTTCTTTCATGAAATTTTTCAAATCTTCTCCCTTTGTTCCTGATGCGTCGAGAGTACCAGGATGTATCTCAATCATCAGATTAGGTTTGAGTGAGGTAATCATTTTCCTAGCACCTGTTAAAAATGCATATTCACTACCCTCTATATCTAGTTTGATGAAAGTTTTTCCAGAGAAATTTTGCCAGTCTACAGCCTCATCGAAACGTCTGATCGGAACTTTTACCCGATGATGCTTGTGTGTAGCTGAATGAGCTGAATAAATTCCAGCAGATCCAGAAGTGTCACACGGGATTAATAGTTCAATTTCGCCGTTAAAGTCACCGACTGCCATTTGATGAACTTGGAAACTAGATAATGCATTTGCAGCAAGAGAGTTTTCTGTTGCCTTTGCCAGCCTTGGTTGTGGTTCAATCGATACTACACAACCTTCTACTCCAACCAATTTACTTGCAACTATAGAGAAACTACCATGATTGGCTCCTACATCAATGAAGGTATCTCCTTTGGAAACAAGAGTAGACAAAATTCGAGTGTCAGTACTATCGTTTAATAATTCGTTGACAACATGCAACAAGCGTGGATCGGTAGGGACGAGATTTACTTTATATTTTGGTAGCTGAATTTGCAGATAATCCTGCGGCGATAACTGATTTGAAAGATTTGCGATCGCGAGAAATAGTCTTCTTCCTCCTTTGAGACTTGTTTTACCAGTAATTTTGAAATAGAGATAACAGTAAACGCTAAAAATTTGATATAAAACTGGCAACTGTTTTCTTAGAGATGGTTCAAACATCCATTCCAAAATATCACGCTCAAATATCCAATCTCCTGGATAGCTACGTCTTAGCCAGCTTATTACTTCTGCTAAACCCGGAATTCTTTTAAGAAAAGCTTTTAAAGTTTCAGTACTAGATGTAGTAGTCACAATGTTTACCTTTAACCATCTAAATATCAGGACTTGGTTAAAAAGATATTTGAGTTATAAAAATTTGATACCAATTCTCTATGACCTTGCACTTTATTCGCCCTCAGTTTAGAAGACTAGAGCATACAAACAAAGCCTGCCTATCCTTTAGCAATCCGAAAAATGCACGTCTACGCAGGCTATTAAGTGTATCTATAGGCTGAAATGGTAAGAAAAAATCAAAACTACTTTGTGATGCTACCTGTATTTTTCCTTAGTAGAAGTAAATGTTATTGGTAGTGAAATAAATTTATATCTACCCTAAGGCTGATTTTGCACATTGTTATAGACAAACCTGAATGAGTTTTGCTTATCTCAGCCAATAGGTGATGGACTAATGAACGATATTAACTAGTTCAGTCTGGTTATAAAATCTAGTGAGTAATTTCTGGCTAAAAAGTAATTAATCCCCTGGCTGGTTGAACCAGGAGTATGTAGAAAATATATTCGCTTCATGATTACAATCGCTGCAACAGGCTTAAACCATGAGTATCAGTACCACAGGTATTGTAAAGTCCGTATTCAGCAGCTAACTGTTGCACTTGTTGCGATTCTAAAGCACTCGGCCGCCAAGGGTTAGGATTATTGTAGGCGTAGAAAGCTTCCACACCATTAATACCAATTTCAGCAGCAGCAGGAATCAAATCTAAGTGCGATCGCCTGTAACGTGCTGGGTGAGCAAGCACTGCTAGTCCACCTGCTTTTTGAATCGAAGCAATGACATTAATTGCTTTATATTCTTCCCCAGTAGCAATTCTTCTTTGGATGTATGGTTTGATGCTGGTGTGTTCGGGATCGAACGCATAAGCTAAGATGTGAACCTCTACACCCAATAAATGGGCATTTATTTCTACACCAGTCCAAAGGTGAGGAACCTTTGCACCTGGATGGTTCCACTTCCAATCATCCAACCAGCTTAGTGCTGCTTGATAACCAGAAATACTATGATGGTCAGTGATTGCCATCCCTTCCAAGCTGATCGCGATCGCTTGTTGCATCAATGCACCTGGCTGTAATCTTCCATCAGAGTGGACGGTGTGCATGTGAAAGTTGAAGTATTTCGGACAACTTTGAGCATCAATGTTTTGAAATACTTCCTCTAAGGATTCTTTATCAGTAAAAGCAGTACGGACAAAATTGACAGCCATAACCCCCTCTGTCACTAAAATAGGTGATAGTTAACACTCCAACACTTCATATCCATAGCTAGGAAAATACCAGCACCTTCTTCTAGTGTTGGCAGCCCTTTTTTTGGGCTTGGTTGGTAAAATTTTTCAATATGTTAAGACTACGTTAGCAAATTCAAATGCGAGCAGTCATGAGTATTTTCGATTGCCAATATCAGTAAAAGTAAGAAATATTGCCCAATATTACCGTTATTTCCACATAAAAATTTTGCGGAAAGAATGACTGCAATATTTATGGATTGAGTCAAAAAAACACTCACCAAGACAAGGGAAAAACTTGGTTGAGAGTGTTAAATTTAGCATTTATTCAGGTAGTCCTACTAACTCACCTGAACCAGTAATTACTTCACCAATGATATGAACCGCAACATTTTGTGACTCAAAATGAGAAATTGCTTGTTGTATTTGTTGAGGAGGTACGAGTAGTACAAAACCTATGCCCATATTGAAGGTGTGATACATTGCTTGGGCACTGACGGAACCAGCCTCAGCTAGCCATTGAAATACAGGCGGAATTGACCAACTGTTAGGGTCTATTTTAATCGCTTGCCCTTGTCCCAAACATCTGGGTAAATTTTCTGGCAACCCACCGCCTGTGATGTGGGCCATACCGTGAATTTCTAACCCCGCTTGACGTGCAGCCAGAACAGGTTTAACGTAAATGCGAGTAGGTGTGAGAAAAGTTTCTCCTAAAGTTTTACCAGCGAGTAAATCAGGGGTATCGTTCCAAGCAAATCCGCGATCGCTGATAATTTTTCTCACCAAACTATAGCCATTACTATGAATACCAGCGCTAGCAAGGGCGATCGCTACATCTCCTACTTGTACCTGAGAACCATCAAGCAGCTGGCTTTTTTCTACAACTCCCACACAAAACCCAGCCAAATCATACTCACCCGCTTGGTAGAAACCAGGCATTTCTGCCGTTTCTCCTCCCAACAACGCACAACCAGCTTGTTTGCAACCAGAGGCGATACCCGCCACTACTTGAGTTAACTGTTCTTTGTCTAGCTTCCCAGTCGCCAAATAATCTAAAAAAAACAGCGGTTCTGCACCAGATGTCAACACGTCGTTAACGCACATCGCCACCAAATCAATACCAACGGTGTCATGACAGTTGAGAACTTGAGCAATTTTGAGCTTTGTACCCACACCATCAGTCCCAGAAACTAAAACAGGTTCCTTGTAGCCTGTGGGTAATTGAAAGTAACCACTAAAGCCACCCAGTCCACCCAGCACTCCCTGTCTAAAAGTGCTGTGAACCAAGTTGCGAATTTGAGTTACAAACGCTCGACCAGCCTCAACATCAACTCCTGCTTCCTTATAGTCCATTACTCAAAACACCGTTATCAATGCGCCAACCACTTAGGTTATCATCACACATTTTGTCATTAGTCATTAGTCATTAGTCATTTGTGAAAGACCAATGACTAATGACCAATGACCAATGACCCTTGACTAATCAAAATACCTGATCTTCGATACCATGCCACCATTCACCTAAATTCATTAAATCTTGGTGAATGTCTGCCAAAGCATCCGCATACTCATTTTCTGAAAGTGCTTCTCGCAGTTCTTCCAGTTTCTTCAGTCGCAGCTGTACCATCAGCCAAGGCTTGGCAATGCTATCAGTTGCTTCCATGTATTGGGCTAATTGTTTGCTATCCATGTTTTGAATTTCCCAATTGTTGAAGATATAGGTTGCTTTAATACAATTTGAATCAAAAACAGTCACGATGACATCGTGACTGTCTTCAGTTTTAATGAATCAAATGATGTTCTGATTTGACAGTACTTAAAAAAGTAACTCTCACCAAGCAGAGCAAATTTGACAGCTAATTAAGCTTTAGCGTATTGTTCAGCAGCAAAATCCCAGTTGACTAAATTATCCAGGAAGTTCTTGATGAACGCAGGACGAGCATTGCGGTAATCAATGTAGTAAGCGTGTTCCCAAACATCCAAGGTTAGAAGTGCTTTTTGTCCATGAACGAGAGGGTTTTCTGCATTAGGTGTTTTGGTGACTTTTAAAGTACCATTATCATCTACCAACCAAGCCCAGCCACTACCAAATTGAGTTGCTGCGGCGTTGGAGAACTCTTCTTTGAATTTGTCAAAACTACCAAAATCTTTTTCAATTTTGGAAGCTAAATCACCTGTAGGTTGACCGCCACCCGCTGGCTTTAGGCAGTTCCAGAAGAATGTATGGTTCCAAACTTGAGCAGCGTTATTAAAGATTCCTGTCTTCGAGGAATCTTTAAACGAGATTTGGATCACCTCTTCCAGAGGCTTATCAGCAAGTTCTGTGCCTTCAGTCAGCTTGTTCAGGTTATCTACATAAGCCTTGTGATGCTTGCCATAATGGTACTCGAAAGTTTCAGCTTTCATACCATATTGCTCTAAAGCATCCATCGGAAAAGGAAGGGGGGGCTGTGTAAATGCCATTTTGTGAAATCCTCTCTTTAGCGTTTTCCAGTCTTAGAGCTTCTAACAGAAGCTTCGGAAAATACATACTAAGTGCTTAGCAGTTTAAATTGCTTAACACTGGCAACAAAACTTAATAACTCGATTCTACTAGCAAACCTGGTACTGAAAACCTCAATCCAGAGTCGTATCTCGACGAAAATCCTACCAAAAAACTGTGTTTTTGAGAACTTTTGTCCAAAAATCTATCGTAGGTATGATTTTAAACACACTTATATAACTAAATTGTTATGATTGCCATTTGTGTACAGATATGGTTGCCACCAAAATAATGTAATTAATTTGACAATTATATCGCGATCGCCAACAAACTAAATAAGCCGCAGATTATATATTGACATTAGACAAAAGATATGGATTTACAAAAAGTAAGAGTAACTTTTTAAATATCATAGATCCTAGAGTAGAACCCACCTATGAACTCATCAAATACAGTAAAACAATTACAGGCGCAATGGATAACACCAGAAAACTTTCGTCATTACGGACAGGTGATTTTTCCGAGTCAAGACGGTAAAAGCTTTGATGCAGAAGATGCTCAATTAGTACTGGACAAAGGTACACCCCGTTTTTACATCATGCGCTTGGAACGTCGAGGGCGGAAATTTCATAAAATTACTCGCCATGTACAATGTACTCAATGTCTGGGTTCATTGGCAGGAAAAGATTGGTTGATTGCCGTTTGTCCTCCCAATAATAATGTGGATGAACCAGATTTAGAAAAAATTGCAGCTTTCCGCATTCCAGGAAATTGTTTTATCAAGTTAGAAGTGGGAACTTGGCACGCAGGGCCATATTTTGAGCATGAAGTTGTGGATTTTTATAATTTAGAATTGAGTGACACAAATGTGGTAGATCATTTCACTCATGATTTTTTGAAGAGTCAGAATTTGGAGTTTGAGATTGTTTAGGCAAGCCTAACGTTTATTCGCAAATATTTTCTCAGTGCGATCGCATTGCATTTCCAAACAACAAAAGATGTCCCATTTTACTTGGTGTCTTGGTGTCTTGGTGGTGAAAATAATCTCTTTTTAAACCACATAGACGCGCAGCGGCTTCCCGCAGGGTAGACACTAAGACACTAAGGCAAGAATAACCAATCAAAAAGGATTAACAAAATCATGCTAAGCGGCAAACTGAAGTCGTGCCGCATAGCAAAAGCTGAACTTCACAAGAATAATTCGCCAGTCTTGAATGTTAAAGCTACTGGGTGCTGCGACGGTTAACTCTACTAATTGTCTCAGTAGTTCTGGAGCAATGGGGTCTGGTTTGAAAGTTTTGATGGAACGACGCTGAAAAATAGCGCTTGGTACATCCAGAGGTTGGGCTTGTAGGTTCAATTCCTGAGTAATTGGATTCATGCAATTCCCTTCTGGTTTAATGAATGGGTGATTGATTGACAGCCAAATGCAAATTACCAAGGAAGAGAGTATATAGAAATGCTTTCTTCCCCAGTTGGAATATACCCGACTTTTAGCCAGTTCACATCTATTTGATTAATGCACTTGTTGCACTTCCAGTGTTGGGTAATCGGTGTATCCTTTCTCTCCACCACCGTAAAATGTGGATGGATCGGGTTGATTTAGTGGTGCATTCAGGGCAAAGCGTCGGGGTAAATCTGGATTGGCTATAAACAGCTTGCCAAAGGAAACTAAATCCGCTTCTCCTGTTGCTAAGACGGCATTACCTTTTTCCAAGGTATAATCGCCGTTGACCATCAATGTCCCTTTGTAGCGCTGCCGTATGTGGCTGGTAGGTACTACTATTGCGCCATGTCTGATATCTGCTTCTGTCGCTTCATAGATATGCAGATATGCCAAATCAAACTGATTGAGTGCTTGGGCTGCATAACCGAAAGTTTCCAACGGATTGGAGTCATGCATATCATTAAACGTTCCACTAGGAGAAAGGCGTACTCCTACCCGTTTCGCACTCCAAACACCAGTTACTGCTTCTGTCACTTCCACAAGAAATCGAGTGCGATTCTCTATTGAACCCCCGTATTCGTCTGTGCGCTGATTCGTACCATCTCGCAGGAATTGGTCAATTAAATAACCATTGGCTCCGTGAATCTCCACACCGTCAAACCCAGCGGCAAGGGCATTTTCTGCTCCCTGACGATACTGTTCTACAATCCCTGGAATTTCAGAAGTTTCCAAAGCACGAGGCGTTACGAAGGGTTTCATTCCTTCGTACGTCGCTGCTTCACCTTTAGGTGTAATGGCTGAAGGCGCTACAGGTAACGCTCCATCCGGTTGCAAGTCAGGGTGAGAAATGCGTCCGACGTGCCAAAGTTGTAGGAATATCCTTCCTCCTTGCTGGTGTACTGCATCTGTAACCAATCTCCAACCTGCTACCTGTTCGGGCGAATGAATTCCTGGTGTATAAGGATACCCTTGCCCTTGGGGTGAAACCTGTGTTGCTTCGGTAATGATTAGTCCTGCGGATGCACGTTGAGCGTAATACTCTGCGTTGAGTTCGTGGGGCACGTTTCCTTCACCCGCACGATTACGGGTTAGGGGAGCCATAACTATACGGTTAGGCAGTTCTAAGTCGTCCATTTTGTATGAGCTGAGTAAATTGATACTTGCGTTCATAGATATCATCTCTCAAAATCTTTTTTTGGTGAAGTTTGCAGCTTAGTAAGTACTGCAATTAAAGTGCAATATTTTTTACTTGGTGAAGAAACTGCGATCGCCCTCTCAAGAAGATCGCACTGTCTTCGCCGATTGGTTAAACAACAATGCTCTTGACTTTTCAACATCAAGCGCCTGATTTTTGAAAGCTTCTGCCTTTCCATAAGCGCGGACTGTCGCCGGACGTACCTGAATAGTCTCAAACCAGCGCTTGAGGTTGGGAAAATCTTCTAGCTTCTGGCCTTGACCTTCATAGGGTACAATCCAGGGATAAGCTGCAATATCGGCAATAGAATAATTATGACCAGCAACAAATTCGCGATCGCTCAGCCGTTTATCCAGCACAGCGTATAATCGCCCCGTCTCATTCACGTAACGATTGATGGCATAAGGAATTTTTTCTGGCGCGTATTGGCTGAAGTGGTGGTTCTGTCCCGCCATCGGCCCCAGACCTCCCATTTGCCAGAATAACCACTGGAGAACTTCAACACGTCCTCTTGTATCACTTGGAATCAGCTTCCCAGTTTTTTCTGCTAAATACAGCAGAATTGCACCAGACTCGAAGACTGAAATTGGTTCGCCACCATCAGCAGGGGCGCGATCGATAATCGCAGGTATGCGATTGTTGGGTGAAATCTTGAGAAACTCAGGTTTAAATTGATCGCCTGCACCAATATTTACAGGAATAATGGTGTAGGGAAGTTCGGCTTCCTCAAGGAACATCGTGATTTTGTGACCATTTGGTGTTGTCCAATAATAAAGTTCAATCATGGTTTTTTCACCTTTCAAAACTATTCAAATGTTTCTTATGACTTTGGTGATTTGGCGATCGCAGCAAAAACTCTGTGGTGAACTTCAAGAATCGGCGTTGGATATTTTGCTTGGAGTAATACCGTAAATTCACGGTCAAATACTTCTACTTGGTCTGGTGTCAAGCTGGCTTTCACACCAGCACTAGCCCGAATTCGTCCGCGCCAGCCTTCATGAGTGTAAGGAACAAATACATCGTAAGAGAATGTTTGTATTTCACAGAATCCTCCATCTCCAAGGTCTCGTAACCACATGGGATACAAACCGTTTCTACCGCCCATGTTCCACGCTGGATTATGTGCCTCTATTAGTTGTTCGGTTGCTTCAACCACATTGCCTTTCAACGGTATCCAATCAAAATGAGCTATGACGATGTAGCTATTTGCTCGCAGTATCCGAGTAACTTCCTCTACAGCACGCGGACGATCAAACCAATGCCAGCACTGTCCAGCGGTAACAACATCAGCGCTTGACTCTTGCAAGCCTGTATTCTCAGCAGTTGCTACCCGATAATCTATCTTGACATTGGCAGATTGGTCTAACTGCTTCGCTTGTTCGAGCATTGCTGCTGATGGATCTATGGCAATCACATGACAACCTCTAGTTGCAAAGCCACGCGCTAGTGTTCCTGTTCCTGTGCCGAGATCAACAATGGTTTGTGCGGGTAAGCCAATACCGTATTCAGACAGTCTATTAAAAAATGAACTGGGAAAGCCTGCACGGTACTTTGCGTAATCACTAGCAGTTGCACCAAAATCTATTTTCATAAGTTCGGTGTAATCTCTGCAAATGGTTTTGGCTCGTAAATACCAAGATTGTTGACTAATATATCTATGCTAGAAACCTGTTGCAGGACTTGTTCTGCTCCTGCTTTTGTTGCTAAATCGGCAACAATCCCAGAAACTTGAGCTTCAGGGTTGCTTTGTTTAATTTTGTCTATCGCCTCTGCGACTCTTTGCTCAGATCGACCAGCGATCGTAACCGATGCACCCTCTTGTGCTAGATTTTGGGCGATCGCAAAGCCAATACCTGCTGTTGAACCGCTTACCAGCGCAGATTTTCCCCGTAATTTTAAGTCCATAGAGCTAACTCCTGTGACTTACAAAAATTGGGAATGGTTAGTGGTTAGTAGTTAGTAGTTAGTAGTTGGTGGTTGGTCGTCTCCCACTCCCCCACTCTCCCCATCTCCCCATCTTCAAGCTAGGTAGGGTGAGCAATTAGCCCACCTTACTATCAACCTAGATTACAGATACTGTGCTAAAGTTTTAGCTAAGGTTGTTTTTGGTACTGCACCGACAACCGTATCGACTTGCCGACCGCCTTTAAACACCATGAGTGTCGGAATGCTGCGAATCCCATAATGGCTGGCAACAGTGGGATTTTGATCTGTATTCAGCTTCACCACTTTTACCTGTCCTGTGTATTCGGCAGCCACTTCATCTACGACGGGAGCCACCATGCGACAAGGACCACACCAAGGTGCCCAGAAGTCTACTAACACGGTAACTTCACTTTCGAGGACTTCTTGCCTGAATGTGGCTTCTGTCACGTTAGTAATGGATGACATACTCGCCCTCCTGTTGTTTCGTTTATTCGATAAAATCGAATAAATAAAATATAATCTAATTTTTGGGATAATGCAAGTATGAGATTCTTATATCATCCAGAGCGAAAACATATTTCATTGGCAGGAGTATTGTATGCTTTAGGCGATCCTGTACGGTTAGAGATTGTACGGCAATTGGCGACTAAGGGGGAGCAGTGTTGTGCCGATTTTGATTTTGCGATCGCCAAGTCCACCATGTCCAACCACTTTAAAATTTTAAGAGAGTCAGGCGTAGTCTGGACGCGCAAAGAAGGAACACAACATATAAATTCACTCAGGCGGGAGGATTTAGAAGTATTGTTTCCGGGGTTGTTGGATGTAATATTGCGATCGGCACAACCGTTAATGAGTCAAGAGTCAAGAGTCATTGGTCATTAGTCATTGGTCATTAGTCATTAGTCATTGGTTATTATTTACCAACCACTAACCACTAACCACTAACCAATGTACAGACGTGCCATGGCACGTCTCTACAACTACTAACCACTAACCACTAACCACTAACCAATCTAAATATCTAACCGCATTTCGTTGGTTGTCGAAAAACCAAGGCGTTCGTAAACTGGTTTGCCAGAGGGCGAGGCGTGGAGAATAACTCGCGTACAGTTTAGTATCCGCAAGTGGTCAACTGCCATACTCGTCAGCTGCTTGGCGATACCTTGACCACGGTAATTTATGTCAACATAAACACCCCATATATAGCCATATTTGCGGTAATGCTCTGCAAATACGTGGGGGTATAGACCAGTAAACAACTGACAACTAGTTGAACCAACCACTTTACCGCCAATTTCTGCCACAAAAGCTTTGTAGTATAATTCTCGACGAGCGCGACTGATAAAGTCCAGAATCACCTCAAGCCAGTCAGAACGGATGGACTCAGCCGAAACGTCGTTATCTTGCCATAGTTGATAAAAGTGTTGAGCAATCAGAGAATCTTCTTGGGGAATAGCTTCCCGAAAATGAACAGTTGGTGTTACCGACATTATTCAAAATACATGGGGTTGCGTTTCATCTAGGATTCCGCAATTCACCTCCCGCCACAACGGAGTTTGGCGGTGAGGTGAATTGCGGAGTAATTGAGGGGGTTCGATACCCCCTCAATTACTAGGGGTGCTTTGCTTCTCAACGTAAGATTTAAGTTGTTCAAGAGTAACACCTCCGCAAGATGCAACAAAATAAGCACCTGTCCAAAAAACGGGTTTGCTGTAAAACCGATTGACGTGTTCTTGAAATTCTTTGCGAATTAAACGGCTAGAAACAGTTTTAAGATTATTGACTAGTTTGCTGACTTCAACGTCCGGTGGGTAGTTGATAACCAGGTGAATATAATCCGATTCTCCGTTAAACTCTGTAACTTTACTTCTCCACTTGGTACAGGTGTTTTCAAATATTTCCTGCAATCTCTTCAGTATTGGTTGATTGATTACTTTTTTACGGTATTTCGTCACAAGCACCAAATGAATATTAAGGTTGTAAACTGCTCTGTATCCTATATTGTAAGTCATGGCGCTAAATGGTATCATGACTAGATGTTACTCACCTACCAGTACAAACTCAACCCCGCACCAGAACAGGTTGTCACTCTTGAGACCTGGGGTGAGTTGCTGCGTCGCCACTACAACTATGCGTTAGGGCAAAGGCTAGATTGGTTGAATCGTACAAGGTCACAAATTGACCGTTGTAGTTTAGTTTGCTCCCCAATTGGTGAAATTCCAGAAAAAGTAGATTACTACACACAAGCAAGCGACCTCAAACAGACCAAAGAGTTATTTCCTGAGTACAAAAACATTTACGCCGACTGCCAACAACAAAACCTAATGAGGTTGGACAAAGCGTGGAAGCGTTGGTTGGTGCCAGATCAGAACGGAAAGCGGGGAGGACGCCCGCGTTTTAAAAAGCGTGGTGATATTTGTTCTTTCACCTTTCCACGTGTTAACTCTCCCAAGGCGGGCGCACATCTGGTAGGTAACACTCTCAAGCTTTCTAAAATTGGTGAAATCAAAGTTATATTGCATCGCCCAATCCCAGATGGATTTGAAATTAAACAAGCAACAATTTTAAGGAAAGCTGATGGTTGGTATGTTAGTTTTTCTTTAGAAGATAAAACTGTGCCTACTGCATTACCTATTGATGAAATTAAAACGGCTACTGGCATAGATGTTGGATTAGAAAAGTTTTTAACCACTGCTGATGGACAAAGCATTGCAGTACCGCAGTATTATCGTAAAGCACAAACGAGTTTAGCCCGTCAACAGCGCAAGCTTGCACGTAAAACAAAAGGGTCTAAAAACTACCAAAAACAAGCGGGCATTGTAGCTAGACTTCATCTACACATTGCAAGACAAAGAAAAGAATTTCATTATCAAGTTGCTCATTGGTTGCTTAAATCTTATGACTTAATTATTTTTGAAAACCTGAACATCAAAGGCTTGGCTAGAACACGACTAGCTAAGCCAATACTTGATGTTGCTTGGGGTGCATTCCTTCAAATCATGCAAGCAGTAGCGGTCAGACGCGGCAAGCATACCAGAGGTGTTGACCCCAGAGGCACAAGTATCAATTGCTCAGGGTGTGGCTTCAGAGTCGAGAAAACTCTTGCAGTTCGTGTTCATAGCTGTTCTTGTGGGTTGGTCATTGACCGAGACTGGAACAGCGCACTTAATTTGTTAAATCTTGGGTCGGTTGGACTACCGATTCCTGGCTGTGGAGGCTTAGGGGATGCCCAGCCCGTGAAGCAGCAAGTCTCTTATGTGAATTTGAGATGCTACCGCTACACTGCTTGCAGTTAGCGGGAGAGTTGTCACCCTATTATTTCTATATTCTCAATAAAAGCATCAATCTCTCCCTATCCCCCCATCAAAACATATGACCGCACCAGCAGCACCTACATCAATGTGGAGTCCCCTGCGGCAGCCAGTATTTCGTGCTTTGTGGATAGCGTCGGCGGTATCAACTATTGGTACTTGGATGCACGACGTAGGGGCAGCTTGGTTAATGACTACTCTGGCTCCCAACTCACCGCTGTTGGTAGCGCTAATGCAGGCGGCAGCTAGCTTACCCTTTTTTTTGCTGGCATTACCAGCAGGAGCGATCGCTGATGTCGTCGATCGCCGCAAGCTGCTACTGTGGACGCAAACTTGGATGCTGGTGGTTGCAGCCTTACTGGGAGTACTGACTCTGGCAAAAGTTATCAATCCTTGGATACTCTTAGCGCTGACCTTTGCCTTGAGTGTCGGCAGTTCCATAAACATGCCCGTCTGGCAAGCCATCACTCCGGAACTTGTGACAAAGGAGGATTTACCACAGGCCGTCACCCTCAGTGGCATAGTGATTAACCTTTCACGTTCCATCGGCCCGGCTTTGGCAGGGATAGTGATTGCTGCTACTGGCACGGGAGCCGTGTTTCTACTCAATGCCCTTTCCTTTGTCGGGGTGATCCTGGTAATCTCTCGGTGGCAACGCACACTCCCAAAAAG
Organism: Fischerella sp. PCC 9605; assembly: GCF_000517105.1. Lineage (GTDB taxonomy): Bacteria > Cyanobacteriota > Cyanobacteriia > Cyanobacteriales > Nostocaceae > PCC9605. Next base: position 727,994 of record NZ_KI912148.1, on the reverse strand, counting down.
TGCCTTACCTGCTGAACGGTTGTGGGGAGCAATGCAAGCTGGAGTTCGTTACGTACGCTATGCCCCATCCTTGCAAACGGTGCTAATTCGCACAACGGCATACATTTTCTTTGCCAGTGCTTTATTTGCCCTACTGCCACTACTGGGACGACAAGAGTTAAAACTGGATGCATTAGGATACGGTATCATTCTTGGCTTTTGGGGCATCGGTGGTTTGGCGGGAGCATTCATTTTACCCCAGCTGCGGCAGCGGTTTTCTATTGACCAGTTGGTTGCTTGGTCATCCTTACTCATGGGAGCGATGATGTTAGCACTAGCATACGTTCGTAACCTGTCTCTAGTATGCGGGGTGATGGTGCTAGTGGGAATTTCTTCTCTGAGTGTAATGGTTAGTTTAAATGTCTCAGCACAAACATCTGTGCCTACGTGGGTGCGGGCACGAGCTTTAGCCGTGCAATTACTCGTGTTTCAAGGGTGTATGACTTTGGGTAGTTTGTTGTGGGGTACTGTAGCCCAACGCACAAATATTTCGATTTCCCTTGCCAGCGCCGCTGTCGGATTGATTGTCTGTGTCGTGCTAACCAAGCGCTATCGCTTGCGTTGTGCCGAAAAATTGGATTTGCGGTCATCTCTGCACTGGGATCAACCAACTATAGCTTTTGAACCCTGTCCGAATGATGGCCCGGTGTTAATTACCTTGGAGTATCGCATCGATCCAGCTAACGCTGATGAGTTCACCAAAGTGATGAAGATACTGAGAAACATTCGCCTGCGCGATGGCGCGATTCAGTGGGGCTTGTTTCACGATCTCTCAGATCCCGGTCGGTTTGTGGAAACAGCACTTGTAGAATCTTGGGCAGAACACAAGCGGCAATTTGAGCGAGTGACAAATGCAGATAAGGTGATTGAAGAACGGGTTCGTGCTTTTCACATTGGCGATGAACCACCGAAGGTTTCCCAAATGATTTACGCCAATTACACAGATAATAAAGGTTTCCAGCAACCGTGTTGAAGTTATTCAACCAAGCAAACTATGAACACTCCCAGCCACGCTATCCTCAACCTGGCAATTCTTATTGCTCCCCAGCAACCGACAGCTACTTTACCTATAGTTTTCGGTGCTGTATTACCGGATGTGCCGATGTTTGTAATGTATTGTTGGGCGAAAGTAATTCGTCGGCAATCAGAGTATCAAATTTGGTCAGAAACCTACTTTAGTCCCTTTTGGCAAAATATTACTCATGCCTTCCATTCCATTCCTCTAGCACTAATTGGTATTTTTCTCGCTCATTACTTTGGCTGGTGGCAGGCAGAAATTATTGGCATCAGCGCTTTTTTACATGCTTTGGCTGATTTTCCCGTCCATAACGAGGATGCTCACAGACACTTCTTACCCTTTAGTAATTACCGATTTATTAGCCCTATCTCTTACTGGAACCCAAATTATCACGGTAGGGTAGTATCTTTAATCGAAAAGCTACTAGTATTGATAGCAACTTTCTACGTTTTTCCACTACAGCAATCTTGGGTCAGTAAAGGACTATTGATAGCAGTCAACTTTGTTTATTTATCCGGTTATTTGTACATAAAACTTTTCCGTCGGTGTCAACACGTTGACAAAGAAAAAGAATGGCAGGCAACCTGAATACAAAACAGAAGGCAGAGGAGAGGAGGCGTGAGTTCGCCATGTGCAGACGAATAAGGATCGCTGTGACAGAAGGGAAAAAATTAAGTGTTTATTTCATTGATAACAGTCTGTGAACTTCGTTAATGAGACTTGGATACTCGTGGACGAGCATTGGAACCTTGTTAATGAATCTTTGATACTCGTGAACAAATATCAGAACCTTGTTAATGAGCATTTAATTCTCGTTAACGACTCTTTGCAACTTGTAGGCGAGTATCAGAATCTCATCGATGAATATTGGAAACTTGACTTTGGATTTTAAGAATTTCCTGTAGCTGCTGTTCATAGAAAAACTCCTTTTCTCCCAAGGCTGGAACCAAATCAGTTAACCAGCTTGCTTGCTCGTCATAACGTGCAAAAAAGGGACGTTTGCACCAATCGCGATCGCGTCCTTGCAAGAAAGAAAGTACAAACACCTTCTCGCCCTTAATCTGTGCGACGCCATCCACTGCAACTTTACCCGGTAGTGCTGACATGACTGGGCCTCGAACCGTACGAGCTAAACCAGACACCTTTTGGATTGCGCCTTGAAATATTTCCCAAGCTTGAACAATTGGCACTTCAAAGTAGTGTTTTGCACCGGTGTCACGTTCCATAAACATGTAGTAGGGGACGCAACCTAAGCGAACTTGCTCTTGCCACATCCGCGTCCATACTTGGGAAGAATCATTAATTCCACGCATGAGCGGCGCTTGGGTACGAATTTGCGCTCCTGTGGTGCGGATGCGGCGGATCGCTGCTTGAGCAATTTCGGTTTCGATTTCTTTCCAGTGGTCATAGTGTGCCATAATCGCGAGATGCTTGCCTGCAAGAGTTACCTTCTCAAACAAACGCAAGACATCATCAGCATCTTCATCTGTCAAAAACCGATAAGGCCAGTAAGCTACTGACTTAGTACCAATCCGAATCGTCTGGATATGTTCAAAACCCTCACCTAATAGCGGTTCGATATACAAAGAGAGATGCCTAGCTTTCATCGTCATTGGATCTCCCCCGGTAATTAAAACATCTGTTACCTCTTGATGTTGGCGAAGATAGTCTTGGAAAAGTCCTGATTCGCGGGTAGCAAATTTTATTCCGTCCATACCGAGAAACTGCGGCCAGCGAAAGCAGAACGTGCAATATGCATGACAAGTTTGACCGGCTGTAGGAAAAATCAGGACTGTCTCGGGATATTTGTGTTGAATTCCCGGTACTCGCTTGCCATCAAGACTTGGAACATTGTATTCAACTTGCCCAGCTGGATGGGGGTTGAGTTGCGATCGAATTGCATTTACAACCAGACGCAAATCTTCTGGGGTGGAATTCTGGAGATGCCAAATTACCTTATCCAGAGATTCGGGAGATAACATCTCTCCCTGAGGAAAGGTGAGCCGAAAAATTGGGTCATCAGGAATGTTCTCCCAATCAATTAGCTCCTCTACCACATAATTATTGACACGGAACGGCAACACTTGAGCAACTGCTTTGATTGCCAAGCGGTCTGCTGCTGAAAGTTTTTGCAGTTGGGGAAGCCGATCTATGTCTTTTATTCCATATAGTTCGATTTTTTTAGGTTTAATTTGTAACATTCATTAATCTCTTTAATATTTAGGATAAATTAGAAAGATTTTTACCTTTTGCCTGCTGGCTGAAACACTTGGTGTCTTTGTGCCTTGGTGGTTAAAAACTTTTGAACCACTAAGACACCAAGACACAAAGATAAAATGATTAATTTTCAATAGCACCCAATTCTTTGAGCGTATCTTTTTGTACCTCGTTCAAACCAACAACACCTTTAATGTTCATCCCTTCATAGGGTCTTTTTGGCAAAAACGTTTTGATGCACTCACCTGTTGTGATATTCCATTGTTTGATGGCTCCATCTTGGGAACCACTGAATAAATAACCATCGGAACTGAAAGTAACAGAACGCACCCAATTGCTATGTCCTTTCAGCGTGTTAATACGCTGGCTGCTGTCAAGATCCCAAATCTCTACGGTGTGATTGACGCAAGCACAGGCAATAATTTTACCTTCGGCACTAAAAGCCACAGAACGCACCCAATCTTGACAGTGTAAAATTTGACGGCATTCTCCAGTGTAAATATCCCACAGCCGTACAGTTTTATCATCGCTACCACTGGCTAAGATCCCCCCAAACCCCCCTTCCAAAGGGGGGCTAAAAGCAACAGACCAGATTCGCATCGTATGTCCTTCCAAAGTGCGAAGACATTCACCTGTATGGACATTCCACAGCCGCACGGTTTTATCGTTACTAGCGCTAGCGAGAATTTCACCGTCGGGACTAAAAGTGACAGACTGCACCCAATTTGTATGCCCCTGCAAAGTCTCAAAGCATTGACCTGTACGAACATTCCATAGCTTGATGCTACAGTCAACGCTACCGCTGGCGAGAGTTTGACCATCAGGGCTAAAAGCAATAGACCGAACGCGATCGCTATTTCGCAAAATTTTCACACACTGTCCGGTTAGAATATCCCAAAACCTAATAGTGTGGTCATCACCGCCGCTAGCTAATATCTCCATTGAATTGTACGCCGCAGGTGTTTTTGGAGAGTAAGCGACAGACCAGAGGCGGCCAGTGTGCCCTTCCAAAGTGCGGATACATTCGCCAGTGTGAATATCCCACAACCGTACAGTTTTATCATCGTTGCTACTCGCAATTATCTTCCCATCTGCACTAACGGCTAGGTCGTGTACCCAATTGGTGTATCCTTGCAAGACTTGGATGCATTGATGAGTCTCAACATCCCAAAACCTAACGGTTTTGTCATAACCACCACTGGCGAGTGTTTTTCCATCGGGACTAAAGGTAACAGACCGTATGGAATTGGTATGTCCCTCAAGAGTTTTAAAACATTTGCGCGTTGTTATATCCCAAAGTCTGACTGTTTGGTCAGAACTGCCAGTAGCGAGAATTTTTCCATCGGGACTGAAGGCTACAGAACGTATTGAACTGGTGTGTCCTTTGAGAGTCTGCAAACATTCACGCGTTGTTATATCCCAGAGTCTGACTGTTTTGTCAGCACTGGCGCTGGCGAGAATTTTCCCATTGGGACTAAAGTCTAAGGACAACACCAACTTTGTATGTCCTTGAAGAGTATCAAGACATTGGCCTGTTTTCACATCCCAAAGCCTAATAGTTTGATCGGCACTGCCACTGGCAAGAATTTTGCCATCGGGACTAAAACTTACATCACGTACAAAGCTGTTATGTCCCTTTAAAATTTTCAAGCATTCCTGGCTGCGAACATCCCAAAGTCTGATAGTTTCATCACTACTACCGCTAGCAACTATATTACCTTGGGGACTAAAGACTACAGACCTGATCCAATCAGTATGTCCCTGAAAAGTTGTTAAAAGTTTTTGGCTTTTGACATCCCATAGTTTCACAGTTTGATCATCGCTACTACTAATAAGTGATTTTCCATCCGGACTAAAAGCAACGGTTCTTAGCCAGTTGTCGTGTGCTTTCCAATTACAAATTTGTTCACCGTTTGCAGCTTGCCAAAAACTTATTCTGCCATCAGCATCACCCGTAGCAACAATTTCTCCATTGACTGGGTGAAATGCTACTGACAAAACACTATCGAAGCTGCCAGCAAAAACAGACTTGGATAAATCTGAATTAGTAAAGTTGACATTATGCAACTTCACACCGATGAGGTATGCTTGACAAATCTTTAAATTGGCAAAATCACAACCACTTAAATCAATTCCTAAATGACACAGGAGATTAATAACATTTCCTCCTGCATAACCTGATGTAAGTGGTGTATTTACCTGCAAGATCGCTATAATTTGCAAAAGATGTTCTTTGATGAGATTTTTATTACCAAAAGTATTAATTAACCTTTCAGCAACTGGCTCCAATAGAAAACGAACTTGGGTATTTCTGATTTTTCCTTCTGTTTGAGCCTTTAGTAAGGCATACCTTTTGAAGAGTGAAATTTTCTCTAGAGTAATATCTGAGGTAATTTCTTCACAAATCTGGTTAACTAATTGGCTAACCATATATTCCATGACTACGGGCTGTAGCGTAAATCTAGATAAACCCTTTTCGTTATTAATTAGCGATCGCCGCCGCAGTGATTCTAAAGCTTCAATTAATTGTGGTTGTGATGCAGTGGAAATAATATCTGCTTGTAATTCTGAAAATGAAGTGGGTTTCAAATTAATTGCCAGCCAAAATAAAATTTCTTTTTCTAAGTCTGATAAACGATTAAATTGCTGTTCTAAAAGATTACGAATATCCCCAACAAACACTGAATTACCTTGACTGAGAAATTCAGTAATATTTCCGCCAAATACTTCTTGAATAGTGGTGGCAACTATTTTTAATGCTAAGGGATTACCTGCGTAGTGATCTATTAATTTGTTCCAGTCTTCCTCTGAACCAAAAAAATCACCTTTACCAACAAAAATGCTCTTTGCTGCCAGATTTTCTAAACCGCTTAATTGTAAGACTCGAACTTTGAGTTGGTCTCCTTCCAAGGTGACAATTTCTCTCGGAATCTCCCGACTAGTTAACACCAAACAGCTTTGATGAGGCATTTCTCCTATTTGTCGGAACAGTTCTCCATATCCTTCATATCCTTTTTTATACTGTCCAGCACTTTCACCCCCCAGCAGGATTGACTCTGCATTATCCAGTACGAGTAAACAGCGGTATTTCCGCAAACAGGCAATTAGTTGTGAAATTCCCGTTGCTACATCCGACCATTCGATTTTCGCTTCGTGGTCTGTGCAAAAGAACGCGATCGCATCTGCCAGAATTTCTTCAACAGTAGGTGCATGACGCAGCGATCGCCAGATCGCGTACTCAAACCGATCCTGAATTTTCTGTGCCAGCTTCGTAGATAAAGCTGTTTTGCCAATTCCCCCCATACCAAATATCGCCACAAGTCGGCAGCGATCTTTGACTACCCATTCCTCTAAAAGGTCTAACTCTAACTCACGTCCAAAGAAAATGGGAACATCTGGTGCTTCGCCAAAATCCCGCTGGGATGAGGCACTAGCTGTTGTTGATAACTGATATCTCTCGTTTAGGAGATTCCTGATGATCTCTAATTTTCCAGGAGTACTCCCGGCAATACCAAACTTTTGGTAGACCGAACCAAGCCGCTTACGTACCGCCGCCGCACTAATATCAAGAGTGGTTGCTATAGACTCTGCCGTATGACCAGCCAAAGCCAGAACTAAGGCGCTTAGTTCTGCTTCAGATATATTGCGTTCAGTCGTAATTGCTCTCAAAAAGCTTTTGGAAATTTCAGTCATAGGGGTAAACCTCTCCAGACTAATTTATAAGTATGTGAGGTAAAAAAGAGCTTTTAGTTATACTTGGTTATCGTCAGTAGAATTCAAGACATCTCCTTTAGTCAGCTCTCTGGCAATCAAGAGGACGGGAGAGGATCAAACCAGCCCTAGAAAAGGCGAAAAATTACACTAGGTAACAAATCACCACTACCAAATATACTCTAAATTATCAACTTGTCAACCTAAATTATCAATGAGTATTGACAACTATATCAAGCAACTATAGAATTTATAACTAACTAGGTGTAAATATAGTTAACTAGTGCAAAATGGCAGAAATAACTATCCAGTTGAAAAATTAGCTTTCACCCGCGCATGGTGCAGCTACACAAACAAAAGCTGGGTCGGTAGGCTTCGTAGGAATAGCTCCAGGCATTATCCTTTTGCCTTCTTGTACTAGGTAGAAATTGCGAGGATAGCTAAAGTAACTAGCGCTGAGGTATTCTATGCCACCACCTGAGGCTCCTAATCAATTTTTTGACTTGATCGAGCAAGATCTTCTTGTTTGTCAAAGTTGTAGGGATGGAATCATTGAAGTTACGATCCGTAAGGTAGGTTTGGAAGAATTTGAACTGCGTCTGATTTCCTTCCGGGGTTCCTGGCGCTGTCCTTCTAAGGATCTGATTAGCTACGTAGAACAGTTACCACTGGATACGCACAGTCAAGTAGCTATCTATCGCGAACACTTCCAAAAGAGGTTGAGGAGTTTGTTACCTAATGGGTTTGGCTCACTCAAGCTAGATTTTTCAAAATCCAGAAGAGGAAGAACTGCGCCAATGTTTAGCTGCACGAAAACCGAATTGTTGGATTTTGACTGATTTGTGAGTAGGTCTGCTTAATAAAAGTATTTTTCGTGGTGACTGGCAATAGGAAATAATGAATAGAGAATGGTTAGTGGTTAGCGATCGCCAGTAAACTACTAACTACCAAATTTTACCTCTAGGTATGGAAAAGCAGTAAAAACTGTTTTCGTCCTTGAGGTCAGTCAATAAGTTCATAATTCTCAGCCCAAGAGAGTTTGGAAAAAGGCTACAGCAGGGCTGATCGGTGCAACAAGTCATCGCATCAGCTCTGTTTTTTTAAGTACTCAAACAGAATTAATTACACACGATGAATTCAATTTTGCTCAACTACTTATTCACATTCACCGATCGGGAGTTCACAATTATGTCTTTATTTCGCTTGGCTTGCGTGTTTCTTAAATATTTTTTATTAGCATTGGTTGGTTTAGCGATCGCCTATGTTTTATCATCTCCTTTTGGAGGCATAGGGATAGCAGCTATGCTATTTCCTTATGTTGTAGACTTAGTGATGCGATTTGGAATTGTTCTGTTTTGCGTAATCGCAACAACAATCATCTTTGAATCTGTGCGATAAAAGATGTTTAGAAAGTCAAAAAAGCTTGTGCAACGATACTCTCTCAACAGAGAAAAACACAACAGTGTTACACCAATGAAGCTTAAATTTTATCGAGGCTATCTGAGCGATAAACAGTAGGAGTTGCAATTGATCTACATTCCGTTAAATGCAAAATTCCAGCAGGGTTAAGCCATTGCTTAAATCTGCTGGAGTTTCTAGAGGTTAAATGTTTTATCTTAAGGTTTTAGTAGCGGCGATTGCTGCGTCCACCATTACCCCAGCTGCCACCACCTGAAGAATAATTTTTTTGATTGGTTTTCTCTGTACGAGGTCTAGCTTTGTTAACTTTCAAGTCTCTTCCCATCCACTCCGCGCCGTCAAGGGCATCAATAGCACTTTGTTCTTGTGCATCTGACTCCATTTCTACGAAGCCAAAACCGCGTAAACGACCTGTTTCGCGATCTGTAGGTAATTGAACTTTCTTAACTGTGCCGTACTCAGCAAAAACTTGCCTGAGGTCTTCTTCCCTAACCTCGTAGGATAAATTACCAACATAAATTGACATAGTGCATCTCCGAAATCACATAGGTAGAGAGTTAGATTCGGAGAGACGCTTCATAATAACCAAAACGATATTCTCAACCGAAAATAATTCCTGCCTTTGAAGTATAGCAAAAAATTTCCATGACCACAGCTTGTGGTGCGAGCGCCATATCTTCACTATTTTTTATCGATAGATGGAATAAACCTATATTTATTTAATACTTGCTTTCCAGTTCTGCGGGTGGCAAAGTTTACAAATTCTTGCACGGTTTTTGATGTTAGCTTTTTGATGATAATCCCGATAGGTCTTGTCATTTTATACCTATCGTTTTTGACATTTTGAATTGCGAGGAAGTCCAAGAAACGCGATCGCCCTTAGCAAAAATATAAATCAACCCTTATTTTTCATAGAATTCATCTCATTGAAGCCTAATGCAACTCGGCATAAATAACTATACATTTAGAAATAAGCCTAAAGATTAATTTATCAGCCATTCCTCCCTTTGCCTTCAAGTACTAGCAGCTAAAACTCATGAACCCATCATTGACTGCAACTGAAGTCCGTCAACTATGTCGCCAGGGAAAATTTCAAGCCCCTACTCCTGGACTTGCATCTGGGTATGTGCAGGCAAATCTAGTCATATTGCCCAAATCTATTGCATTTGACTTTCTGCTATTTTGTCATCGCAACCCCAAACCCTGTCCCTTACTTGATGTGACTGAAGTTGGGAACCCCGAACCTCAAATGGTTGCACCCGGTGCTGACATCAGATTTGACTTACCTCGTTACCATGTGTTTCGCCACGGTGAACTTCTAGAGGAAGTTACGGATATCAAAGAATTTTGGCGTGGTGATTTTGTCGCCTTTTTGATTGGTTGTTCGTTTTCGTTTGAAGCAGCACTGATGAATATAGGCGTACCCGTGAGACATATTGAGGAAGGCAAAAACGTACCGATGTATAAAACTAGTCTTAATTGTATGTCAGCAGGCGTGTTTTCTGGCCCCTTAGTAGTTTCTATGCGTCCCTTGTCACCTGCTGACGCCATTCGCGCCGTGCAGATTACCAGCCATTTTCCCAAATCTCATGGTGCGCCTGTACATCTAGGCGATCCAAGTGCAATTGGTATTGCAGATATAAATTCTCCTGATTTTGGGGATACAGTGACAATTCGCGAGGGAGAAATTCCTGTATTTTGGGCTTGTGGTGTGACAACACAAACTGCAATTGTTCAAGCTAAACCAGAAATAGCAATTACTCACGCTCCTGGACATATGTTTATTACAGATATCAAGGATGAATCTTTTTCCAGCTAATAAGCTGATCAACCAAAAAGCATTGCATATTTACTCTAATGGTCGTCCTTTGTTATTGGTTATTAGTCACTTGTATTTACAAAGGACAAATGACTAATGACCAATGACAGTCTTAATGAAAAATGCCTTGAAATACTCCCCAGAAATCTTAGACAAAATTGCCCAACTAGAATCTATCTGCGGACGGGATGTTGGTAGAGGCATTCAGCCACTAGTTCAAATAGCGAAGGGAGGACTGCTGGCAACAGCTTGTTCCATAGCTGAACATCCCGAGCCTCACGTAGCTATTATTACTGGTTTTTTTCTGCCATACGCTAATCCACCTGCTCCCGAAACCGATGGCCCCATAGGTTGTGCTCTCTTAGCAGCAGGTCTGCTGAGAGCAGGTGTGCCTGTCAGAATTGTCACTGATTCTCTTTGCTTTCGTGCAGTCAAAATTGCACTGCTGGCAGCAGGAGTACCTGCTAGTATTCCCTTTGATATTGTGCCAGTGGAGACGACCACAGGAAATCATCAAGTGGTTTCCTCGCTGCTCAATTTTTGGGACTCTTTAGAAAGACCTATTTCTCATGTGATTTCTATAGAAAGACCAGGCCCTAGTTATGATGGCATAGTCCGCAATATGAGAGGACAAGATATTACAGCTTATACTGCACCTTTACATATTTTATTTGCTTCAGAAAAAATCATCTCCGTGGGAATTGGTGATGGAGGTAATGAATTAGGAATGGGCAACATTCCTAAAGAAGTAATTCATCAACATATTCGTCATGGTGAAAAAATTGCTTGCATCATTACCTGCAATCATCTAATTGTTTGTGGGGTTTCTAATTGGGGGGCAACTGGTTTATTAACGGCTTTATCTTTGCTTCGTCCTGACTGGAAATCGGCAATTATTTCAGGATTAAATCCAAAGATTGAGTTTCGTATTTTAGAAACAATTGTTAAGTACGGGCCAGCGGTTGATGGAGTTAAAGCGGTGCAAAGTCTTTCTGTTGATAATTTAGCTTGGGAATTTCATGCCCAAGTATTGCAAGTAACAACTCGATTAATGTGGTAATTTCCAAAGTGAACTACCTACACTGACGGACAGACGTGGGGCTTTTTGCTGCTCTAGCTAAACTGGAATCATGCAATGGCGACCTGTGGTATCAGAGTTGTCAACTTCACCAATTAATGAAGGATGACGACTCCACCAATAAGTTGATTTGAGGTAGCCTGGTTCCAATTGCATGAGGGGAAGACCATGCTGTTGCAATACCCCTTGAATGCGGTGAAATGCTTCTGGAAGTAGGTTAAAGGGAATATCAGGAAAAGCGTGATGCACACCATGATAGTTCAAACCACCCATCAACCATCCGACCAGGGAACTAGTGTTGAGATTGCGACAAGCATAGAACTGCGTCAGTTGATGACCTGTAAACCTACCCCAAAGCGCATAGTGTTCTAAGTGATCGCGCGTCTGTCCTATGACTCCAGCGACCCGTTCTAAAATTAACCAGAATAACAAGTAGCGTAGCAGTACTCCTTGAGAGATGACTAAGATCAGCAGAATACCGTTTACCATAAGCATACCCGTTATATCAAGTAGCAATTGTTGACGTATCCGAGGTACTACCGTCTGGAAGCGCACACCCTTAATAAACGTTTTAAAAATCATCCCAAATCCCGCCAGTACAAAAATATCGCAGACCCACTGATGACGCACATACCAGCGCACAAAAGGATGAGCTTGCTGATACTCTTGCCAAGTCCACTGGACTCGTTCTGGATCTCGTAGGTCAATCCCATTCCAGCCATGATGCAAACGGTGCAGTTCTGCATAGATACTGTGGGGCCACAGCATTGGCCAGCCGATCAATCGGGGCATCAAAGCATCGAACCAATTCCATCCCGTCAGCGTCCGATGAATCATATCATGGGTGCACAGAAGCCAGTAACCATAGAATATTCCCGCCAGCATTGTTGCACCGACAAAGAGGCTGACCTTCGGTGTTAACCAAGCTAATGTCACCAGGCTGAAAAATATCAAACCAAGTATGCTGAAGCGTAACAGTCCTACTAAAGGATTTACTTGGTGTAAGTCGGCGGTGACTTGCCGTAACTCTTGAGAGAGACTAGTCAAAGTCATGGTGCGATCGCCCATAACCCACCTCACCTGAAATTGTAACCTAAGTAACTATTAGCTTAGCTCTTGAAAAAACTATTGCCATGTTGTATGTTCTAAAGGCTTCCTTAGAATGGCACAAACAAAAGAGGGGCAAAACAGCTTTACGACTGCATATTATGCAAATCTGTCAATATCCTACTTACAGTTTGCTGGGTAAATTTTTGCAACATAATCCTAATTTTTAATACTTTCCCACTCTCGATAAAGTTTGGTTAAGGGGGAATGGGTAAAGGGGAAAGGAAATGACCGAGCGTGCTTTCTCCATTTAACCTTTCACCGAACCGTATTGTTCCCACTCTCCTAAAATCTTTTGTGCTTGCTGACAAAGTACGTCATGGAACTGAGCATTACTAGCTAATAAACCACCCCATTGATTAATATCCCCGGTGTTGTATTGCAATGGCTGACCATCAAAGTGGGTGAACTGACCACCAGCTTCTGTCAAAATTAGTTCTGGTGCTGCCATATCCCAATCTTTAGGAGCAGATTTTCCAGAAAGGGAAATGTAAATATCTGCCTGTTGTTCAACAATAGTGGCAATTTTACAGCCTACGCTACCAACGGCTTTTTGATTTTGACAAGGCAAGTTTTGCAGTAAATATTCTAGTCTGTCATTGCGATGCGAACGACTGACAACAAGGGTTAAATCTTCAATGCGTTCCCGTGAGGATACTTTCAAAGAGGTGCTTTGGCGATCGCTATTTTCTACAAATGCACCACCGCCTTTGGTTGCATAGTACAATTTTCCTGACTCCGGGAGTGCTACTACTGCTAACATCGGGCGATGTTCCTTGACCAAGGCCATGTGAATGGCATACTCTCCAGTCTTTTCAATAAAGTCTCGTGTGCCATCTAAAGGATCGATAATCCACGCCCATCCAGAATTCGGGTGCTTGGTTTGTTCTTGTTTGTAGGTTTCTTCGCTAATATAGGCAAAATCTTCTTGACCTAAAGCCGCTTGTAGCTTCTCCAAAATGTGGCGACTTACAGCAATATCGGCAATGGTGACAGGGTCATTATCTTTATACTGCACTTCTAGATTTTGATAAGTTTCATGGTAATAAGACCGCAGTATTTCAGCTGCACTCCAACCGACAGAACAAGCTAGTTCGAGGATTTTTTGTAGGTCTTGCATGAATTTTGCCTTATATTTCATGAACTTATCACCCCACCCCTTGCCCCTCACCGCTAGCAAGGAGGGGTATATTAGTTATTACTTTCCCCCCTCTCTGCTTGCGGAGAGGGGGGTTAGGGGGGTGAGGTTTCCATCCAGCGGCGTGTGCCAAAAAATTGACAGGAAAAAGCAGCAATCTTTGCAGCTGATGCTAATGCATCAGTGAAATTTTCCCGTAAGATGTAATGACAAAAAGCACCGTGGAAAATATCTCCAGCCCCCAGTGTATCAACAGCTGGAATTTTTGGCACATCTATAAAGCCATTTGTACTCCCCTCTGAATATGTGAGATACCGAATCGGTTTTTCGCCGTGGGTAATGGCAATGTGAGAAATGCCAAGTTCACTAAGATAGGCAAACACTTCTTCTTCTGTCTGGCAATGGGGAGGATGGAAATTAGCAGAACAAATCGCGTAATCTACAAATGGCAAACTTTGTTCAAACCCTGATTTCCAGCTACCACCATCAATAACAACTGGGATATTTCTGGCTTTTGCTGTTTGGGCAATTTCTATCCCAACTGTCATTTGATGTCCGTCAATCAGTACGATATCAACATTTTGGAGAATGTCTGACGGGATAGCTTGGCTGTTGGCTTGAGTTTTGGCAGCATTGATGGAAATTACTGCGCGTTCTCCGCTAGCTTGGGTAACAATGATAGAAGAAACTGGCGGTGGGTTTTCTGTGGTGGGATCAAGGTCAATGATTTCGATTTGATATTTTTGCAAGTCCCCACGAATTAGCTGCGTCATCGGGTGAGAACCCACTACACTTAACAACCTAGAGACGCGCCATGGCGCGTCTCTACAGGCTAAATGGCTAAAAGCAACAGCAGCATTTGTAGCCGGGCCACCTGCGGCAACAGTATAGTCAGCAGCGACTATTTTTTGATTGTTCTTGGGGGGAGATTGGGCAAGGTAAATTAGATCCAAGGTTAATAAACCAACAAATAAGCCTGTCATTTGTTATTAGTTGTTTGTTGTTTGTTGTTGGTTGTTGGTTGTTTGGCGTTTGGTGTCGGAACAAGCAACAATCAACTACCAACTACTTTAAGGGCGGGTTTAGCAATATCAAAACCTGTCCCTATCAACAATCAACTACCAACTACCAACTACCAACAAACAACTTTCATGCAAACCGATCCAAAACCAGGAACACTCTACGTTGTCGGCACCCCGATTGGCAACCTGGAAGATATGACTTTCCGGGGAGTACGAATTTTACAAGCGGTGGATCTGATTGCAGCGGAAGATACGCGCCATACGGGGAAGTTGCTACAGCATTTTCAAATTAAAACTCCGCAACTGAGTTACCACGAACACAATCGTAATAGTCGCATCCCAGAATTATTAAAGCAGTTGGGTGAGGGTAAAGCGATCGCTCTAGTTACAGATGCAGGTATGCCGGGAATTTCTGACCCTGGATATGAATTAGTCAAAGCATGTATTGATGCTGGGATCGCGGTAGTACCAATTCCTGGTGCAAATGCGGCAATTATAGCTTTAAGTGCAGCAGGATTACCAACGGAAAGATTTGTGTTTGAAGGATTTTTGCCAGCGAAAGCTCAAGGGCGACGAGAACACCTAGAATCCTTGAAAACAGAATCTCGCACTTTAATTTTCTACGAGTCTCCCCACCGTTTGCAAGACACTTTACAAGATTTAGCAGATATTTTCGGAGCCGAGCGCCAAATTGTCTTGGCACGGGAGTTAACTAAATTTTATGAGGAATTTTGGCGAGGAAAGCTGGCAGAGGCACTTTCTTTGTTTCGCGATCGCGAACCCCAAGGAGAATACACTTTAGTAGTAGCGGGAACTTCACCCACTCAATTGCAGCTATCAGAAGCAGAATTAAAAGCTGAGTTAACAAAACTCATCGCTCAGGGAATATCGCGATCGCAAGCTAGCCGTGAGTTAGCAAAAGTTACTTCCTTACCCCGCCGCCAACTCTATCAACTTGCTCTTACTATTGATACTGGGGATTAGGGCATAAAAATTATGAATTATGAATTATGAATTATGAAATTTTCAGCATTCATAATTCTCACCAATACCCAATTCCCGATCCCCAATTCCCAATGCCCAATGCCCAATTAGGCGATCGCGTCTTTTTGGTCATAAGTATTTTACATGTAGTTTCGCCAAGGTAAAGGCGGCATTACAATGGGATATATCGATCATGAGGAAAACGCAAGAATGACCCAAGTGGTTTTAGGAGAGAATGAAGGGATAGAATCGGCTCTGCGCCGCTTTAAACGCCAGGTTTCCAAAGCTGGCATCTTAGCTGATGTTAAGTATCACCGGCACTTTGAAACACCGTTAGAAAAGCGCAAACGTAAAGCAGTAGCTGCTAGACGCAAGCGGCGTTTTAAATAAACCGATTCGGTACTGACGTTGCTTGAAAAAATAATCTTAAATCAGCTAAAGCGCCTCCGCTATCATTTTTAAAAAAAATCAGCAAGAGAAACCACACCTCTGATTGGGGTGTAAGGGAATTAGCTTGCCAAGGTACGGAGCGCGTCAAGTGTCCGATTGTGGTTAGATGGAGCAAGCAAAACTGCTGCCCATCAACCAAATTAGAAGAAAAAAACAAAAAACACCGTGTTTGCCACGGTGAAAGTTTTTGTTTTTAAATAAATTAGGGCTTCTTGAGCTTTCCTCTATAAAAATTGCGTAATTAACAAGTCACAATAATTACACATTCTTGGCTGGAGAAATTTTCGGTTCAGGAATGCTAATTATGGTGCTGTTACAACGGTTCATCGCTTTTTCTACTCCTTGTTTGAGGCATAATTCTACGCATTCAGTTACAAACAGGAGCACATCGGATACAAGCTGAGTCTCAGAAGCGGAAAATTTCCCCAACACATGGGAGACAGCATTAGTTTCATCATTATTAGTAGCATCTTTTGGTCTACCAATGCCGATCCGGAGGCGGGGGAAATTTTGCGTACTCAGATGGGCGATCGCGCTTTTCATACCGTTGTGTCCTCCAGCAGAACCAGACAAGCGTAAGCGAGTCTTTCCTAGAGGTAAATCCATATCATCATAAATTATCAATACCGACTCAGGTGGCAACTTGTACCAATTGATGACAGCTTGTATAGACTGTCCGGAGCGATTCATATAAGTAAGCGGTTTCAGTAAGCGAATCTTGTCTTTTGTTGGTGCGATACCTTCGCCGTACTCACCTTGAAACTTGCGATTTTCTGCCAGAGGAATCTGCCAAGAACGCGATAGAGCATCCAACGCAGCAAAACCAATATTATGGCGTGTTTGTTCATACTTAGGCTCTGGATTCCCCAACCCGACAATTAGTTGGGGAATCACCAAAGCTGTTTTGGCAGTGGCTTCTGTCATTTGAAGTCTGAATTATGAATTATGAGTTATGAATTATGAAGGAATAAGTAAATATATTATCCTCCTGCCTTTTGCCTTCAATCTTCAAACTTCTTCCTTTTGCACAGCCTCTAATTTCTTCGGTTCAATTTCAGCAGTAGTCTTCACCGCTTCTTCTAACTGAGCTGCTTCTTTTTGAAACTCATTTTGAAACTCCCTAGAAGCATCTTGAAAACCGCGAATCGCCTTTCCCATACTGCGGCCAATTTCTGGCAACTTCTTCGGCCCAAAGATTAACAGCGCCACAACCATAATCAGAGCCATTTCCGGCAGACCAATACCAAATACATTCATTTGTGCTTTCTCCTGTCAACTCAAGAACTGCTGCGGAAACCCACAAATTTAGTTTAGACATAGTTAGTGGTTAGTGGTTGATAGTTCTTTGTTGGTTGTTGGTGGTTGGTAGGAATAACCAACAACAAACAACCAACAACTACCAACCAACAACAAACTTAACAAAAAAACCCGGACTGGCCGGGTGGGTAAGCGTTTTGATGCAAGCTTTAGAGCTTTCCTATCAATTAACGCCCTAAACTCCGCCAATCAACATTGACGTCCTGGATCATTATTGACTTGTTATAGAGTTGCAGAATAATCAGCAGAAACACGAAAAATAGACCCATAAAAACAGCCATCAGGGGGGTAGTACCCCAACCTGGAGCAACTTTACCATATTCAGAGTTCAGGGGTCTGAGGATATCTCCCAACCGCGTCCTTTGAGCCATATTTCACCTTAAGATCAGTTGCCAAAGCATTTTTTAATCTTCTGTAATATTCTATAAGAATAGCACTCATAATCTATCCCTAAATTATGGAACCCGCAACAGTTCTTAGCATTTCCGTTGGCGCGATCGTCATAGTCATCACCGCGCTATCTATTTACACTGCTTTTGGTCCTCCCTCTAAGCAATTGAGCGATCCGTTCGAGGATCATGAAGATTAAATGGGGATTGGTTGTTGGTTGGTGGTTAGTGGTTGTTTGGAATAACCAACAACAAACAACCACCAACTACCAACAAAGAACAACCCAATCATTAAACCAGTTCAAATTCTTGCACAAGTGTTGACTTGCAGTTGAAAACTGGCAATTTTCCACGGTTTGATAGTCAAGGTTCGCTCAGAAGATGAAAATGTAGTCTCCGAGAAGGAACGCTCCAACAAATCTACCGACTCTCCCAAAACCAACCCCAAATCACTCTGCAAGCACAACTCGGCTGTTTCTCCGCAGCATTCATAACAACGAATAATCCACTGGTGCGAGTCATCTTCTGCTTGCTTTAACGCCATTAAGATTAAATTTTCAGCCGATAATTCTAAGAAACTCACTCCACTTTCTGCACCTGTTTGTTCTGTGGTAGAAGAGTTGGAGGTGAGGTTGTTTGGACACACCATGACTTGTAAGGGTATATTCAATTCATACCCGCGTCGGACAGTATGGGCTGATTTCCAGTTACCAGCATGGGGATACAAGGCATAAGTGAATTCATGTAAACCTCGATCTGCTTGAGGATCTGGCCAGTTGGGACTGCGTAGTAAGGTCAAACGCAGCTGATTTGGTTGAGTGTCGTAACCATATTTACAATCATTGAGCAAACTAACACCGTAAGAATTTTGGATTTTGGATTTTGGATTTTGGATTGAGGAATGGGGAACTCGGGGTCCCCACGACCGCAGGGAGTGGGGATTAGGGGCAACGGGGATCAGGGATTGGGGATTAGTGAAAAGTTCTTCCTTGTCCCCCTTTTCCCCTTTGTCCTCTAGTCCCTCCATCTCTTC
Source organism: Fischerella sp. PCC 9605 (assembly GCF_000517105.1). Taxonomy (GTDB): domain Bacteria; phylum Cyanobacteriota; class Cyanobacteriia; order Cyanobacteriales; family Nostocaceae; genus PCC9605. The sequence continues at coordinate 709,253 of NZ_KI912148.1, read as the reverse complement.
CGTCAAATCTGCCCAACGCAAAGCGGGGACTTCCCATTTTGCCTGTTCTGCTGGAGTTTGAGGTTTGGTAGGGCGACGAATCGCACCACAAGGAATTTCGTAGGTGGCAAAGTCTGCTTCGACGTTAAGAGGAAAAGCGGCTTTCACTAATACTTGCTGTTCTTGCCAATCAACAGTCGTAGCGATTTTCAGCATTGGTGAAGCTGCCCAGAGAATGTAATCACAGCAGAACTCCGATTCGCCGAGTTGTTGCACCACACGTAGGCGGCTTTGTACTGGGCCGTTTTCTAGCCATTGAATAGATTTCAATTTGGCTGGTGGTAGAGGATGCTGGGCATAGTTGGGATCAATGTTCCATGCATCCCAGTATTGACCGCTGTCTTGAAAGGCTTGTAATTGATTGCCACATGGTTGATTGAGAACTTCTCTGTTATTGACTTTGTCAAAAACGCTAGATAAATTACCAGTTTGTTCGTCAACAATTACCTGCAAAAATTCATTTTCTAAAGTCAATCTTTCTGGCGAAATTTGTTCTTGCTTTTGCAGACCTAATTTGGTATCTTCATAATGGACTGTATTATTGTCTTTTTCAAGCTCAGAGGGACACAACCAAAAAAGACGACAGCCAACCGATGGAATATCGCTAGCCAAAAATAGCAGCGTTGATGCCTCACCCATCTGGGAGACAAGTTGCTGTCCGGAGGTATCGTAAATCTGCCATTCCTGGTTGAGTGTCGGTGCTGAGGGTAAGGAAACAGCGACGACTTCAGAACGCTGCCAATTGAGAGAATTAAACACTACTACAGGCAAACTGTCTGGTTTTGGCGGATCTGGGAAGCGAATTTGGGATGCGATCGCCCTTAATGATTCCTGCAATGTCTCCGTACCGACTTTTTCGACTTCCTGCCACTCAGGCAAGGCATCCTCGTAAACTTCAGTAATCGAGGAACCAGGCAGAATGTCGTGAAATTGGTTAAATAACACTTTCTTCCAAGCAGCTTCTAGTTCCGCCTTTGGATAACTTACCCCACCGCTAATTGTTGCGATCGCCGCAAACAGTTCCGCTTGGTACAACAAATTTTCACAACGACGATTCCAGCGTTTTTGATCCCCGTGAGTGGTATAGCAACCGCGATGGAATTCCAGATAGAGTTCATCGTCCCAGGTGGGGAGAGTGGGGGCTAGGGGCCCCCTCTGGGGTTGGGGGCTGTGGGGGCTAGGGACCCCCTCTGGGGTTGGGGGCTGTGGGGGAGATGTAGAGACGCGCCATGGCGCGTCTGGGAGTGGGGGAGTAAGAGACTGTTGACTATTGACTGTTGACTGAAGTTGCTGAAGATATTTCTCGGCAGTAGTGAATTCTAGTTGCGGGAAGAAAGGAGATTTTTGCCAGCGTTGGGCGATTTTTAACATATCACGGGTGGGGCCGCCGCCGTGATCGCCAACACCGGGAAGCCAAAGCGGGTCTGCAAAACCAGTTTGAGTTTGCCATTCAATAGCGTAGTCAGCCATTTTCACTGGATCGATACCCTCACCTATGGGTGCGGACATTAAACTAAATATTTCACTGCCATCGGGAGAATGCCACCAAAAAGCACCGTAAGGAAACTTGGTCGTATCATTCCAGCGCAACTTCTGAGTTACGAAATACTCAATTCCTCCCTGTTGCATGAACTGCGGTAAAGTCGCACAAAAACCAAAAGTATCGGGAACCCAAACCACACTGGCAAGCTTGCCAAACTTTTCCAGCACGTAGCGCTGACCATACAATAACTGCCGAACAATTGATTCACCAGCAATCAAATTTAATTCCGGTTCCACCCAAAAACCGCCCACAACTTCCCAACGTCCCGCTGCTACTTGTTCTTGAATAGCCCTAAACAAGTCTGGGCGATTTTCCTCAACCCAAGCATATAACGCCGGAGTCGAATGACAAAAAATCAACTCCGAAAAATCTTCCTGCAATTTTAGAACCGACTCAAAAGTATTTTGTGCCGCCCTCCAAGTTTCGCTTACACGCCACAGCCACGCCATATCTAAATGAGCATGACCCAAAAGATAGATTTTGGATTTTGGATTTTGGATTTTGGATTGCAGCAGTTTATCACGTAAAGATAAAAGCGCTCGATCCAACTCTCCCTTCTCTTCCTCTGTGTACTCTGCGCCTCTGTGTTTTATTACCTCTTCCACTGCTACCGCCAAACTATCCAACTTCTCTGGCGCAAATTTTTCTAAATAACGCTGCGTCACAGCCAACTCATCAGCCACAAAACCGGGATCGAAACGGTTATCATCAGTGGACTCATAAACTAGTAGCGATCGCACCAACGCCCCATCACAATGTCCCGGACTTACCAAACGCAAAGCTACTAACAATTCCTCCCCTGGCGTCACCGCCTGACTGAGTAAAACCCGAGGAGAACAATCAAATAAATCTCCTTCACCCAGCAACTCTCCATTCACATATATTTCGGCAGAATTTGCCCACCAAACCAACGCCAGCCGCAAAGACAAACCCTGTAGGGCATAACCCTGTAAATCTTGAGGAATTACTAATTTTTGCGCTAACCACAAAACCTTTTGTCCCCCAGCCCAAGCAATATGTCCCTTAGCATTGATTTGGGCAGGTGTCCAATCACACAAAGAGGATGCGTTTACCTCAGCAACAGCCAGATCCGCTGCCAAACAGCGCCAATTCGGGAGAATATTCTCTTGACAAAAAGAGCGTAGTTTCTCGACTGCCGCCCAGATGAATTTAGTATTGGATGGCGATACGGGAGAGGTCATATTTTCGCTATGATGTAGTTCATTGTTAGTTGTCTGTTGTTTGTTGTTTGTTGTTTGTTGATTGTTGTTCGCTCGTTTAGAAAAGACAACTACCAACCACCAACCACCAACCACCAACTACTAACAAACAACCACTTTATTGTTTGGTGAGAATCGGATCATTCACAAAGCTCTCAACAAAAATTCACTACCATGCCTTCTGCTTCCTCTGAACGCTATCAAAGCAGACTTTTTAACTTCGTTCACAAACAATCTCGACGCTGGAGTGAAGGGGTAGGACGCACCTTCCGCCATCTGCAAGTTGCTGCCAGTTGGTCGCTAGAAGCACTCATGTACCCTGTGTTTATGCTGTTTCAAAAAGCTGTTGAGTCAGCAAACAAACAACTACACGCCGGACAGCAACCACAAAGGCTACAGTTACAAGCACAAGCAAATGATACCGATTTCCAGTCTGAAACTCCTCCAGTAGCTGATATCCCCATTCAGCAAGTGCTACAGGCTGTGGAGAGTCTGCAACTTCAGTCAATAGTCAATGCTCAAGAGTCAATAGTCAATAGTCAAGAGTCAAATATTACCGCCACTCTCCCCCTCCCCCCCTCTCCTAATTCCCCCACTCCCCCTCTCTCCCCCTCTCCCCATCTTCTTCACATTCGGGGAATTGCCTCTGATTTATCTAATCGGCAGTTGGTACTGGTCAGCCCTAACAATGAAATTCTGGATATTTTAACGCCTCAGCAGCAGCAACTATTGGAAGACCGAATTATTGCAGAAGTTGCTAACTACTGGCGTTGCTGGCGATTATCTCAAGTAAAGGAAGAAACAAAGGTCTTAAGTGAAATTAATAACCTATTGATCAAGCTAACTTCCAGTAGCAGTGAAAATAACTTGCCAGCGCTATCCTCTGGTAATGTAGATACAAATATTGAGTCTTCATATTTACTAAATACTGAGCGATCGCTGTCATTGCTAGATGCAGCTGTTGCCAAGTTGGAAACAAATACTTTAGAGCCTGTATCTCGCGCCAGTTGGCAGCTTATTCAAATTCTCCAAACTCAGTTCCAGATATTTATTTACGGTAAAGAGCAGATAACTACTAACACACAAACACAAACAGTAGTTACTCCGAATCATTTGAACAATCAAGCGTCGAATATTCAGAAGTTAATTTGGGCAGCAGTCAATTTCTTTTTTGGAGAACGCCAGGCTAAAAAACTAGAGCAAACTACACCTAAAAATAGTATTTCTGAAGCTTTGCCAATCAGTCAAGGCGAAAGATTTCTACAGCGTTCTATTCCTCAAACCTTTCTTAAAAAACCTCAGTTGCAAATTAACGAAGTAGATCTGTGGCTAAGCGAGAGTGATTTGTTTGGTAATTTTCAGGCAGTAAGTGAACCTGCAAATCATAATGTCAGCAATCAACAGTTAGTTGCATCGACTTCAACTCCAAACTCTACCCTTTCTGCAACTCACAAAGACAAGTACTATCTGCAAAACTTAATTAATCGCTTCAAAAGCATCAGATTACCACTAAAATCAAAATCCAGCGCGGGATTGGTACAACGGCAAAAACCAATTCTTGACATCACTTCTACTCAAAAACAATCTGCTAAATTAGCTACTGGCGCACAAACTGCATCCACTATTTCTCGGTTGGAAAAACAAAGCGATCGCACCAAAATTTCTCAGCGGCGACACCGCCAAACTTCCGAAGTTGAAGCAAAACCAGATTGGATTGAAACGAAAGCCAAAATAGTTGGGTATGATAAGCATCTACTAGAGCAAATTTTAGAATTGTTGGATAGCACTATGCTTTGGCTAGAGGAATTATTCGTGAGCATTTTTCAGATGTTACAGAAGTTATGGCGTGGTAAATAAATTAGTTAGTAGTTAGTAGTTAGTAGTTAGTAGTTAGTAGTTAGTAGTTAGTCCAAAGAACAAACCACAAACAACAAACAACAAACAACTAATAAAATGATTAGACCTCAACGCATTGAACCTGGCCCTGGACAAGAATCAGTCTGGGACTATCCCCGTCCTCCTCGCTTAGAGGAAACAAACAAGCATATCCAAGTAATATTTAATCGTGTCACAATTGCAGATACTCACCGCGCTAAGCGTGTCTTAGAAACCAGTCATCCACCTTCTTACTACATTCCCCCAGAAGATATCAAAATGGAATACCTAATCCAATCACCGCAGTCTAGCTTTTGTGAATGGAAGGGAAATGCTGATTATTACACAGTCCGCGTAGGTGAAAAACAAGCGCAAAATTCTGCTTGGTACTATCCTAATCCTACACCTGCTTTTGCATCTATCAAAGACCATGTAGCTTTTTATGCTCATTTAATGGATGCTTGTTACGTGAACGGGGAAAAAGTCCAGCCGCAACCAGGTAATTTCTATGGTGGTTGGGTTACAAGCGATATTGTTGGGCCCTTCAAAGGTGGCCTTGGTAGTTGGGGATGGTAACTAGGTTTGTCCTTGGTAAATACAAATGACTAATGACAATTTTGCATTAGCTTAGGCGCGATCGCCTATAGTACATCATCCCGATCCCCATCCCCATGAATTCTTTAATCTGCTTAAGAGAATGTTAAAGTTAACACCTATATAAAGAAAATATGTAAGTATAATTTTTGAGATTGAGCAACTTTTCTTACAATTTATTCAGAGTTTTTGCCCTTATCACGTTTTTAGAAAATAAGTAAAATATTTTACATGATTTATAAAAACACTCATGTCTGCTGAGGCGATCGCACCTGAATTATGGGAGTGCATTAAGGCGATCGCCATAATCTCTACACTGCTTCCGAAAATCTCTATTTTGAACTTGAAGTAGAGATTAATCGTAGCTGAGAGACACTACTCTGAATTGACCGAGTGTAGTTGCTGTAATTAAAACAGTTTAGGAGTTCATAGAATGAAATTCGGAATTGATATTGGTCACAATTGCCCTCCAGATACAGGTGCTAAAGGAATTGATAAAACAGAAGATTTTTTAACAAAAGCTGTTGGCGAAATTGTGATCCAAAACCTACAAAAAGCAGGTCATAGTGTCGTTAATTGTACTCCAACTTCTGTTAGTAGTGTAAATGATTCTCTTCGTAAGAGAGTTGATAAAGCTAACCAAGCAAATGTAGATTTTTATGTTTCGATTCACTTTAATTCCTTTAATGGCAAAGCGCACGGTACGGAAGTTTTCGCTTTGAGTCCAAAAGGACGTGAAGTTGGTAAGAAAGTTCTTGACGAAATTGTTGCACTTGGATTTAATGATAGACGCGTTAGAGAAGCCAACTTTTTTGTTCTGAAAAATACAAATATGCCAGCCATTTTAATTGAGTGTTGTTTTTGCGTATTCACCAATTGATATGGGCAAATTCAATGCTAAAGCAATGGCTGACGCTATTACTAAGGGTTTGATTGGCAACCCAGACGAAAGCAACAAGCCGCAAAATTTAATTATTAAAATGCCTACTTTCCTCAAACCTTCAACAGAACAAGTCAAAGATTTACCGAAGGAAAGTTGTATAGAAATTCAAGCTGGAACTTACCCAATCATGGATTTCCGTTTTGAAGAAGGGCATTATTTCATTGAATGGCCTAATACCAGTCAAGGCAACCGTCGCGAACACTTTGTTTTCGCAGGTCATAGCGAAATTAAATAAGCTAATAAAGATTTAGTTTGCATAATCTATAGAGGATAAATATTTTGTAGTGCAGGCGGAAAGTCCACAACAACTATGCAAGTAAAAAATACATTAGCTTAACAAGTGATGCGATCGCTCTAATATTGTATATCTGAAATAGAGATGGGAATCATTCCGTCTCTATTAGTTTATATATTCTTTATTATGAATTAAAAGTTATAAGTTGGAACTCATAATCTTGAAAATTATTCATTATTCACAGTTAATTTGCAAAAGCTTGCGGTTCAAATATCAGATACGTTCCTCCCAGCCCTTCTACAATTGTGCGAGTATTAGCAGTCAACATTTTTTGGTAAGTGTCACCTTCGTTTCCCGATGTGCCCAAATTATCAATCAATAATTGCCTTTCAGAAACTTTTACTTTTGCTGTCTTCGCAACTGTATTAATTAAATCGGGATTAACTTGAGTGTCCACAAAAATAGTTGGTATTCTTGCTCGTCTGAGGTTTCTAACTAGTACTTTCACTCGTGCAGATGTGGGTTTTGTCTCACTATTAATATTCTTTAAAGCGTTTGGAGATGTAAGATCGTAAGCTGTGACATAATAAGCCATTGCATCATTAGTTGTCACTAACTTGCGATTGTTGCTAGGAATACTAGCAATGCGTAATTTCATCCATACATCTAACTGGTTTAGCTCTTTTTTAATTCTTTGAGCATTGCTGTTATATAGCGACGCATTTTCTGGTATTATTTTACTTAAGTTGCTGCTAATAATCTCTACCATCCTAATCCCATTTTTAGGATTGTGCCAAACATAAGGATTAGAAACAATCTTGCCATTTCTCCTATACTGTAATGGATTGGGAACAGCACGCTGAGCAACTGCAATTTTAGCTGCTGGGCTTTTACTCGTCCTAATTAACCTCAACAAACTTGGTTCAAAACCGTATCCATTATAAAAAATTACTTTTGCTTGTTCTATCGCTGTGCTGTCTTCTGGCTTTGGTTGATAAAGGTAGGGAGCAGTATCAGGGGATGTTAAGCAAGTAAGATTGATTGTTTGTGCTGCCACTTGTTTGGTTAAGTCACACAGTACACTTGTGGTGGCAACGACTTTGGGCAAATTACTATTTAACTCAGTGGGGGTAGTGGTGGTTGTGGAAGAAGAATTAACTAAATCAGTTGTATAATTACAGCCAACAAATCCAATAGTTAGGGCAACAAGGATAGCACGCAGAGATTGGGTTAGAAGTTTAATTGTGTAAGGATGGCGCGTATTGCTCATAGAAGTTGATTTCGCAGGCCAAATTGTGCAATCTATCTGTTGGAAATTGTAGCGACTGCGTTAGCAGTACGAGCCACAAGCAAGAAGTTTTCTTCGTGTCTTGGTGTCTTGGTGGTGAAAAAATAAATTTTATGAACCACCAAGACACTAAGACACCAAGTGGAATCAGCAAAAACCAGGCAATGAAAGCAGATTTTTCACCCTCCTTGAAAGGGCTGGTCTTCACACCTTACTATCAATGCTTGTACATCTAGTAGAATAACTGCAATATATTTCTGATACAAAAACTACTAACGAGCAACCAGTAACATTGATTGTCAGTTTGCACCCACCCTAATTCATTAAACAATAGATTGCTAAATTTCACTGATAATTGCGATCGCTTAATCCTGTTTAGCCTCAGAGAGAATACTTGAGACTGATGTCACAGGATAGACAAGCAAGAAATTTGGAGGAGCATCTATGTGTCTTTGATGCCAAATTGATTACACATTAAATAAGCTCAACAGAGGTTCCTCCAAAACCTGATAAATGTTTGTACGGGAATTATGTTAAGAGTTGTAAAGCTATAAACTAAACATATATTTAAGACATTATGTTGAGCCAACCTGCCGCCTTGTCTTAGATAACTACAAATTATTCAACATTAACAATGAACAGTAATGACAAAAACAATGGAAGATCAGATCCATCTAACATGGATGAAATGAGAGTTACACCCGCCTCTCAAAAAACAGGAGCTTTCCCAAGGTCGATTGGTAGAACAATTAATAGAATCAAAGCCGATTTTTCTCCAGAAGCAGAAGAGCAGTTTGTTAGAAAATTCCAGATTTCGAGAAAGAGGACAAGAACAGCTATACGCTTTTTGCTGATGCTCGTGATTATACCGCTTTTAACTCAACAGATATCTAAGCAATTCTTGATAAGCCCAATAGTAGAGCATTTTCGAGGTAAAAATACACCTCAAATTTTTCTCAATTCTGAAATGGAAGAGGAAGCCCTGCATGAATTAAAATTTTTTGAAGAAAAGCTGAGATTTGAAAGCTTAATTTCTAAATCTCCTTCACTTTCTCCAGAAATCATAGAAGAAAAGGTTAAACAAAAAACACATGAAATAGCAGACGAATTTCGTAGGAAAGGTAGTGACGCTATCAGCAATATTTTTGCTGATATGCTATCACTATTTGCTTTTGCGTTAGTTATAGTTACCAGCAAAAAAGAAATTGTAATTGTTAAGTCATTTATAGATGAAATTATCTATGGTCTGAGTGATAGTGCCAAAGCTTTTTTGATTATTTTGTTTACAGATATATTTGTAGGGTTTCACTCACCACACGGCTGGGAGGTAATTCTGGAAGGATTGGCGGAACATTTGGGTTTGCCAGCAAGCCACAACGCGATATTTTTATTTATTGCCACATTTCCTGTGATTTTAGACACTATATTTAAATACTGGATATTCCGCTATCTCAGTCGGTTGTCACCTTCAGCCTTGGCTACATTAAAAGAAATGAACGAGTAAATAATTTTAATTTTTTAATGGCTTATGCGTGCAATGCTTTTGGAAGCACCGTGTCAACCTCTGCGATTAGCTGATTTACCTGTGCCAAAACCCAATCCTGAACAGGTGCTGATTCGCATTCATGCTTGCGCTGTCTGTCGTACAGATTTGCATATTGTAGATGGAGAACTGACACACCCAAAACTACCTTTGATACCTGGGCATCAAATTGTGGGTACTGTAGAAGCTGTAGGGGAACGAGTGGAAAGATTTCGTGTGGGCGATCGCGTTGGCGTACCTTGGTTGGGTCATACTTGCGATCGCTGTCGTTATTGTGTGTCTGGACGCGAGAACCTTTGCGATTACGCCCAGTTTACTGGATACAACCTGGATGGCGGTTATGCCGAGTATACTGTTGCCGACTACCGCTTTTGCTTTTCCATTCCAGAGGGCTATCCTGACTTGCAAGCTGCACCGCTATTATGTGGTGGGTTAATTGGCTATCGCGCTTACAGAATGACTGGGGATGCTGAAAAACTCGGTTTTTATGGCTTTGGTTCCGCTGCCCATATTTTAATTCAACTGGCCCGTTATCAAGGGCGTCAAGTCTTTGCCTTTACCCGTTCTGGCGATACTGAAGGACAAGAATTTGCCCGCCATTTGGGTGCAGTTTGGGCAGGTGGTTCTGATGAATTACCTCCAGAACCATTAGACGCAGCAATTATTTTTGCCCCTATCGGTAAACTAGTACCTGCTGCTTTGCGTGCAGTTGCTAAAGGCGGCGTGGTAGTTTGTGCTGGTATTCACATGAGTGATATTCCTGCTTTTCCCTACGAAATTCTTTGGGAAGAAAGGGTTTTGCGGTCTGTTGCTAACCTTACTCGCCGAGATGGGGAAGAGTTTCTAGCACTAGCACCCAAAGTCCCTATCCGAACAGAGGTAAATCTGTTTGGATTAAATGAAGCAAACGAGGCTTTAGACGCCCTTCGCAGTGGTAAAATTGAAGGCTCAGCAGTGTTGGTAGTTGATTAATGATTTGGGATTTTTAAATGCAAGGCAAAGTTTTGCAAGATTTATCAGCACCAAACTTAGTGACAGCGCTGGAAAACAACTTGTTCGCATTCATGACCAACTATGGTAATGCACCCAACAGCGAACTCTACTGCGGATCGAACTTAACTCGGTTTACCACTGGCGTTTGCTTTCCATTTTTCAACGGTGTTTTACGCGCCCAACTCAACCCTGACGACATCGATACTACTATCACCGAAACTCTTAACTACTACACTGCATTACAGTTGCCGATGTTTTGGTGGACAGGGCCAGAAACCCAACCACCTGATTTAAGAATCCATCTGGAAAATCACGGGTTAAACTGTGTGAGTGAGTTGCCCGTGATGGCTATAGATTTGTCGACTTTACCCCAACAGTTACCTCTACCAGCAGATTTGGATATAGCGCTAGTCAATGACAGCGAAACTCTCAAGCATTGGGTGCGAGTAGCAATGGTCGGTTTCGAGGTTCCCGATACAGAATTTGATCGTGTGTTGGAACTAGAACTGAGCCTTGGTATAAATTCTGAGCAGTATAAACGTTTTATTGGTTGGTGGAAAGGTGTGCCTGTAGCAACGTCAGAGTTGTATTTAGATGCAGGAGTGGCTGGCATCTACTTTGTCGCCACACTCCCAGAAGTACGAAGACAGGGATTGGCGACAGCTGTAGTATTAGCAGCTTTGCAGAAAGCCCGTACTTTAGGATACTGCGTAGGGATGCTACAAGCTTCGCAAATGGGAGTTAATGTATATCGCCGGATAGGATTTCAGGAATACTGCAAGATGGGTCTTTACTTGTGGGCGGGCGAACAAAGTTATGCGTGAACAATGCGATCGCAGAACCTACAGACAAAAGACAAACTGAAGTGCGATCGCGGTTTTTTCCTGATTTTGGTAATCCTTATCTCCCCATCTTCTCTTCAATCTCCCTGAGGGTATTCCTCCCACAAAGTTGTAATTTCCCGCAGACTTTGATGATCGCCATTACCCAAAATGAGATGATCTAGCAGTGGGATACCCAAAAATTGTGCTCCTGCTAATAACTGTTTGGTTAATTCGATATCTTCGCGGCTAGGTTCAACATTACCGGAAGGATGATTGTGTGCTATTATCAGCCGCGTCGCACCTTGGCGAATTACTTCTCGGAAAATCTCACGGGGAGGTGCAAGGGTTTCGGTAGCTGTGCCAATAGTAATTACTTGCGTTCCCAACAAGCGATTTTTTACATCTAACAGTACAACTGCAAAACGTTCTTGCGTTTGCCACATCAAATCTTGACTGAGAGTAGCGGCGGCAGCAGCTGGGCTATCGATGACTGTACGATCGGAAGGGCGAGATTGAAAGGCGCGTTTACCTAATTCGATTGCTGCTAATATTGTTGTTGCTTTTGCCGGGCCAATGCCGGGAATTTGCATCAATTCTGCGGCACTAATATCTCGCAAAACTGCCAAAGGTTCGCGATCGCATTTACTCAATTCATGCAGAATGTATTGTCCTAAGCCCACAGCGGAAAGTTTGCCTGGCCCTTGACCAGTGCCGAGCAGAATTGCTATTAATTCAGCTGTGGATAACACTTTTGAACCGTGACTCAATAACCGCTCTCGCGGACGTTCAGTCTCAGGCATATCAACAATTCTGAGGCAATAGGTCATAGACAAACCAAAGGAATAACGATGAAAGAGTATCTATACTCTAGTTATCCCCTGTAAGGCCTCAAAATCTCTACTAATTTGACAAAATATTTAAAGTTTTGTTGGTTGTTGGTTGTTTGTTGGTCGTTGTTCTACCCACTAACCACTAACTACTAACCACCAACTAACACCTTACTGATAGGTTTGTGTTGCTTTGAGCATATGATAAGTGATGAGAAGCTGGGTGAGAGCGAGGGGATAGCTTTGGATTGTTTCACCCGTCGTACCAGCAACTTTGCCTAACTCTGGATTACTTTCGCGATCGCATATGTTCTTTAAGTTGGGCATATCAGCACAAATCATATGTTCTAGCTTGTCAACTTGTTCTAACGTTGCATGACCATCTACTTCTAAAACATCAACTGGTTTACCCATATCTCTGTCCAGTCCTAAACGGATGGCAGACATGGAATTATTCTCACCAAGACCAAGAATTTGGGTAAAATCTGGATGGGGAATTGTTGGGCGCAGTACCAAACGGACATTTAGGTGTCCGTTCATTTGGTTTATATCGTCGTTGGGTGGATAGAAACTCACCACTATATCTGACCATTGCCGCTGCGGACGGATAAATTGCTCTGAATCTGGTTCCCGTTTTTCTAGTTCTGCCAGCACCTGTTCTTCTGTGTAGCCGCGCTTTTGGGTATCCCGCTTGACTTTCCACTGAGCGCGTAGTGGTTCGGGGGGCGCAAGGTAAGCTTTCACATCATAGCAATCGCGAGCACCACGAGTAGAATAACCCAGCAATCCTTCAACAATTACAAATTTGTTGGGTTTGATATACACAGGTGCCTCAAATGTACCTGTTTTGTGACTGTAGACAGGTTTGAGAATTGGTTGTCCCGTCCTGAGCAGCGATAGATGCTGCTGCATAATATCCAGATAGTTGCAGTCAGGATGGAGAGCCGTAATACCAATTTCTGCACGTTGCTTGCGATCGTACTTGTGGTAATCATCTGTGCAGATGACTGTAACATTTTCTGGGCCGAGTACCTGAGCAATCCCTTTTGTCAGTGTTGTTTTGCCAGCGGCACTATCACCAACAATACCAAGAATGATTGGACGGCTCATGCTTCCTTCCCCCTGAAAATATTAGGTACAGTAAAACGCGATTTTGAATAGTATGCCAGTTTACTAATTCTAGAAATTAATGAAACATAACTCAAGGTGGAAAATGAATGCTGCTATCAAATTAAGTAACTAAATGTTGAGTTAATACCAATTTGCGTTCTAAAGTGTAATTCTGAATCGAGCGATAGCGGAGTGTAGAATCTCGCGAGATACTTCGCTTCATTTCGTTACGCTCAGTATGACAAAATTACAGTTCCGAATGCGGATTGGTATAATTACCGATAATTTAGGTTTTTTACTCTTTAAGACAATTTGTATCGATTTTTTTCGATTGATGAAATTGGCTATTGGGGATTGGGGATTGGTGAGAATTATGAATGGTGAATGCTGAAAATTTCAGGCGTTGCTGAATTAAGGTATGAATTTTGTAGAAGCAATTCATGAATTGCTTCTACAGTGAGAAATTGTAAATCTCATGTTAACAATTTCATACTTTCAATCAGCAACGCCAAATTTCATAATTCACGCTTAATGTGAATTAGAGGCTGAAATCTTGTATTTTCGGTGTAGAGACGCGAAATTTCGCGTCTCTACAAAGCCCAGAATCCTTGATATAACATTGGTTTTGATAATTCACATCAGACGTAATTCATAATTCATAATTCATAATTTTTATGAGCCAGCGATCGCCGTATAGCAGCATCAGCATTTACAATTCCGTAGCCGTAAACTGTATCATAGCCAGGATCGCCCAAATCATAAGCAGTTTCTGCGAGAATTTCCCGTATCTGTTTTGCAGTTAGTCCTCTATTCACACTCCATACCAATGACGCAACTCCTGTAATATTGGGTGTGGATGCGGAAGTTCCATTGAAATAGCTAGTGTAGTCGAAATAATTGTAAAACGGCTCGGATTCATTACGAGTAGCATGGGTAGAAGCGTACTCTGATGGTGCTACGAAAGTTAAACCTGTGCCGTAATTGGAACCCCACCACTGTACACCTTCGCTAAGATAATCAACACGTGTCCCTGGTGTTTTAAGATTGCCATAGTAATCTTTAGTTCCCCAACAAGCACCTACGGCGATGACATTCTCGTATTTATTAGCTAAATCGGCGGGACTCGAAATAGCATTTTGGTTATCGTTACCAGTAGCGATCGCGAACAAGACATTGTTCTGATTATTAGCAATTAATTGTTCAAATCGTTGTGAGTAACCACCAGATAAGCTGAGGTTAATGACTAAAGTTTTACTTTGACTATTTGCCCAATCGATTAATGCTTGTGTTGCACCAGCCAAATCATAATCATCTGGGTTAGTACCAACTACATCGATATGCATAACCTGAGAATTCCAGTTGATTCCAGCTATGCCTATATCATTGTTGCTAGTAGCAGCGATCGCTCCTTGAACTAGAGTACCGTGAGAAAAATATGACCATTCATCAAAAGAATTGGAATTAATCACATTTGTTGTTCGGAGGTCGGAGTGAATATTACCGTTAAGATCAAATGCCAATCCTGTATCTTCAATCCCAATTAGGACATTATCTGAACCTGTTGTGAACCGCCAAGCTTTGTGAACATCCATTACATGCAGGTTCCATTGTTGATTAAACAGGGCGTCATTGGGTATTACTGATAAGTCAATGACAGTATCTGATAATTTAATGGTGTCAATACTCTCAAACAAAATTTGCTTGCCATCAACAGTTATGGCATCAAATACACGTGCTTGACTTAGATTAACTATGTCATAGGGATCGTAAAGTACGCCCTGATTTCTAGTAGTTGCATTGGTATTTGCAAAGCTGAATTTTGTAAAGTCGAAATTTGCAAAATTTAATTCTTGGACTTGTGCAGATGAAAAAGCAGAAAGATCGAGTAGATCTCGCCCTCCACTACCAAAGTCAATATTACCTTTGCCTGAGAATACTGTCTGTATAGAGTCAGGTAGATATGTAAATGTGTCTGCCCTCAGCGTTGGTTGATTGATGGCAGAAATAGCAGGTGTGCTATTGGAATTATTTGCTAGTCCCTGTTCTTCACTAGAAGTAGGAATCGCCCCTGTAGAGTCTCCACCAACAGCAGGCATCGTTAATAATAGGCATAAATCATAAAAAGTTTGGCTGCTGTCATACGGGTAAACCTGTATATAGTAAGTCCCAGCAGCCAAAGTGCTAGTGATTAATTCACTTGTAATGCCCACATTTGCAGAAGCCGCTAAGATATCTCCTTGGAAGTTCAGCAAGCGTACATCTGCATCAGCACTCAAATCTTTTAATGTTAATTTCAAGTCGGCAGTGCTGTCAAAGCTCAATTTGTAGTAGTCGTTGATATCTGAATTACCTACCCAATCTCTGTAGGTGATAGCTTCTGAATTAATGGGAATGCTACCGATCGCGTAGGCAGTATCGAGGGTGTTACCGGCATTATCAATCGGCGTTGCACAAACACTTAAGTCATATTTGGTTTTTGCTTTATCCTTGGGGTAAACTCGAATGTAATAAGTCCCAGCTTCCAAGGTTGTGTCGATTAATTCAGCTTTGTTGCCACTACGCTGGGAAGAAGCAATTACTTCTCGCCTATCTGCAATACCATTACCGTTTCCATCCTGAATTAGCTGGACATTGGCATTTGCTTTCAAGCCAGTCAAGGCAAGCTGAAAGCTACTACGACACTCAAGGGTGAATTTGTAATAATCGTTTGGATCTTTTAGAGAGATTTTATCAGTAAAAATTTGGGAATTGGTTGTAATCGTGAAACTTCTAGCCGTATTTAGGGAATTGCCTGCAAGATCCGATGACATTGTTTAGACCTGACATTTAAGTGGTAGATAACATCAAAATCTATAATTTGTTTCTCCGATCGGAAAAAAACCTCTTTGTGTATAATTTTACTAAAATAAAATAAAAAATTTACTTAAAATTCAAACCATGAAAGACTTTTAAGTAATAATACTTACAAAAATTGTATTTTTGATACAAAATTTACTTTCAGAGACTAGAGACTGGTAAGTAGAAGGAGGACAAGGAGGGATGGGGTGAACCGCTTCGCGGAATTCAAAATTCAAAATTCAAAACAAAAATTTTGACTTTTGACTTTTGACTTTTCATCTCCCCCTCTCAAGAACTCTCCTTTGTCTCCCTTGTCTTCTCCCAGTACCCAGTACCTTAATATTGGTTATTCTATTGGTGAGTCTCGCAAAATACTCAAACAACAGCTGCTGATGCTCTCTTTTATTGATTCTTTTAATCCTTGGTTAGTGGGAGTGGGGTTGAATGCTGTTTTGTTAGCTGTAGCTTGGATTGCTCCCAAAAAGCTACTCACCCCAGCCGGTTTATTTCATGCTTGGTTACTAGGCGTTCTGATTTGGGGAACATTAGGTTGGCAGGGATATGTAGTTGTAATGTTTTATTTTTTGGTTGGTTCTTTTGTCACACGCATTGGCATAGCCCAAAAGGAAGCTGAAGGCATTGCTGAAAAGCGTTCTGGGGCAAGAGGGCCGGAAAATGTTTGGGGTTCCGCTTTGACTGGAACGCTGTGTGCTTTGGGAGTAGGAATGATCAGTTGGGGAATTCTTCCTGTTCCCCAGTCCCTAGCCCCTAATCCTCAGTCCCTACTACTGTTAGGCTATGTGGCGAGTTTTAGTACCAAACTATCTGATACTTGTGCGAGTGAAGTCGGAAAAGCATATGGCAAAAGTACTTTCTTGATTACCACCTTACAACCAGTGCCGCGGGGAACTGAAGGGGCGGTAAGCTTGGAAGGAACTTTAGCTGGTGCGATCGCATCGGTTGCGATCGCCTTAGTGGGTTGGGTAGTTGGTTTAATTGAGCTATTGGACGTGCTTTGGTGTGTGCTAGCAGCTTTTATTGCCACAAATTTAGAAAGTGTAATTGGGGCAACATTACAATCAAAATACGCTTGGCTCACAAATGAATTGGTGAATATTTTGAATACATTAATTGGTGCGATCGCGGCAATTTTTTTGGCTTGGTTATGGGCGATTACAATTGCCTAATGCAAGAATGCACAAGGCAAAAGGCAGAAAGCAGAAGGTTGTAACCAGTGAAATCTACTTTTTTGTCTGTTTCCAACTGTCTAGTTATTTCTGCCATGCTGCACTAATTACTTTCTGATATTAGGTAGGTATTTTTACCAGATTGTATGAGCAAAGCGGAGTTGCGACTCCGCCTTTCAAAGCTTAGTATGGCTAGTATGGCAATCATAGCCTTTCCTCAAAATGTCTGCTAAAATACGAAATTTCTCTGATGGATAATTGTATAATTATTTATTTTAGTGTCTCTGCGTATTGACTCTATGGAATCTTTATCGTTTTTGACCGTTGATGAGCAACCAATTTCGATTGGACAAGTAGTCAGATACCTACAAATTTCTGGAAAATTGGGACAGTTTATTGGAGAAGTTCTGCGTCAGTATGTAATAGAAAAAGAACTACAAGTTCGAGAAGACATTGATATCAGCCCAGCTTTAACCGAACAGACAATTATTGATTTTCGGTTAAAAAATCAACTGACTGAACCGAAAAGTTTTCAAGAATGGCTAAAAAATAATGGTACAGATTACGATACATTTCACGCCAATGTCGCCCTGAACTTCAAGCTGGAAAGATTGAAAGCTGTAGTGACAGAACCAAAACTGCAAGAGTATTTTATAGAAAGGAAAATTTTCCTGGATCGGGTGGTCATTTCGCGAATTATTGTAGACAATCGGGAATTAGCTGAGGAACTACAAGCCCAAATCGAAGAAGGAGCTAGTTTTGAACAGTTAGCTAAAGAATATTCGCTGACAGAAGACCGAATTGTCAACGGAATGATGGGGCCGGTCAGCCGAGGAACAATGCCTGATAAACTGAGGGCAGCGGTTGATGTGGCTAGTCCAACAGCAGTGGTAGGACCAATAGAGCTGGAAGAACGTTATGGTTTGTTTCGTGTAGAACAATTTCTGCCAGCTTCATTGGAAGATACTCAACTAAAGCAAGCACTACAGAATGAGTTGTTTGAGAAATGGCTAGCAGAGAAAATTCAAAAGCTAACGGTAAAACTACAGGTGAGCTAAAACTCATAGATGATGAGTCTTCACATACAAGGGTGCTAGCCTCTCTAGCTTGGACACAAGCACCGCTATGCTTGTTAACTCCTGAACAACAAAACCTATTGAAACAACAGTCAGAAACTCAACGCTTCGGTTTAGGAGAAAAAATCTGGCCAAAAGATGGGGTAGGTTATCAGTTCTTGATAGTTACTGGTAAGGTTCGCTTGCGCGAAGAAGGAGTTGGTAAACCGTTGGCAACTCTGATGGCGGGCGATTGGTTTGGTAGTTTGCAAAAGTTTCCCGTCGAATGCAAAGCTGTAGCTGCTAGTAAAGAAGTATTGGTGGTGCGATGGAATACGGCAATCTGGGCAGAACTTTCCACACCACAAATAGAGGAGTTTTGGCGAGGAACTCAAGAAGATCGGGGGATGGGGAGATGGGGAGATGGGGAGATAGAAAGAAATTCTCTCTCCACCACCCCACCACCCCACCACCCCATCACAGAAACTCCCACCCAACCGAATTACCCTTTTGTTTCTAGCTGGAACACCGCCGCTGCTTGTTTAACAATGGTGGCACAGCAATTAGATCACCCCGTCAAATTGGAATGGGTGCAACGCCAACTCAGAGGTCAGCGCCCAAAATATGTTGTGGAAACAGCTGAAAAGTTAGGTTTTGTGCTGCGACGATTGCAAGTGAATTGGGGTGATTTGCAACAGCTGTCATTTCCAGCTTTGTTACAGTGGGGTGGATTGGCAACAAGTGAAGCTAGTTGGGTAGTAGCTTATGCCGTTAGAGGCGATCGCCTAATTATCGCCAATCCCCTCAATGGCGATCGCACTTGTGAAATTGTGCCACAGTCGCTAGTTGAAAACTATTGGAATGGGCAGCTGTGGCAAGTAGAACTGATCCAAAAGCAGGAAAGATTCAACCTCAGTTGGTTTCTACCCGCTGTCTGGAAGTACCGAGGATTGCTGACAGAAGTCCTGATCGCATCTTTGACGTTACAGATTTTGGGGTTGACGACGCCACTAATTACCCAAGTCGTGATTGATAAAGTCATGGTACAAGAGAGTTTGGCGACTCTCGATGTTATGG
Source organism: Fischerella sp. PCC 9605 (assembly GCF_000517105.1). Classification (GTDB taxonomy): domain Bacteria; phylum Cyanobacteriota; class Cyanobacteriia; order Cyanobacteriales; family Nostocaceae; genus PCC9605. The sequence goes on along the minus strand of NZ_KI912148.1, from coordinate 690,062 downwards.
CGATCGCGCTGTTGTTGGTGGCAGTCTTTGAGGCAACTTTGGGCATCCTGCGGTTATTTATCTTTACCCATACCGCCCGTCGCTTGGATTTGAGTTTATCAGCGCAGCTATTTCGCCACCTGATGCGCTTACCTTTAGCTTATTTTGAGTCGCGGCGGGTAGGAGACACGGTAGCCCGCGTGCAAGAACTCGAACAAATTCGCCAGTTTCTCACAGGTACGGCCTTAACTGTGGTTTTAGACAGCATCTTTGCCGTGGTGTACCTGGTATTGATGTTTTATTACAGTATCCCCCTCACCTTCACGGCGTTGGCTGTACTACCTTTGTTTGCTATCTTGACCCTGGTAGCAACACCAATTCTCCGCAGCTGGCTGAATGAAACCTTTAACCGCAGTGCCGATAGTCAATCGTTTCTCGTAGAGACGGTGACAGGAATTCACTCAGTCAAAGCACATGCAGCAGAAGCAGTAGCACGCGATCGTTGGGAAGGTTTGTTTGCCCGTTTCATCCGCACGGGTTTTAAAGCTTCCACCACCTCCAACATTAGCAGCAATATTGGTGACTTCCTTACCAATTTCTCTAGCCTGCTGATTCTCTGGTTTGGTGCGAAGTTAGTGATTGAAAACAAGCTTACCATCGGTCAGCTTGTCGCCTTTCAAATGCTTTCTGGCAGAGTCACCGGGCCGTTGCTGCGTTTGGTGCAACTATGGCAAAATCTGCAACAGGTTCTGCTTTCCGTAGACAGAATTGGCGATATTCTCAACGTCGCCCCAGAGGCTGAACCAGGCACAGGTTTAGTTTTACCACCACTCAAAGGGCAAGTCACCTTTGAACAAGTCTTCTTCCGCTACCGACAGAATACAGAACCCGTGCTGCGGGGAATTTCCTTCACTGTCCAGCCAGGGCAATTCGTCGGCATTGTCGGACGCAGCGGTTCTGGTAAGAGTACTCTATCTAAACTTTTGCAACGCCTCTATCAAATCGAATCGGGACGTATCCTTATCGATGGTTTTGATATTAAAAGTGCAGACTTAGCCTCATTGCGTCAACAAATTGGCGTAGTTTTGCAAGAGGACTTTTTATTTAACGGTTCGATATTAGAAAATATCACCCTCGGCAATCCTGATATCACCGCCGAACAAGTAGTAGAAGCAGCGAGACTCGCCGTTGCCCACGATTTTATCAGTGAATTGCCCCACGGTTACGAAACCAACGTTGGCGAACGCGGTACAGCTTTATCTGGCGGACAGCGGCAACGCATTGCCCTAGCGCGGTTATTCCTCTCGCCAGCACCGATTTTGATTTTAGATGAAGCTACCAGCGCCTTAGACAGCGAAACCGAACAGCAGGTACTGCAAAACTTGCAAACAGTTTCCCAAGGGCGGACTGTGTTCTTGATTGCCCACCGTTTTGCACCCCTCAAGCGTGCTGATTTAATTTTGGTGTTAGAAAAAGGCGTTCTCGCCGAACGCGGTACTCATACAGAGTTGTTGCAGCAAAAGGGTTTGTATTGGTCATTGTATCAGCGGCAGCAGTTTAATATTTAGACCTCACCCCCTAAACCCCTCTCCGCAAGCAAAGAGGGGGAATTTTACCATTTGAGTTCAAAAACTCTGCGTACCTCTACGGTAGCCTCTGCATTCCTCTGCGTAATACCATTTCACGTTAATCACGCTTCCTGAAATCATGCTTGCTGCCCTAGAAGGGAAATTACCTGAACGACAGCCGATAACTATTCCAACCTTTGGCATTTGGAGTGATAAAGATGATTTCCTTTGGGAATCGCAAATTAAAAACTCTAGCAAATACGTAACAGCTGAGTGGCAGTATGAAAGAGTCGAAGGGTTAGGGCACTGGTTTATGCTCGAACAACCAGAAAAGACGAATCGTCTACTTCTGGATTGGCTGGTCAAGCATTAGTCAAGCTGTTAAATATCTATAGCACGGCGAGATGCGATCGCACTTTCATCATCTGAAAGTGCGATTGTCTTTTTATATTTTTATCGACAGACTAAAACAAAATCAAAATAGAAAGCTGTTAAATATTTTACGTTAGTGCAAGGAGTGATACTTAAATTTTTGAGTAACTATTACTCTAAGTCAAAAACTACCTCAAGACAAGCTCTTGGCATCAACCTGCGTAAAACCAAAAGATGACTATTGGCATCACTACGAGTTTGAAATCTACCATAAATAACACGTTGTGTGGGTGAAAGCCAACGCACTATCATCCACGGAGTTTGGTAAGTTATGTGTTGTTGATTCAACAAGAAAACCTCCTTAATCATTAAATGGAAAAGACACCAGTCAGCGCACAACAGTCAAAAGCAACTGGTGTCAGGTTTTCGTGTGGTAAATTTTGCAGCCATCGTCAGCAAAAATTTATTGTTCCATAGGCATAACCTCCCTACAAACAGCAGCAAGACCAAAACAAAGAGCTTCACCAACAGTAGTAGGAGTGGTAGGGTAGACCATACATACAGTTCGTAATTGCATAAGGAGCAGTTACGATCTGACACTAAGGAAAGACCAGTCAGGCAAATTGCTGTATTCTAATTAATCCAGCCAAACTGACTAGTCTTTCTGTATCCACAAAGTGAATGATACGTCTTGTTATTGGCACTGTCAAGACGTATCGTTCAAGAACCTTTCGTCTACTATGATAGAAGAAAATCCACAAACACAGGGTAAGTCTCCGTTAAGGCTACTAAGAGAACAAGCAGGTTTAACACGCCCTCAAGTTAGACAACTGATTGGTGTTTCCGAACGTAGGCAGGCTGACTGGGAATCAGGTAAAGCTATGCCTAGCGTTGAGAATGTTGTAGCCTTAGCTCGTCTGTATAAAGTTTCGCTTAAGACTATGTGCAAGTCTTTAGGTATTGATGTCAAAGATGTGCCTGATGATACGACTTGAATATTATTCTCAACAAAAAATTGAGACTAATAATTGTAGAGTGTGTGTAGCTTACCTTATAACTTTATAATTATATATCTAAATTCAATTAAGTATAATTACATATTCATAAGCGCAAAAATTGCATCAACTTCGCTTGTCTCTTCATCTACAGTTGTGGCTTGCTCAACTGAATTTATCCACTCGTGCTGCATTTGCCCTTGTTCACCCAGAAAATCATCCCAAATTTGCGATCGCACTAGTTGTAATAAGAGTTGCCATTCTTTCTCTACATCCGCAGCGCGAATGGTACGATCCACAAATTCCTCTACAATTGCAAAAGCAACTTGATTCGGTTCGCTAAGCAACTGTTTCAAGCCTTTTTCACAGTTACGAACGCTTTCGATATGAGCTATTTTCAAATTGATAAACACTTGTTGAGCAGAGGGCAATACAGTCAGCTTAAGTGTTTTCGCTTCTTTAGGGGTTAGTCCATCTAGATGTGGGCGAATGCGATACTGTACCAATCCCCGATAAGAAAGCTCAAACTCAGCTAGTATTTGGAATGCAAGCTTGAGTTTGCTGGGTATACATGGGATGAGTTGCCCTGGTATTTCCACTGCCAGCACACTGATTAATTCAGAACCTCTTGCTTGGGTTAGTTCTCCTAAATCTGCCTTTTCAATCAATATTTCTGCTACTTGAGATTTGACTGTATCTAGCGATCGCTTGAGAGCATCATCTAGTGATAATAGATGCTGGGACAGATGAGCGCGGATTTCATTCAGGTACTTTTCATAAACGATTTCATAGCTTTTCTCAATTTCAAAACGCCTTTCAATTTCTTCAATTGAAGGAATCCCTGTATCACTCCGACAAATTTGCAAAGCTATTTCTATTTGCTTGTTCAACTCAGTATCTATATTGTGCCTTTTTTTTCTAAGCTCCTGAAGCAGCTGCTCAAGATTAGAAGTGAGTTCTTGCCACTGTTCCACAAATTTGTTCTCGAACAGCGCTAACCGATAATCTGAATTTGCTAGTTCTAGTGGCTCATCAGCATTGTTATCTGTAAGGGAACTGCGCTTCTCATTGATGCTGGCTATGTCTGGAGTTGTATTTGTGTTCATCTGAAAGTTCTTTCAACCAGTAGTTTGGGGTTTACTGAGAGCTTGGAGGACTATTAAATCCATTTTTCTAATTAGATATACTTAAAAGTTTTAAAAAAAAAATACATTGTAGCTCATCATTATTGATAGTCTTCCCAAGCTGGGCAGCAACCTAACAAGTTTAAACAAAAAAACTGTGAAATGACAGCTTTATTTAACAGATTTAAGTAAATTTCGATACTTTACCTGCTTTCGTTGTTCGTTTAGCAGTTACACAAGCTATATTGCAGCTATCAAGTCATTAGGAAAAACACCTGTGTTTCCTCTCTACGACGAAAATCCGACGCGAATCACCCCATATGTCACCTATGGGTTGATTGGGATGAATGTTTTAGTTTTTCTTCATGAATTTAGTCTGTCAAGTACACAACTGGAACAGTTTTTCCAACAATATGCTCTTGTAGCGCAACAATTAACTACTAACTTCGCTGGCGAGTGGCCTACATTACTTACGTCGCAATTTTTACATGGGGGTTTGCGGCACTTAATCCCAAACATGTTGTTTCTATGGATTTTTGGCAACAACGTCGAAGATCGCCTAGATCATCTCAAATATCTGATTTTTTATCTGATTTGCGGTGCTTTAGCAGCATTGTGCCAATGGTTTGTTAACATGAATTATGAAATTCCTTATTTAGGATCAAGTGGTGCAATTTTTGGGGTTGTGGCTGCGTACATTATTGCCTTTCCCCAATCTAGTCCCCAATCTAGAATTCTCACCTTTATCGAAGTCGCTGCATTGATATTAATAGGGCTTTCCTTTATCCAATATGTGATATCTGGTATTACTAGCCTGCAAACAGCCGCCAATATGAGTGTTGAGACAGGAGGAGTTGTTTACTGGGCGCATATTGGTGGCTTTGTTTTCGGATTGATTCTTGCTCCCTTGTTTGGGTTACGCAGACGAGATTAGACCGCTAGCGAGTAAGTCAAAAGTCCTTAAACCCGGTTTTTTAAGATAAACCGGGTTGTTGATTGTCCTTAAAAAACAGTTTTTTGGTTAGAAACGTGGTTCAGCAGACCTTCACAAGCATCAACAAGTAATTCAATCACCTGATTAAATCCCTCTGAGCCGCCATAGTAGGGGTCTGGAACTTCTTTGAGAGTATGCCGAGAGCAAAAGTCACACATCAAGCGTACTTTATCGTGATATTGCCTACTTGGATCGAGATAGAGGATATTCTCATAATTTTCTCTATCCATAGCCAAAATCAAATCGAAGTCTTGAAAGTCAGACTTTTGAAACTGGCGGGCGCGACCACACATTTTTATTCCTAGCTTTTGAGCAGCCGCAACACTCATCCGTCGGTCAGGCGGGCTACCGATGTGATAGCTAGATGTTCCTGAAGAATCGCAGATGATGCTCCCGTTCAATTCACTCTGCTCGATCAAATGATTCATGATGTTTTCTGCCGCTGGTGAGCGGCAGATGTTTCCTAGGCAGACAAACAGAAGTTTGTATGGCATAGATATTTTTGTCCTTTGTCCTTTGTCCTTTGTCATTAGGATAAGACAAATGACAAATGACAAGTGACAAATGACAAGTGACTATTTACTGAAATCCCGGAAGTTCTAACCCACTGGTCAATTCTTCCATACGTTCCCGCATTGTCGCTGTGGACTTGTTGTAGGCATCTTTCATTGCCGCAGTTACCAAATCGGAAAGTACTTCTGCTCCTTCATTAAGAGCATTGGCCGAAATTTCCACCCGCTTGGGTTCTTGGTTTCCGCTGACTATGACCTTAACCAGACCACCGCCAGCCTCTCCTTCAATTTCCATTTGCTCTAATTCGTCTTGAAGTCGCTTGGCACCTTCTTGCACTTGCTGAGCTTTTTTAAAGGCTTCAGCCAGTTCTTTCATTTTTCCTAAGCCAAAGCCAAATCCCTGTCCTTTTCCTGTCATAACAAATTATTCACCTGTGCTTTGATTAACAAGTCAAATTCAACAAATTCAATTATAGATGTGGTGGGTCATTTGCCTATTTCTGCTCTTAAGCCATAAACCCCAAGAATTTAATCAATATTACCAAAGGTAGCCAAATTAAAGATGAATTATTAATCATGAAGTAATCAAGTTAGATTTTACTTTCTTCCTTCTGTCTTGAAAATAGGGGAAAGGGAAAAGGGGATGGGGGAAGGGATTTTCATTCCCTCGTTGTGGGCGAAAAGCCCGTGGGCGTCTAACTTGAAAGTAACCTTACTCGTCAAGAGAGGACACCCCTCTCCTTGCTTAGGAGAGGGGTAGGGGGTGAGGTTTTTTCATGCATGATGGTGAATTTTTTTTATCGCGACTGCCTTATTCCAGTCCAAGTGCTACAACTGTTGGAACGACAGCGACGGCGCTTAAAGTGTAGACGCGATCGCCGCACCCGTGCCTCCCCAAGAGTGCACTGGCTCTTCTTCCTTCACAGATGCTTCCTTTACTGTGGGAAGATTATTGATGGGTTACACCCAGTCAATAATTTGATGCTGCGTTTGAACCATCCTATGTTCAACTTATTAAAATCTCAGTTGAAGAATACCCTCATTACATTGCTGTTGGCAACCCTATTTTTAGGAATAAGTACAGCTGGGTGGACTCCCTCCAGTAGCGCTGGACTACCAGCTGGGAATGCAATCACCGACGGCAAAGCTTTACTGCGCTATGCACTGCCAATAGATAATAAACCTGTGCGGGAACTACAAGCAAGCTTGGAAGATATATCCAACCAATTGCGGGCAAATAGACGTTGGGGTGCAGTTTCCAAAGACCTAGGCAAAGCATCTCGAATACTCAACAACCCGTCGCAAATTTTAGCCAGTGTACCAGATGAAAACAAACCCCGAGCCGAAACTTTGATTTCTGAATTGAAATCTGGCGTAAATGAATTAGAAGAAGTCGCTAAAACCAAAGATAAAGAAAAATTTTTGACAACACGAGCTAATCTGCTGAATATCGTTGGGGAACTTGAAGAGTTAATGGTGCAGGGATTTCCCTTTGAAGTCCCAGAAGAATACAGCAATTTGCCACAACTGAAAGGCCGGGCCACTGTGGAAATGAAAACCAACAAAGGTACAATTACCCTTGTGGTCGATGGCTATAACGCCCCTGTCACTGCTGGAAACTTTGTTGATTTAGTACAACGGGGTTTTTATAACGGTTTGGAATTCACTCGTGCTGAAGAATCCTACGTTGTGCAAACCGGCGACCCACCAGGCAAGGAAGTAGGTTTTATCGATCCCAAAACTGGCAAATACCGTGCGATTCCTTTAGAATTCCTGGTTGAAGGTGACAAAGAACCTACCTACGGTATTACCTTAGAACAAGCTGGTCGTTATACAGATTTACCAGTTCTGCCATTTTCTGCTTATGGTGCAGTGGCTATGGCTCGTCCAGAAAATGAAGTGAATGGCGGTTCTTCACAATTCTTCTTCTTTCTCTATGAACCGGAACTTACCCCAGCCGGACGCAACCTCTTGGATGGCCGTTACTCCGTTTTTGGCTACGTTACAGAGGGTAAGGAAGTTTTAAGAGAACTGAAGCCGGGTGACAAAATTGAATCGGCAAAAGTCGTCAAAGGTGCAGAAAAGTTAGTAGAGCCAGAGCAAGCATAAATAGTTGTAATGGATAGTGGTTAGTAGTTAGTGGTTAGTGGGTATAACCAACTACTAACTACTAAAGTTGTAATCGATAGTGGTTAGTAGGTATAACCAACTACTAACTACTATCTACTAACTACTAACTCCTAACTCCTAAAGATTACCTGCGGCAAACACCTGCTCAGTTGCGATCGCTAAAACGATACATTTATCGTAACTTGGAAAGTAAAGCCCGATCGTTTGGCAATGGCGAAAAACTATTGTGAACAATGAATTATCTTCCCCACTAGTTCAAGAAATAGGCGAACAAGGACTATTAAAAATCTTGCAGCGCTTCTGTCCGGCAGACATTATCGGGGATGATGCGGCTGTAATTGCTACTGAACCAGGTAAAACTTTAGTGGTAACTACTGATGTTTTAGTTGAGAATATTCATTTCAGTGAAAACACTACGTCACCAGAAGATGTCGGTTGGCAAGCTGCTGCTGCTAATTTATCAGACTTGGCAGCGATGGGCGCTTACCCTTTAGGAATTACCGTTGGACTGGGACTTCCTGGCAATGTGTGTGTCGGTTGGGTGGAAAGCTTGTATCGGGGAATAACTGAATGCTTGCAATCTTACAATACACCGATTGTAGGCGGTGATGTGGTGCGATCGCCTGTCGTTACTGTTGGCATCACCGCCTTCGGTCAAGCTGACCCTCATCGGATTATCCGCCGTAACCAAGCTAAAATTGGGGATGCGATCGTTATCACTGGCGTGCACGGTGCGTCCCGTGCTGGCTTAGAATTGCTTCTGCATCCTGAAAAGGCAGAAAACCTCATTGAAGAGGAAAGAACGGCTTTAATTCGCGCTCACCAGCGTCCGAAACCACGACTTGATGTCTTACCTATCCTCTGGCAAATTTTAGACTCCTACTCTCCCACTCTTCCCCTCTCCCACTCCTCCCCTCTCCCACTCCCCCCCTCTCCCACTCCTCCCCTCCTCCCCATCGCTGGCATGGACAGCAGTGACGGCTTAGCTGACGCCGTAGTGCAAATTTGCCGCACCAGTAATGTTGGTGCTGTGGTTGAACGCACGCAGATAGCTTTTCCAAAAGCTTTTGACAAGTGGCTGACTAAAGAGCAAGCATTGGAATATGCCCTCTACGGTGGCGAAGATTTTGAATTAGTGCTGTGCTTGCCAAAAGAACCTGCTGATGAATTAGTGCAACAGCTTGGTCAGGGTGCAGCTATTGTAGGCGAGATTACAGAAGGGTCAACCGTAATTTTACGTGACCCAGATCAAGAATTCCCCGACCAAGTTTTGACTCTTAGCCAGGGATTTCAACATTTTGGTTGATGGTTGGTAGTTGGTAGTTGGTGGTTGCTAGTTAATTTTTCCAAACAACCAACAAACAACAAACAACAAACCTATTTTGTCCACTTCTCGGCTACTAGTTCTGCCAAGTCGAGAACACGTTGGCTGTAGCCCCATTCGTTGTCGTACCATGCCATAACTTTGACCATGTCACTGCCCATGACCAGCGTCAAGCTAGCATCAATAATGGAAGAGGCATCAGTACCCTGATAGTCGGATGATACCAGTTGTAGTTCGCTGTAGTCTAAAATACCCTTCAGTTCACCTTCAGATGCTTGTTTGAGGGCTGCGTTAACTTCCTCTGCAATGGTTGGCTTTTCGACTTGCACAACAAAATCCACCATTGAAACGTTGGGGGTAGGTACGCGCAATGCAACACCATTGAGCTTGCCTTTTAAGTCTGGCAATACCAGCGCCACAGCCTTTGCTGCACCGGTGGAAGTAGGCACAATGTTAATTGCCGCAGCACGCGCACGCCGCACATCCCGGTGAGAAGCGTCTAGCAAGCGCTGGTCTCCTGTGTAGCTGTGGGTGGTGGTCATTGTACCTTTGATGATGCCGAATTTCTCGTGCAGCACCTTGGCAATGGGAGCCAAACAGTTGGTGGTACAGCTGGCGTTGCTGATGATATGGTGTTTGTTGTGATCGTAATCGTGGTGGTTTACACCGATTACAAAAGTACCGTCTTCATTTTTACCAGGGGCAGTAATCAGAACCTTCTTGGCTCCTGCATTGACATGCTTCATCGCCCCTTCTTTAGCAGTAAATACCCCTGTCGCTTCGATAACTAGGTCAATTTCCCAATCTTTCCAGGGCAAGTTTTCTGGGTTGCGGTCGGATACGCATTTAACGGTTTTACCGTTAGCGATGATCGAGTTATCATCGGCAGTAATGTCAACACCCTTTAACTTTCCTAGCATCGAGTCGTACTTGAGCAGGTGAGCGTTGGTTTTGGGGTCTGAGGTGTCATTGATAGCAACAAGGTCAATGTTGCTATTCTCTCTACCCAACCAGCAGCGCATAAAGTTACGACCGATGCGTCCGAAACCGTTGATAGCAACTCTAATCACAGCGTCTTGCCCTCTGTTATATATGCCTAATTAAATCTTATGATTGACCCCGATCATATCGCAAAGGGGGGAGTATTTATAACTATAAACCGTTAGATCCCAAAAAAAAGTTAAATATTTTTTCGTGTTTGGTTAAAAAAGGGGGAGTGGGGAGGTGGGGAGAGTGGGAGATGGAGGGATGGGGAGAGGGGGAGTATGTAAACTACTAACTACTAACCACTAACCACTAACAAATAACCAATGACAAATGACAAATGACAAATGACCATTGACTATTGACCACTGTCTGTGTAAAGGCTGTGATGGGCGATGTAACTTCTCACCGATTCTGGCACTAAGTAGCGGATCGATTTGCGATCGCGACACGAGTTGCGAATCAAACTTGACGAAATTCCTACTAAAGGGATATGCAATAATTGCCACTGTATGCTATAAAACTGGTTTGCTAGTTGTTGCTCCACTTGCTTGCAGATAATTTCGCTTTGGGCTATACACTCACTACTAAGGAATCTGGGTGCGATCAACCAATCGCACTGGGGTGCTAACTCCTGTCCGCGATACCAACGAGGTAAGGTTTGGAATGTATCCAAGCCAACTATCCAATACCAATGAGTATTGGGATAAATAGCTGATAAATCAATCAGGGTATCGATGGCATAGGAAGTTCCCGATCGCAGTTCTTCAACTAGTGAGATGGCAAACGCTGGATTATCTGCGATCGCCATCTGGAGCATGGCCACACGATGTTGAAACAAAGCTGCTTTTTTATGAGGAGGATGGTGCGATGGCACCCAAATTATTTCTTCGAGGGGTACTTGATGCAAAGCTGTTTCGGCTACTATGAGATGTCCCCAATGAATCGGATCGAAAGTGCCACCGAAAATTGCTATTTGCCGCATCCACTCTTTTACTTGGCTTGATTCAATTTCAAAGTAGTTGAATTTCCAATCTACTATTATAGCTAATTTCAGCAAATAAACCAAATTATGTATTTGAAAATACAGTCGTTTGTGTCCCGAAGGTGCAGAAATTCACAGAATAAACATAATATTGGTTTAAAAAGAGAAAAAACTACTAATGAGGTTAAAATCAATCTCAACCAGTAAAATCTGAGCACAAAAATTTACTGATTAGGAACATGAAATTTATACAGAGGTAGTATCGTTAAAAAACAAAATCCTGTTATGATACGCGTGTCATTTGTGAAGATTGTGTGGTGTGGTGTTAGAGGATTAATCAATGAAGAATTCTGTAGACTTTAGCGGTAGACCTTTTCATTTTATTGGTATCGGCGGCATAGGTATGTCTGCTTTGGCATACGTGCTAGCAAAGCGTCAATTGCCGGTTTCTGGTTCGGATCTTCGTCCTAATCACATAACCTGCAAATTGGAATCTATCGGAACTCATATTTTTGCTAAACAAGAAGCAAGCAATTTAGAATTCTTTCGCCCAACAGTCAACGGTAATCAAGTAGTCTTAAATGCTGAAGATGAAGAGCCAAATTTAGAATTGGCACAACTACCACAAGTTATTTGTTCAACAGCAATTAACACAAATAATTTGGAATACAAAGCGGCTTTAGAATTAGGCTGCCCAATATTTCATCGTTCTGATGTATTGGCAGCTTTAATTGCTGAATATGACAGCATTGCCGTTGCCGGAACTCATGGTAAAACCACCACAAGTAGCATGATTGGTTACATGCTATTGCAAGCGGGGTTAGACCCCACGATTTTAGTAGGTGGTGAAGTCAATGCTTGGGAAGGTAACGCTAGGTTGGGACAAAGTCGCTATCTGGTGGCGGAAGCAGATGAGTCTGATGGTTCGCTAGTTAAACACGCTCCGGAAATTGGTATTATCACCAATATCGAACTGGATCATCCCGACCACTACGACAATTTGGAAGAAGTAGTGCAGATATTCCAGACCTTTGCTGAAGGTTGCAAGACGTTAGTCGGTAGCATTGATTGTGCAACGGTGCGCGATCGCTTCCAACCAACAATAAGTTATAGCTTATATCAAGATACAGGTGCGGATTATACCGTTACCAATATAGATTATCGTGCCGATGGCACCACTGCCTTAGTTTGGGAACGGGGTAAAGCTTTGGGTGTGCTAAAGCTACGTTTGCTCAGTCGCCACAACCTCAGCAATGCCCTAGCAGCGGTGGCCGTTGGTCGAGTTCTAGGTTTAGAATTTGGAGAAATTGCTAAAGGACTTGCGACCTTTGAAGGTGCAAGACGCCGTTTTGAATTCCGGGGTGAAGTTGATGGCATCACCTTCATCGATGACTACGCCCACCATCCCAGCGAAATTCGCGCAACTCTGGCTGCTGCACGCCTGCAAGCAAGACCAGGACAAAGAGTAGTAGCCATATTCCAACCCCATCGCTATAGTCGCACACAGGCATTTTTTGAGGAATTTGCCCAATCTTTTACTCATGCCGATGCAGTCATACTTACTGATATTTACAGTGCTGGGGAAGCCAATTTAGGACAGGTTAGCGGTGAACAACTCGCACAAGAAGTTGCCAAGCATCATCCGCAAGTCAACTATCAGGCTAATTTAGATTTGATGTGCGATTTTTTACAGCAAAATCTGCGCCCTGGAGACTTGGCGCTGTTTCTAGGAGCTGGGAATTTGAATCAAGTGATTCCGGAAGTAATCGCAACACTTCGTCAGCCGGCTACAGCCACATCCTGAAGTCATGAAGGAAGTGTTTTTAATGGCATTGACGTTAGTCTCGCAATGCTTCCATTGCCTCAAATTATTACCGTATTTCTACGGTGAATAAACATCAAAATTAAACTAAAATTTTGGTAAATATGAAAATTTCCCAGGCAGCTGTAAATGTCTGCACAAACTCTGGCTTGACTGCAAGTAAAAAACAATCGACTTATTCCGAAAACAAGGAAATTCGCTTACCTGGTACCGATTGCGCGATTAGATCGCAAGTTTATCTGTCAGCATATACTTCCTACAGAGTGGGAGGACCAGCAGAATGGTATATTGCTCCACGAAACATAGAAGCAATGCATGCTAGTGTCAGGTATGCAAAAGAACAAGGTTTACCAATAACAATACTAGGAGCAGGTTCTAACTTGTTAGTCAGCGATTGCGGTATACCGGGCTTAGTCATCGCTACCCGCCATCTCCGTCGAACTCACTTTAACCAGGAAACAGGTCTGTTGACCGTTGCTGCTGGAGAACCAATTCCTGGATTGGCGCTGGAGGCAGCAGAGCGGGGTTGGCAAGGTTTAGAATGGGCTGTGGGTATACCCGGAACCGTCGGTGGTGCTGTAGTGATGAATGCAGGAGCACACGACAGCTGCATTGCAGATATCTTAGTTAGTGCTCAAGTACTTTCACCCGACGGTACACTAGAAACCCTCACTCGTGAACAATTCGGTTACAGCTATCGCACTTCCATTCTCCAAGGAAGCGATCGCATAGTTACCCAAGCAACTTTTCAACTGCAACCAGGAGCAGATCCGGCACAAGTAATCGCAAACACCAAACAACACAAACTGCACCGACTAACAACGCAACCTTACGACAAACCCAGTTGTGGCAGTGTCTTTCGCAATCCCAAACCTTACGCCGCAGGTTGGTTAATTGAACAAACCGGTCTCAAAGGCTTCCAAATTGGTAACGCGCAAGTAGCACAACGCCATGCTAATTTTATTGTCAATTGTGGTGGTGCTAGTTCTTGGGATATTTTTAATTTGATCCGTCACGTTCAATACCAAGTACAAGACCGCTGGTCAATTTTACTAGAACCAGAAGTCAAAATGCTGGGAGAGTTTCCAGTTGTTTGTTGATAGTTGCGATTAAGCAATTATATTTGAGGTTTGTAGTAAGCACTTAAGTGCTTACTACGAACTTTTTATATCTATTTATCCGCATGCACGTAGTCCACAAAGTAAAATTTAGGACTAAGCCAGAATTTCAGCCAAGCGTAAGCTGCTAGACCTAATAGTGCTGTTAAAATCAAAGGTAAACCAAGTTTGACTCGAAGTGCATCAGGAAGGATAGCAACTCCACAAACAGTAATTGCAAAGTATGCCAAAAGTACCACTTGTAAGCGTTGCACAACCTTTAGCGCACCTCGACAGCTACTACAATACTGGGTGTGTTGTTTGTAGCGATCCAAGATTTGTTCGCGATTATTATTGATATCGCGGAATTCTGGAACACTTATGCCAACTTCACTCCACGGTAACTGTCCGTGACAATACTTATCAAACCAATTTCTAAACTCTATTACTAACCTGTCTGCACTGGTAGGTAGCTTATAGGCAGTTTTCCAGCTTTCAGCAGTTTTTCTCTGTTGGAGAAAATACTCTTGCTGCTGTAAAAGAATCATATCTCCATCGATAACCGCATTGCGCTCGCTTATGTGTTCCCACCAACGGGGTGTAAGATGATGGAATGTTTTGGCAAAGTTACGAGTAAACAGAGCTACAATCCTAGATTTACCTGGACAAACTGGCATGCAGTAGGTGATAAGTCCAAACTGTCTTCCAAAATCGCCAAGACTCATAGCATACTCCAAGCGACAAGGCGGTTCAAAAGTGATTGTTGTTTGAAAGCGCCTAGAAGTAGTTGCTTCAATCAAGTTTGGTGTTGATTGCACAATTTTGATCGGGATTGGTTTTGCTTTTTGGCGATCGCCCTGTACCCCATGATGAGCAAAAGGAACATGACTGGGATCTGCTACATTCTCAATCAAGGTTTGCCAGTCATATTCTAAGTCGCGTACAAAAGAAGACCAAACAAAACCTTTGCTTGCATCTAGTTGTGGTGACAGAGGTAAGGGTGTAGTCGCAGCCACATCACCTGATTTAGCATCAAGCCAAACCCAAAGTAAATCCTGTTCCTGACGAACTGGTAATGTTACTGCACATAGGTTTTCTTGATTCTTACTTACAAGTTCAGGATTTTCTGCTTGCGGAATGTGAGTACAAATTCCTTGCTCATCAAACTGCCAACCGTGATAGCTACACATCAAATTGCCCGTTTTGTCATCAATGCGCCCTTCACTTAAAGGCGCAAGTCGATGCGGACATTGGTCTAAAAATACTCGGTAAGTTTCAGAATATTTAGGCTTCCAGATGACTAAGCGGAGTCCTAAAAGGGTTGCTGGTGTTGGTCGTTTTGGGTCAAGGTCTTCTATTGGTGAGATAGGATACCAATTTTGGAAAAAGTTGAATTCAGATTGCATTTTACTGGTGGTGATTTAAATCTTTACTCAGAGTAAAAAACATATAAACTTTGTTGCTAGTCAAGCAAATTTTATTCCAAAGTGCAGCTTGAATGCGATCGCCTATTTTAGGCTATGAACTAAAAAGAGACGCGATCAATTGCGTCTCTACAACAGTATCTATCTAGCGTCCCACCAACTTATCCCGCAGATGCTTTATCTTATCCCGTAACTTCGCCGCTTCTTCAAATTCCAATTTTTTCGCCGCTTCTTTCATCTGCGCTTCTAATTGAGTAATCAATTCTGGAATATTTTCTAACGGCAACTCATCTATATGTTGATCGACTGTTTCTAACTCTTGAGCATTCAACCTTCGTGATACTTCCAAAAAAGACAAAATCGCGTTACTTGATTTTTTAACTATCGGCTGGGGTGTAATTCCATGCATGCGGTTGTATGCCAATTGAATACCACGACGGCGTTCGGTTTCTTCAATGGCTTTAATCATGCTATCGGTGAGGTTATCGGCATACATAATTGCTTGTCCTCGGACGTGACGCGCTGCTCTTCCGATAGTTTGAATTAAGGAACGTTCCGCACGCAAGAAACCCTCTTTATCTGCATCTAAAATTGCTACCAAAGAAACTTCTGGTAAATCTAAACCTTCCCGTAACAAGTTCACGCCAACCAAAACATCAAAGTTAGCATCGCGCAAGTTCTGAATAATTTCTATCCGTTCAATGGAATTAATCTCCGAATGCAAATACCTAACTCTAATTCCATTTTCTTGGAGATACTCAGTTAAATCTTCCGCCATGCGTTTAGTTAATGTGGTAATTAACACCCGTTCGTGGCGGTCTACTCTATCTTTAATTTCACCTAACAAATCATCAATTTGCCCTTCTGTAGAACGGACGATAATTTCTGGATCAAGTACACCAGTTGGTCGAATAATTTGTTCAGCTACATGACCTTCGGAAACTTCTAATTCCCAATCTCCTGGAGTGGCAGAAACAAAAATACACTGGTTTACCTTTGCCCAAAATTCTTCTGCTTTCAAAGGGCGGTTATCAGCGGCGCTAGGTAAGCGAAAACCATGCTCAATTAAAACTTTTTTTCTAGCTTGATCGCCGTTGTACATACCACGAATTTGCGGCACGGTGACGTGAGATTCATCAATTACTAACAGCCAATCTTTAGGAAAATAATCAATTAAACATTCTGGTGGTTCTCCGGCTTGCCTTCCGGCTAGGTGGCGGGAATAGTTTTCGACGCCGTTGCAGTAACCCACTTCGCGCAGCATTTCCAAGTCGTAGCGCGTACGCTGATCTATTCGTTGCGCTTCTAGTAATTTCCCTGCTGATTCTAATTCAGCTTTGCGCTCTTTTAATTCTTGGGCGATCGCATCACAAGCTTCCTCTAACCTTTCTTCTGGGGTAACAAAGTGACGTGCGGGATAGAGGTTCACTGCTTGCAAACTCTGGAGTATTTCACCCGTCACCGGATCGACGTAACGAATCGCGTCAATTTCATCACCAAAGAACTCGATGCGGATAATGCGGTCTTCGTAGGCTGGCCCAATTTCTAGCACATCACCCCGGACGCGAAAACGTCCCCGGCCTATTTCTAGATCGTTACGGCTGTATTGTACTGATGCTAAATCTCGTAAAATTTGCCGTTGATTAACTTCCATTCCTACCTGGAAGGGAATCGCAGCTTTAAGGTATTCTGCGGGAATTCCCAAACCGTAGATACAGCTAATCGATGCAACTACAATAACATCACGGCGTTCAAATAGCGATCGCGTCGCTGAGTGCCGCAACATATCTATTTCATCGTTAATGGAAGCAGTTTTTTCAATATATGTATCGGTGACAGGAATATACGCTTCTGGCTGATAGTAATCGTAGTAACTAACAAAATACTCTACAGCATTGTTAGAAAAGAACTCTCGTAACTCATTACAAAGCTGTGCAGCGAGAGTTTTGTTGTGGGCTAGCACCAGCGTAGGTTTGCCAATTTTCTCGATCGCTGATGCTATTGTAAATGTCTTCCCAGTTCCCGTCGCTCCTAGTAATGTTTGATAACGGTTGCCAGCTTGGATACTAGCAACTAATTGTGTGATCGCTTGTGGCTGATCGCCTGTTGGACTGAAGGGTGCTTGAAGACAAAATTCTGTCATACAAGTTTTGCTGTAAGTAACCTATCTTAATAGTAGCGAATGTACGCTTAGAACAAAGTAGACACCGAGTGTTTATCTTGTTTAGGCAATTTTTGCAATCTTTCTTAAACAATCTTTACACTATTTGATGTTTATTTTTACTTATGTGTAGAGTTTAAATAAACATATACATATACAATAATTTTTAAAGTTAAACTTTGATATATAAGAAAAATTTCACTTCTCAGAAATATTCTAAAAATCACTTAACAATCTAGAGGTGCTGGGTTATGACTGTCAGCAGCAATGGTAAAGGAGTTAGTCCTCGCCAAAAGCGTGCCAAATTAAAGGGGGAAACTACTGTGGAAGTCGAAAACAACCAAAGTCAAAACTCAAATACAGATCAAGCAAATAATATGCCAGTGCAGCTAGAATCATCAAACAAGTTAGAAGTCAGCGATACACTTGCTATTTCTGGAGTGCGTCCCATCGCTGCTAGCGACTTGCAAGTTGCTGAAACAGTTTCAATTTCTGGTGTACGTCCGATTAGCACCAGTAGTTTGCAAGTTGTAGAAACCATGAACATCATGGGTATACGTCCCATCACCGCAAACACAGTGCATGTAGTTGATACTATTAACTTATCTGGAATTCGTCCTATTGCTTCCAGTTCCCTGGTAATTTCTGAAACTTACTCTGTGATGGGCAACCGTCCAGTAGCATCAAATATAATTGATGATTCTGAATCTATGATGGGTTTTCTTGATTAGATAAAACCATAATACCCGTAAATTTATTAACCCGGTTTCTCAAGCAAACCGGGTTTATTTATTGGATAATTTTGTTGATTTTTGATTGTTGGTGATTTAATGCTATAGGACTAGTATTTTATTTTTGAAAAGATACGTAGGGGAGGCAAAAAGGGGTGTGGATTTTCCTCCCCCTTTATTGCCGTTGCGTTACGTCAAAGGCTAACGCACCATTCTATGTTTTTGGTGCCGTACTCTCGCCGATCGCACACCCTACGTGTACTTAGATTTTTTCAATCATCAAACCGGATTCCTATAACTACTGAAAGGGTGAATTTAGTCGTGTATTTGTGTGCCTGAAAGACAGGATATTTCTTAAAACCAACCCCTACTAACTATTCCCTATTACCTATTCCTTATTCTCTATTTTTATCTCTCTTTGAGCATAGTAATTAATATACCTAGCGGAAGAAGTAGATAGCAAAAAACATAGGTTAACTTGTAAATATAAACACAAAAACATTCAAGATTGATTGTCAATTCTTGATGTTTATATTATGAAATAAGGAGTACCAAAATGAGCTTAGAAGATAGAGCAAAAGCTACAGGTAAAAATGTAGAAGGTAAAGCTCAAGAAGCATGGGGAAACGTTACTGGCGACCCACAAGATAAAGCAGAAGGAAAAGCAAAACAAGCAGAAAGTGAAGTACGTCACGGTGTTGAAGACGTGAAAGATAACGTCAAGAAAAAGCTTGACTAGAACTACATTTTTAGCTGCGTATCAACAAAATGATTCCGGGTGCATTCTACTTTAGTGAAAAACTACCCGAACTATAATTAACGCGCTTTTTTTCGCGCGGTTTCTGAGAAGTCCGCGTCAGCGGACTTTTTATTTACTGCCAAATTTGTAGGTAATAAGGCATAAATCTACTAATTTAGTGAATTTTAGTCTTCACCACTGTTTTCGAGGAGGCGACAATAATGAGTCTGCTACAGCAGAGTCGCAAAATTTTGACGACTTTTGCTTTAATTTTAGTCCTGACGATTACGACTGCTTGTGGCGGTAATGTCTCTCAAGTTGACCGCACTACACCTCCACCAGGAGTTGGTCGGGATGTAACTTATTCACAATTAGAGCGAGGAAATACCGCTGCGGGACAAACTTTTGGTGACTGGGTTGTGCAAACATCTCGAGGGTTAGTTAAAGATGCTTATGTGCGCGATAACAACAAGTTAGGTGTTGTTATTTCCCCACAAGTTCGTCCAAATGAAGTACGTCCTTTAGCAAGATCCCTCGTTGAAGGTTTTCGCAAGAATTTCCCCAATCAAGACTTAACAGTTTTGGTATATGCACCCGACAAACAACTGATTTTGACAGCTAGGTATGATGTCCAAAGCAGGCAAATTCAGTACAGCTAGGAATTGATGTTTGTTGTTTGTTGTTTGGTGTTTGGTATCGTAACGACCAACTACCAACATTAAGAAAAGGAGATTAGTACAGTGACTAGCAGTGAAGAGTACAAACGCCAAATAATGAGAGATTTGGCTCAAGGGGATGTTGAATCGCTAGATGATGTTCCTAGCGATCCATCACAGCAGTATCAAAACTTTGATGATTTTGCTCAACGTAGTACGTTGGATCAACGTCGCCAAATGTTTGAACGGTCTTTACATCCAGACCGCATTCCTCCCAGCCAAATGGAACCGGAACTACAAAAGGCGATCACTAATATTAAGCCAAATGAACGGGATGATGTAGCTCGTGCCTTTTTCAAACACTTCAAACAAAGAGGACTGGACGAACGTCATTTAGAGCAACAGCTTGGTCTTTCTACTCGCAACCCCAACCGCATGAGTGCTGATGATGTCAGCAAACTGGCCTCTTTTGCTTATCACAACCACCCCGACATTTTCCGAGAAGTGCTGGCAGAACAACCAGCTATTATCAAGTTTCTCAGCAATCCCATTGTGGGAGCTATTTTAGGACTTGCTGCGGCCAAGTGGTTAGGTGGTCGTAACAAATAAGCCTTGGGTGTTGAGTGCCAAACAAAAAAACGAGGGTTGCAATCTATGCCCTCGTTTTTTGCTCATGTTCTTAAACTTACACTTATTATACTTTTTAGCAAATTTGCTACTAGTAGTTTTACTGCCATATTTTAATATTTGTAATATATAGTGATAATACTGCTATAAAATCAATTGAGTACGCGCCGCGCAATGATCTGTTATGTTGTTGGGCATTTTTATTCTGAAAATGCCTTATCCTTTTGCTTTAGAGTAGTGCGATCGCAATCATTGGTGGGATTTCATCAATATACAAACACGACACTATAGGTAACTAAAATGACTCAGTACAACTATACTCATTAGTGTCACCGTAAAGACACTTACATACCGTTTGAACTTATTAATTTTACTTTACCTAAACTTTACAAAATCTTTAACTAAAATATCTTATGTAAGTCCTATAAAGTTTGATTTTTACCAAAATTCAAACGTTTTTGAGTGTGAATTTTTTGTAAAATTTAGTAGGTGGCGTTTATTTCTACTATAAAATTAGTATCGCTTATTACTAAACTTCTTGGAAATCAAATTTAAAAACATCGCTAAGAGCTATAAAGTTAATGCGATTGTTTGGGTTTCCATGATGTTTATAAGTCCTTATTATCAGGGGCACTGCGATAGGGAAACAAATCTCCTGTCGCTATAATTTTAAAGTGCAACTGCTCAGAGATACTTAACGAAATCTCACTCCAGGGAGAATCTACCATCAATTTTTATATTCGTTAGGGGAGTGAGTTCAATGACTGGATTTCAGCTCGGAAAAAAATTAGGCAAGGCTGATTCTAGGGCAGCATTGAATAAATTTCAGATGAGAAAAAAGTTGCTAAAGGCTACAAATGTAGCGACACTTGCTGCTGTTGTAGTGGCGACGATTAGCGCAGGACAGGCTCAGGCAGGTGTTATTGGCTTTGACGATTTGCCTGAATCTAAAATTGCAATCGATAATGGCTACGCAGGATTGAATTGGCATAATTTTTATTACCTTAATACTTCGACTTATGAATACAATCCTTCGGGATATGCAAATGGAACAGTTTCAGGTTCAAATGTAGCCTACAATGCTTTTGCAAATCCAGCTGCTGTAAGTATTGATAGTGGTGCATTTAATTTCAACAGTGTTTATTTAACAGGAGCTTGGAATGATGATTTGGATATTCTAGTAGAAGGTTTCTTAGATGGGGAATTAAAGTACTCAAGAGAAGTAACTGTAGATACAAATGATCCTGAAGAATTTCAATTTAATTTCTTGGGTATAGATTTTTTAAGGTTTACTTCTTTAAATAGCGGTACTCCTGCTGGGTATCAAGGTAGAGGTTCTCATTTTGTGATGGATAACTTTAACTACAACACAACAAAATCTGTCCCCGAACCTTTGACAATATTAGGTTCATTAACAGCAGGAAGTTTTGGTTTGGCTTTACATCGGAAATACAAGCGCAAAGAACAGCAAAATAAGCCACTTGATTAATCTGCGAAAACAGGGATGAGATTACTAAAAGCTTGAGAAAAAAGCCGCTGCAAGAAGAAATGAGAACTACCAAATTAACAGCAGTCAAGCGACTGTATAACCAAAAATTTTGGCTGTTAGCAATAGGAGCAGGTTTAGTTGCAATTCACCTAACTCTCACTTGGAAATCAGAAAATTCTGATCTTTTAGGTACAAGTTTTTTATATTGGCTAGCTGTATGTTTTTTAGTTTTTGAAAAACACGATAATTTAAATCTAGAAAGCGGAATTGTACCAAGTTTTTTAGGTTTATCATTAATTGGGATAGCACTCATAAAAAGTGCAACTATGACCAGTTTTGGAGGATTTTTATACCTCTTACCTCTAGTTTTTGCCCTTGGTCTTGCCTTGATAGCTTCTGGCTTTAAAGGATTGAAGCAGTATGGAGGTGAGTTACTGGCGCTATTTTTTATAGCTTTACCAAAACTATTACCAACTGAGCTAGTTAATATAACACCATTCACTGCCAAGCTATCGGCTTTTATGCTTTGGTATACAGGCTTTGAAGTGAATCGTTCTGGATTGAATATTTATTTACCAAATGGAAGTGTAGAGGTAGCTAGTGGCTGTTCGGGTATAGAACTTATTTCGCAGATGTTGGGATTAGCACTTCTTTTCTTGTTGATGTTTCCGCAAAAACGGAAGCAAAAAATCATTGTACCAATCGTAGCTGCTACATTAGGATTTATTGTCAATTCTGCACGAGTTGCACTCATGGCTTTTATAGTGACAAAAGACGATATGGATGCTTTTGACTACTGGCATAGTGGAGATGGATCTCTTATATTTTCAATGATTGCTGTTCTGCTTTTTGGTTTATTCTGTTGGTTTTTAATTGAACATAATGAACCTAAAAATAAAGCCTCTAGGTCGTCATAAAGCAAATGAGGATATGGAAAAAACTCCGCCTTTCATTATTAATTTTAACTAGTGGTAGCATTTTTTTTGTTTTAGGGCTAGTTATTCTGTTGCCGAAACAATACAATCGTACAGCTACTCCCATTATTTTCCCAGAAGCAGTATCGATACCAAATTGGCAATTTAAATCTAGTAGTTCTCTCCCTCTGCTCGCAGAAAATTATCCTGAACTAATTGCCCAAAGAAATTATCAGTATGCTCTCAACAGTTCGCCCTTAGATATTGAAATGCGTTATGTCAAAACCTCAATGGGAGATGTTAAAACACTCATTAGAAAATACACAGAAATTTCATCATTTGATGCTATGCGTCAGCAAGAGGGTGTAGGCTACTATGGGCTAGGGTTTGACCAAAAAAGAGCTTACCTAAGTGCTTGTATTAATCCTGAAGGTAAAAGTACTTTTGATGGTAAACAGTTTAAACAACATCAGCAAAAATCCGATCGACGCTGGCAGCGTTTATTGCCTTGGTTATTGGGTCAGGAGAAACTAACAAACGATAGGTACTGTCTTTTGGCTCATTTATCGATTCCTTTAAACGCTTCTTCTCCAGAAGCTGCCTATAAAGTCTTGGAAAAAGCTTGGTTTACCTGGTATCAAGATTGGCGTTATCGTTTGCCCAAACATTGAATTTTGGACAACTGAATTCTTTAGTGTAATATTTCGCAAGGAAAATGACTAAATCTAAAGGCGAGAAGTTCATTCCTCAACAATTTGTTTTAACACAAGAAAGTTCGCTAGTTATTATGCGATCGCTAGGCTATGGTCTATTGATATTATCTTTATTTGATTGGATAGCAATGTTTATCCCATCAAACTTTATGAACCCTGTTTGGGAATTTCAAACTTTAGGAGCAATAGTAGAACGTGTACCTGTGCCTTTAATTGGGCTAGCACTGATATTTTATGGAGAACTGCATTCACGAAAAACATGGGAATTTCCAATTTTGAAATTCTTATCTTGGCTCACTTTATTATTTACACTATTGTTTATACTACTAGTCCCTTTAGGAATTTTTAATACTATCCGGCTCAATAACCAAAATGTGTCGCAAATTAATAACATATCCAAGCAACAAATTACTCGCGCTCAAGAGTTGGAAAAGCAGCTGAACCAAGTTACACCTGAACAAATAGATAAATTTCTCAAAAACCAAGGTCGCTCATTAGAAGGTAAGAAACCTGAAGAAGTTAGAAATATACTTTTAACGCAAGTGTCTCAAGCTAAAGAACAGATCAAGAATCAAGCAGAAGCTGCTCAGTCTTTTCGAGGGCTAAACTTAATCAAGACTTCCGTGAAATGGAATCTTGGTGCTTTAGTAGCTGCTGTTTTGTTTTTTGGTTTTTGGAAAGGAACCGATTGGTCAAGAATTAACTAGCAATAGTTAGTGGTTAGTGGTGAGCCAGCGCGCTCCAAAGGGGGTTCCCCCCATGAGCGACTGGCGTAGACGCCCATCAGGGCGGCTTCTCGTAGAGTACCCGGAGGGTTAGTGGTTAGTGGTTAGTGGTTAGTAGTTGGTAGGGGCGGTTTTAACACACCCGTACAGTGGTATCAAAAAAATAAAGGGCGATTAAAAGCGATCGCCCTTTGTTTTTATGATTTAGATTAGGTTTTATCCCTAGTCTCCAGTCCCTTCTTAAACCTTGGCTAGTTCAGGTGTGGGACGCTTGCTGTCACGAATAGCTGCGATCGCCTCTTTATAATCCTTGGCGTTAAACACAGCGGAACCAGCTACAATCGCATTTGCTCCAGCTTCCAAAACTTGCCAAGTATTATTTGCTTTCAGTCCTCCATCCACTTCGATCCAGGGATCAAGTCCGCGTTCATCACACATCTGACGCAACTTGCGGATTTTGGGAACTACACTAGGAATAAAGCTTTGACCGCCAAAACCAGGGTTAACGCTCATAAGCAATACTAAATCGCAAACATCCAGCACATACTCAATCAATTCCAAAGGTGTGGATGGGTTGAGTACAACACCAGCTTGTTTGCCAAGTTCTTTGATTTGGCAGAGAGTACGGTGTAAGTGTGGTGATGCATTATGCTCGCAATGCACAGAGATAATATCTGCACCAGCCTTGGCAAAGCCCTCTACATACTTTTCTGGTTCCACAATCATTAAGTGGACATCCAATGGTTTTTTCGTAACCGGACGAATCGCCTCCACTACCAGAGGACCTATTGTAATATTAGGTACAAAGCGACCATCCATCACATCAACATGAATCCAATCTGCTCCCGCCTCATCTACGGCGCGTACTTCTTCTCCCAGACGACTAAAATCGGCTGATAGGATAGATGGAGCAATCACAATCGGTTTTTTAGATAGGGTTTCGGTCATGGCTAGTGGATATTTATGCGTCCTTTTCTGTAAGTATTGTAACAAGACTTGAGTAAAGGCTCACTAGTTTGATATGGCCTTCTTTAGAAAGATGTGGTGTAGACGCCTCTAGGGCGACTTCCCCTAGGATTGAGGAGAGTAGAGAAAGTGGGAGGAGTGGAGTAAGTCGGGGAAGAATAACTAATGACCATTGACCATTGACCATTGACTCTTAACTCTTGACTCTGTAGAGACGTGCCATGGCACGTCTCTACAACTCTTGACTTTTTACTCTTGACTATGGTGAAAAATAAAAGCTGGATCTTTTGGGGATTAATTGCTTCCTGCTTGGGTATGCCAGTAATTGCTTTGGAAACTTCCATAAGTATTAACGGCATAGATGCTCTTAGGCTACATAAACCACCGTATAATTTAACTGGTCGCAAGATTGCCATTGGTCAAGTGGAAATTGGGCGGCCAGGTAAGTTTGGCGTGGATAAAGCCGTCTCTAAGAATCGTTCTTTGAATTTAGCCGGTGTCTTTTTACGCAATGGCCCTGCCAAGTCAAATAGTGGTGTTGATCCTCACGCCTATAACGTTGCTGGGGTGATGGTCAGTACAGATAAAGCCTTCCCAGGGATTTCTCCAGGGGCACGGCTATACTCATCTGCTGTCGGTTCCACTAAAATGGGTCAACCAGAAGAGTGTTTGTCTGCACAGCACATTGCCTTGCAAAATAGCGGCGATATTCGTGCCATTAACTTTAGCTTTGGCGAACCGTTGAACCGCGATCCACGACCGGATGCTGTTTTGGATGGAAACGCCTTGCTAACCCAATGCATTGATTGGTCTAGTCGCGTTCACAATGTCCTGTATGCGGTTGCTGGCAACCAGGGTAAAGGAGGAATTCCTATCCCTACCGATAATTTTAATGGAGTAAACGTGGCTTTTTCCTCTCGTCGGGGAGGAATTTTTAATAAAGTAGACGTTTCTAACTTAGTGGCGACTACTGAAGCTATGTCCCTTCGCTTGGCCGGAAAGGAAATCAATCTGGGACCGCGTCGAACCATCAGTTTAGTTGCTCCTGGTAGTAACATTCCTCTGCTCAATCCAGATGGTAAATTGAATAAGGTCACGGGTACTAGTTTTGCTGCCCCTCACGTTACAGCTACAGTTGCCCTATTGCAAGAGTTTGGCGATCGACAACTGCGGACAAAACAACCGAATTGGAGTCTTGCTTCTCGCCGACATGAAGTGATGAAGGCAGTGTTAATGAACTCGGCTGAGAAGATCAAAGATGCTGGTGATGGTTTGCGCTTAGGAGTAACCAAGACACTAATTGACAAGCAAAATCAAGATTGGTTTAATTCTGACGCTTATAAAAACCCCAAAATTCCCTTAGATTCTCAAATGGGAACAGGTCATTTGAATGCGTATCGCGCTTATCAGCAATTTAGTGTCGGTCAATGGAATCCATCACAACCTGTACCGACCGTTGGTTGGGATTATCGTAATGTTAATGCTGGGTCTTATGTAGAATACGTTTTAGCAAAACCATTACAGCAGCAGAGTTTTGTTTCCATCACCTTGGCTTGGGACAGATTGGTGGAACTAAACGATAAAAATAATAATGGTCAGTTTGATGCCGGGGAAGATTTTCGCGATCGCGGTTTGAACAACCTTGATATCTATCTAGTTAAAAACGATACGACAACTGCGGATACAGCCACTGTTTGCGCCTCCATCAGTGAAGTCGATAGCGTAGAACACATTTTTTGTCCTGTCCCCACTACAGGCAATTATAAAATCCGCGTCCAGTTTGCCAAGCAGATAAACCAAGCGACTCAGCCTTATGCCTTAGCCTGGTGGACTGTACCCGCTAGGTAGGGATGGGGGGAGTGGGCATTGGAAATAACCACTAACTACTAACCACCAACCACCAACCACCAACCATTCTCAATAAAATTGTTGCCAAAACTGTAACCACCAAATGGCTGTGTCAGCTGAAATGTCATAGTCAATTAGAACACTATGGCATGTGGTGTGAAAACATGAAGCAGAAATTTAGTAGTGCTTGGGAAAATTTCCTACAAAGACGTTATGCTGTTCGTTTGGGAAGGCGCTATGCTCTAGCAGCTGCCAGTGTAGTTCTTATGAGCGTGATTGGATGTTCCCAAGTCAATGGTAGCACAAGCGTTTTTGCTCAATCGAGTCCGCCTCGCTCAGAATCTCCTATGCCTCAAAAATCTGTCTTGCCTAATACTAAACTCATTACTGCTAATACAAAGTTTGGCTTTAAACTTTTTTCAGAAATTCTCAAACAAGACAGCGATCGCAATATTTT
The DNA here is from genome assembly GCF_000517105.1 of Fischerella sp. PCC 9605. Classification (GTDB taxonomy): domain Bacteria; phylum Cyanobacteriota; class Cyanobacteriia; order Cyanobacteriales; family Nostocaceae; genus PCC9605. The sequence continues at coordinate 662,726 of NZ_KI912148.1, read as the reverse complement.
TATTTCACCTACCAGCGTGGCGATCGCTTTAGACATGACCTACAACGGTGCTGGTGGCAGTACGCAACAAGCAATGGCGAAGGCACTCGAGTTACAGGGGTTAAGTGTGCCAGAAATTAACTCCTCTAACGCGGCTTTAAAAGTGCTTTTAGAAAATCCCGATCCACAAGTTCAACTAAGTATTGCTAACTCGCTGTGGGCAAATCAAGACGTTAGCATTAAACCTGATTTTCTCAAAAGAACTCAGGATTTTTATCAAGCTAAAGTGACAAATTTAAATTTTAAAGATGCAAGTGCGCCTGGCATTATTAACAATTGGGTTAATGAAAAAACTAGTGGCAAAATTAATAAGATAGTTGAAAACATAGAACCCGACCAGGTGCTATTTCTTCTCAATGCAGTTTATTTTAAAGGCAAATGGAATAATGAATTCGACAAACAGCAAACTGCCCAATACCCTTTTTATATAACATCTGGTAGTCAGAAACAACACCCGATGATGTCGCAAAAAGGTAAATATAAATACTATGAAAACGAGCAATTTCAGGCAGTAAGTTTGCCTTATGGCAAAGAAGCTAAAATTAGCTTTTATGTTTTTCTACCCAAACAAAACTATAACCTTAAATCTTTCTATCAAAATTTAAATGCTGAAAACTGGGAAAAATGGATGTCTCAGTTTAGCCAGCAAGAAGGTTTTATTCGCTTGCCCCGCTTTAAAATGGATTATGAAGTGACGCTCAATAATGCTCTGAAGGTCTTAGGTATGGGCGAGGCTTTCACCAATCAAGCGGACTTTTCTGGCATCGGAGAAAATCTCGCCATTAGCGATGTTAAACATAAAACCTTTGTAGAAGTAAATGAAGAAGGTACAGAAGCTGCTGCTACTACTTCCGTAGGAATAGTAGCACTATCTTTACCTGTTAATGAACCATTCCGGATGATTGTTGATCGTCCGTTTTTCTGTGCTATTCGCGACAACCAAACAGGTAGTATTTTATTTATGGGTTCGATTGTAGACCCACAAGCGTAAGATAATAGCCCAAATCAAGAGTTAAGCTGTGGGAAGAAATGCTTCTGGCGAACGGGTGCGCCTACCTCTAGCAAACGAATGTTAAACCGACTGCGGGTTAATACTCTCTTTTGTACTTGTTTCCCCTATTGGTTTATGGCAAGATTCTTCTGTTTGCTCAGAAATATTAACAACAGCCTCCCCGGACACTAAATTTTCTCCCATCTCGCTTTGATTGGACATAACGTTAGGACGCAAGGCACTTAAAGCCGTCTTAATCACTACAGCAGTGGGTACAGCTAAAATTACACCCAAAATACCGCCTATCCTTGCTCCTGTCAAAACTGAAATTAGTGCCCAAACTGGGTTTAAACCCGTAAAACTGCCTAGAATTCGAGGCCCGATTAAGTTTTCTAGAATTTGCTGCACGATTACCGCTGCAATTACTACCCTCACTCCCATCCAGAAATCTAGTAGCATCACCAATATCGTAGTTATGGCGATACCTACAGAACCTCCGTAGGGAACAAGAGCCATAATGCCAATACTTAAGCCAAATAGCAGACCAAATGGCACTTTCAGCCATAAAAAGGTAGGAATCAGAGCTGATGCCATACAGGTAGATAAAATCAATTGAGTGATAAAGAAATTTTGAAAGCTGAGGCGTACTGTTTGCGAAAAAGCGTCGCGAAATTTGCTTGGCAACCAATCTACCAAACTTTGCCAGAGTTCATCGCCATGCTGCAACAGATAAAAAGTCAAAACCATCGTCAGCAGAAAGTCCAGCAGGCTGGTGAAAGTGACTACCGCCAGATTCAAAACTTGTCCGGCGATCGCCTGCAATTGTCCCTTAACGCGATCGTTGATTTGCACCAATAGCGCATCAAGATTAATAGGTAAACCCATGCTTTCGGCTTTCTCGTTCAAGAGCATCAATTGGGAGCGTCCAGAGTCAATCAATTCCGGTAAACGCGCCACCAACTGTTGAGCTTGGGTGAGAGCGAGAGGAACGAGTGTAACTCCTAATGCTAATAGAATCGATAAAGCCAATAAAAATACTAAAATGGCAACTTGCTCTCGCCTTGCACCATGACGCTCCATCCAACTTACAGGATAATTGAGCAGAAACGCTAGCACAGAGGCTGCAACTAAAATGACAATCAGCGAATGGAAGTAATGAAAAATTACTGAAATCGCCCAGCCATTGAGTACCAAAAGTGGGGCGAACAGAGCGATCGCGCCTATTCGAGCTAACGGTGTGAACGTCTGCCACCAGTCTAAGAGCTTGCGTGTCTGCATCTGCCGATTGCGGGATACAACTGAATATAGTCCTTCTTTAAAGCCTATTATCTCTGACTACATTACTCTGATTCATCCGTCTAATTTAGGATTGCACTCAACCATATGGATAACTTTGAACCAATTGATGAATTGTCTTTGTCAAATAAGAGGAAAGAAGGACATGAGGACAGGTCGACAGATCGCCACGGAGATTTTAGTGACAATATCTCCGCGTCATCTTCCCTACACCTAGTTTGGTATTTGATTCCCATTCTTGGCTTTTTCCCATCTCTGTGGACTCTTTATCGTCGCCAAGGCAGTAGGGAACAACTTGCCACCAGTCGCCTGTCAATTACTCTAGCTATTTTCTGGCTGTTGGGCTACCTGTTTTTAGCAACTGGGTCAGCAAATTTAGATTTTATGTCGATGCGTCTACTGATTCTAAATACCTTTTTGACCTCTAGTTACTTTTTGGTGAGTCTGTGGTTGATATTTCTCACAATTCAGGGCAAGTCCAAACGCCTACCAGTTTTTAGCCGCTTTGCTGAAGAAGTAATTGATAAGTATTTGTCCTAAATCCTACTTTAGGGTGATGGCAATTGATAATTTTAATGATGCTTAGATCTATTTTCTAAAATTTCACATATTAATTTCTCAAGCTATCTAGCCAAAACCAGCGTGATGTTGCCATACTTCATAATTAAACGCATAAAAGTCTTGCAATGAGCCAAAAAACCGCAGAATTACAGCTAGAAGTATTTTGGATAACACTTATGTACGCAATTTAGCACTAAATAATAAAGAGTTGGCTATTATAGTCAGAATTCATCTGTTTTCCTAAAAGCAGATTTACCAAGTATTGTTCAGCAAGTGTGAGGAAGTCTGTGACCATCAAAAAAGGTTCTGCGCCAGAAAACCATTCCGCACGCCGCTCTAAATCAAGGAAGAAAAATAGCATTAATCCAAAATCTGGACGTTGGCTATGGTTTTGGATGGGCATGGGTGGTATTGCGTTGGTTTCAGCAACTGCTGGGGCGCTGTTGGCAGTTTCTTTAAGCAGTACACCTTTAATGCAAGCTAGTCTCAGTGCAGATGAGGCGGCTGTTTTTGGTAGCGATCGCATTTCTGGAGGTGGACTGCGATTCTCAGAATTAACTCGCCCTGTGACTATTTTAGTGATGGGGATGAGCGTACTGCCATCGGATGTCCAAAACCCTCCTGAGGAAACTAAAAATCTTGGATATCTGCCTCAGGTGAACTCCTTTGATGGTCTTGCCGATGTGATGCTTCTGATCAGGTTTGATCCAGAGAAGAAAAAAATGGTCATGCTTTCCATCCCTAGAGATACACGTGTAGAAATAGAAGGGTATGGCAAGAAAAAAATTAACTACACTAATGTGCAAGGCGGGCCCGCTTTATCTGCTAAAACGGTTAGCAAGCTCTTGGGTGACGTGGGAATAGACCGCTATATGCGGATTAACGTCTTGGGAGTTGCCAAGCTAATTGATGCCTTGGGAGGAGTGACGGTCTATGTCCCCAAAGATATGAAGTATCAAGATGATTCCCAGCACCTGTACATCAACTTGAAGAAAGGCAAGCAGCATCTCAATGGCGATCAAGCCCTGCAACTTTTACGCTATCGTCATGATGAAAATGGCGATATTGGGCGGATTCAGCGGCAGCAAATGGTCATCCGGGCTTTAATAGATCAGAGCCTTAACCCTACAACTGTGGCACAACTACCTAAAATTCTCAACGTCGTCAAAGAAAATATTGATACCAACTTAACAGTTGAAGAATTATTGGCATTGGCAGGTTTTGGGGTGCGAACAAATCGTTCCAACATGCAAATGTTGATGTTACCTGGTCGATTTAGCCAAAAAGAAGAATTTGAGGCTAGTTATTGGTTACCAAGTCGCCAGCGTATCAAAACTATGCTGTCTCAGCACTTTGATGTACCAACTGATACTTTCCCTCAAGCAATTGACCCAGGCTCACTCCAAGTAGCGATTCAAGACAGTACGGGTAGCGAAGACACCGACCTCACACCTTTGATCGAAAACCTGCAACAAGCTGGCTATCGTAATGTCTATGTAGCTAAAAGCTGGGGTGAACCTCTAGATGTAACTCATATTGTCGCTCAACAAGGAGACGGCGACAGTGCGGAATCAATTCGCGGTACTTTGGGATTTGGAGAAGTACGGGTAGAGAGTACTGGTAATCTTGGCTCTGATATCAGCATCCAAGTTGGTAAAGACTGGTTGCAACAACAAGATTTGCTTGAACAACCAAGCCAATATTAGGAAGGCACAAACAAGTCAAAAGTTAAAAGTCAAAAGTCAAAAGTTAGTGGTTGGTGGTTAGTGGTTAGTGGTTAGTGGTTAGTAGTTAGTGGTTTTTAACTATGCCCAATGCCCAATGCCCAATACCCAATACCCAATGCCCGATGCCCGATGCTTACTCTCCCCATCTCATCTCGATCGCTCCCAGATCCAGTCTTGCAAAATCGGATTTACTAACTCAGGAGCTTCATCTTGAGGACAATGTCCTACGCCTTCTAAAGGTATAAACTTGTGCACTTGTGGAAAGTTGGCTAACTCTCTACCTAACTGTATTGGTTCCCAAGGGTCAGCTGTTCCCCACAAAATAATTGCTGGACAGGGTAGTTGAGGTAAAAGGTCTTCGGGTAGAGGCCCTTGAGAATAAGATGTAAAAGCAAGAAATACTGCTGCTGCTCCTGGATCGCTGGCTGGAGAAGTGAGAATATCAACCAACTCTTCTGTTACTGCTGTGGAATTGGCATAAGCTTTCAAAAGAATTTGCCGCACTGTTTTCGGTTTGGCAACTCTCTTAAAAAAGAACTCGCCAATTGGTTTAAAAGATAGTACGCGCTGCAAAAGAGGCGCTCCCACACGACGATGCCAGGGTAAATTTTTGCGTTTGCGATCGTGTAACAAGCGCAGGGAACAGTTGAGCAACGCTACTCCTAAAGCAATCTCAGGGTTGCTCACGGCTGCTTGCATAACTACAATACAGCCAATGGAATTACCAACTAAAAAAGCAGGCTCTCCGACCACTTCACGGCAAAAATCTGCTAACTGTTGTCCCCAAGTTTCAATTGTATAGGCAATACTTTCACCGGGTTTGGGTTTAGCTGAAGCACCAAAGCCGATTAAATCAATCGCATAAACACGACAATTTTCTGCTAGCGCAGGCATATTTTTCCGCCAATGCCACCAGGAAGCTCCAAAGCCATGTACTAAGACAACAGCTGGCCCAGCACTTCCTTGGGACTGATAGCAAATGGAAAAGCCTTGCCAAATCCAGGTTTTTGTCGGAGTAAGAGCGATCGCAGAAGTGGAGGAGGTCATAGGTCTTTTATCAATCAAAGTCTTAAATATAGAAAGTAGAAGTAGATATTTGTGTCTTTATTGTGACTAAACTTTACAAAAATTCAAGTTCAATATCTTCCGAAGCTAAGTCAAAAGTTACAAAAAAGAATCAGCAGCTCTTTTTACTTGTTTTGACTTTGTCTTTAAATACCATTGTCCCATTTCTGTAAGAAGTCTCGCGCCTAGAGAGTCTTCTGCTTCTTGATTAAGGTGCTGTACTGACTACTGAAATGAAGTCAATTTGAGAAGTCACAACTTTATGTCATTTATACAGATTATTTGTTATGTCTACACAAACTTTTATTTCTGTAATAGTATTTTTAGGTTACGAGACTGCTGATACTTATAATACTTCTATTCTAGTAATATCGCTTATACACCAATCAGCTAGAAGTACCTACCCTCAAAGCTGTGAAAACATTCATATACAATTTTAGACGCTTCTCATCAAGTAGGATATTACAATGGGAAATTAAATCAAAAATCAGAATCTAAGTTGATATTTATTCCTTGCTTCCATCGAATACATACAACAGATGTGTAAAGTTTCTGTGGAATAAATGTTAGAAGTTATTACATACAAGGAGAGTTGCTCGGTGATAGTGAGTTTATACTCGCCTTGAGTAAAAAACACAGGTAATATCATTAATGAGCATGAAAAATAGCAAGTAAATTAAATTGGATGGAAAGAGTAATTGAAGCTGTTTCAGCAAAGCAAAAAAAAGTTGTTATGACCATCAATTTAGATAGCATCCCTCCTACCTAAATTTTTGAGGTTCGCACACTAGAGGCAAAAGATTTAGAATGATGTGATTTGATTTATTTTTTCGCAGCGTCTCTGTGAAAATGACGATATAATTATTTATAATGTAATAAATTTAGCACAATTCTTAGATTCAGTAGTTTTACAATTTACAACAGCCAAATTGGTCTATAAAATAATTGATTATTAAATATCCGCAAGATAGTGAGTGGGGAACTAAAGAATAACAGAATCAACCCAAATTTAACTATATTTTCTTCTAGTTCCTGCGAGTCAGAGAAGATGAATATACTAGAAACAATTGATACTCCCATAGGAAGCTACGCACCAGATTTTGAACTGCCAGGAATTGACGAGCAAGTACACCATCTGAGCCGCTATCTAGAAAAATTCCGTGCAGTCGGCGTCATTCCCATGTCTAATTGCTGTTCTTATGTAAAATTATATCTAGAAAGGCTCAAAAATATTCAAGCTGAGTTTCATGAACAAGGTTTCACACTGATTGGTTTGAATGGCAATGATGCTAGTCAGCTACCAACAGAAAGCTTTGAAAACATGAAAGCTTTTGCAAAGTCAAACAAGTTGAACTTCCCCTACCTATGGGACTCTACCCAAGACGTAACTCGCAGTTTTGGTGTGAGCAAAACACCAATGGCTTTCTTAATAGATAAAGATGGCGTAGTCCGCTACAAAGGACTAATTGATGATAACCCTCAAAATCCGTTAACCGTGCGAGGACATTATTTGAAAACAGCGATCGCATTGCTGTTCAAAGGTCAAAAAATTTACCCTACAGAAACTCAACCCGTAGGTACTGCTTTGGTGTGGCGTAAATAGAGACAGATAGTCACAGTACTGTTATCTTAAATTGGAGGTAATTGCATAATTTTTGATAAAGCGTAACTTCATGGGAACAAATTACCGACGGGTTTTACTTAAACTGAGCGGTGAGGCCTTGATGGGCAACATGGGCTATGGAATTGATCCAGAAGTGGTAAAAGAAATAGCCGCAGAAGTAGCAGAGGTGGTAGCCACAGGTGTTCAAATTGCCATCGTCGTTGGCGGAGGCAATATATTTCGTGGCGTCAAAGCGGCGTCGGCGGGGATGGACAGGGCAACCGCTGACTACATTGGCATGATTGCCACGGTAATGAATGCCATGACACTACAAGACTCGCTGGAACGCATAGGGGTACAGACGCGGGTACAAACCGCGATCGCCATGCAAGAATTAGCCGAACCATATATTCGTCGTCGTGCCATCCGTCACCTAGAAAAGGGGCGGGTGGTAATTTTTGGTGCGGGTTCTGGCAATCCTTTCTTCACCACCGATACCACTGCTGCCTTGAGGGCGGCAGAAATTGAAGCCGAAGTAATTTTCAAAGCTACTAAGGTAGATGGGGTGTACGATGCCGACCCCCACATTTATCCTGATGCCAAACGTTACAATACTTTGACTTATGGACATGTTTTAGCAAAAGATTTGCGGGTAATGGACAGTACCGCGATAGCCTTATGTAAAGAAAATAATATCCCAATTCTCGTCTTTGACTTAAGCGTGCGGGGTAATATCCACCGTGCAGTCATGGGAGAATCTATCGGCACCCTTGTGGGAGGTTCTTGTGAAATTAGCTGAAGCTGAGAGTACGATGCAAAAGACTGTTGAGGCGACTCAACGAGCTTTTAACACAATTCGCACTGGTCGCGCTAACGCGAGTTTACTAGATAAGGTGAATGTGGAATACTACGGTACTCCCACACCTTTGAAATCACTGGCAAATATCAGCACGCCGGATGCTACAACGATCATGATTCAGCCCTACGATCGCAGTACCTTAAACATGATCGAAAAGGCGATTTCCATGTCGGATGTGGGTTTAACCCCTAACAACGACGGTTCTGTCATCAGGCTGAACATTCCGCCGCTGACGAGCGATCGCCGGAAAGAATTGGTAAAAGTTGCTGCTAAGTATGCTGAAGAAGGACGCGTTGGTATTCGTAATATCCGCCGCGATGCCTTAGAAACCATTCGCAAAATGGAAAAAAACTCCGAGATCTCTGAAGATGAAGCACGCGACCAGCAAGATAAATTACAAAAACTGACCGACAAATACACTGCCAGAATCAACGAATTACTGGCAGAAAAGGAAAAAGACATCACAACTGTCTAAAACAGTAAGGGCGGGTTTACCTAGTAAATTGCTTTATGAGCTTGGAAGCAATATCGGGTTAAACTTGCCCATACAGGAGTGAAGAGTTGGGAGTGATGAATTGAACTCTTTACTCATTGCTCTTAACTCTTATTACTCGCTCTAAAAGCCAGGTGTATCTATACTGATATTCCTGCACTTGACAATATCTAAATGCCCAAGTCTTGCTTTTATAGTTGGTCAGCATAGGCATTTTATAATTTATTCCGTGATTTGGGTGTAGTGAATCCACAGGACGTTTATTCTCAAAGATCATCCACTTACTGAAGCGGAAATATTTACTAAAACTTTAAGTTTTATCTTAAACGCTTGGTGAAAAATTTGCGATAAGTGGAACTAACAAATTGTAGTTTAGTAACGGTCATGTGGAAATAGATAACTTATACACAATCAAAAAAAACATAAAAACTACGAAAAATTATGGACAGCTTGGCAACAAAAACACGTAATAACAAGGTATCAAAAAGTAAAATCATTAAAAAAGTTTTTTTAAATACCAAGATTTACAGATGAAATTAGTTGGTTAAGAAGAATTATTCAGATAATATATACAATTTCAACAAAAAGCTGTGAAATTTTGGGCAGCAAACCCCCAAATTAAGTTAAATTTTGGTGACACTGTCTAAGCGTAGAGCCGAAAACTCAACAATTAACTCATTCAGGAACGAAAATTCAGACTTATGTACGATTGCATCATCGTCGGTGCCGGACCAGCTGGTGGAACAGCGGCATATCACTTAGCCAAACAGGGACGTTCTGTATTAATACTGGAAAAAGAATCTCTGCCAAGATATAAACCCTGTGGTGGTGGGGTGTCGCCGGCGATCGCTGAATGGTTCGACTTTGACTTTAGCCCAGCAATTTCTATCAAGGCCGACACAATTCGCTGCACGTGGAAAATGGGCGATCCAGTAGAAGCGAAACTACAAACCCCCGAACCAGTATGGATGGTACGGCGAGATGTTTTTGACCATTTCCTAGTTCAGCAAGCACAAAAACAAGGAGCAGAGCTAAAAGATAACACGGAAGTCACAGGCATTGAGTTTAAAAGTGACCATTGGCAAGTTAATACAGCGAACGATTCAGTAACAGGTCGTTATTTAATTGCTGCTGACGGTGCGAAGGGTTCAATGGCAAAATGGTTAGGCTTCAAAGAACGCAAACGCCGCCTAGCAGGAGCGTTAGAAGCCGAAGCACCAGCCAAAGTGGAAAACGGTAATGTTGCCAACTTTGAGTTTGGTATGGTGAAAAACGGCTACCTCTGGAATTTTCCCAAAGCAGATGGTTATTCCATTGGTGTTGGTACTTTTATCGGTGGTGAACCACAGGACTTCAAGAAAATTTTGGATGAGTATGGCAACTCTTTTGGTGTGGATGTAAAAACTTGCAAGCAGTATGGCCATGCTCTTTGTTTGTGGAATGGCGAGCAAAAGTTGCACACCGAAAATGCTGTTTTGGCAGGAGAAGCAGCTTGTGTAGTCGATCCTTTTACCGCAGAAGGTATTCGTCCCTCTATTTTTAGTGGCTTAAAAGCATCACAAGCCATTAACAAAGCCCTCGCTGGTGACATTAACGCTTTAGAAAAATACTCCGAGATCATTAATGCAGAATGGGGTAGTGATATGGCTTGGGCGCAAAAATTAGCCGGCCTGTTTTATCGTTTTCCTGGTGTTGGTTATAAAGTTGGTGTCAAGCGCCCCTCTGCACCTCAAACTATGGGTAAAATTCTGTGTGGGCAACTGCGCTACGGAGATGTAGCCGGTCGTGCCATCAAGCGTTTAACTCCTTTTGGTGGTTAGTCAATGGTCATTAGTCATTGGTCATTGGTCATTGGTCATTGGTCATTTGTAACGAATGACACTTAGTTTTAACCAGAAACTAAAGTTTGGGCTAAAAGTTAAAACGAGTTTTAACGGGTTGAAAAGCTCATCTAGTAAGCTAATCGCATACTTTAGCTTGAAGCTGGAAATAGATTTTAAGGTTATTAAGTAAGTAACATTCGTTATTAGTAGCTATTAGACCTCTTGCACGAATCAAAAAATCAGGATTGTCATTGTGAATGTAACCTAGTGGAATAAAGAATCTCACAGATGTCTCGTTGTGCTCAACATGACATTTTAAATGTTCATGTAAGAGGTCTATTGACTAATGACTAATGACTAAAATTCATGTAATGGGTATTGGCTTAGATGGAGCCGCTGGGCTGGGGGAAAAACTTAGGCAAATAGTTGAAAATGCTACATTGCTTGTTGGCAGCGATCGCCACTTGAGTTATTTTCCCAGCCACCCAGCCAAACGTCTGTTACTCAGAGATTTTACGGAAGCAATTGCTGAAATTCGCCACGAGTTGGCGCTAGGGACTGAGGGAATTGTCGTTCTTGTTTCTGGCGATCCGCTGTTTTTTGGTTTGGGACGCTTACTATTAGCAGAACTTCCCCCAGAAGAACTGACATTTCATCCTCATCTAAGTTCAATACAGCTAGCCTTTAATCGGATCAAAGTTCCTTGGCAGGACGCCCGTGTCATTAGCGCGCACGGGCGTTCTGTTGACGAATTAATTCAAGCATTGCAGCAAGGTGTAGAAAAAATTGCCGTGCTGACAGATGGTAAGAATACCCCTAGTGCGATCGCACGTTTGCTGGAATCTCTAAATTTACCCAGTCAGTACCAGTTTTGGGTGTGTGAAAATTTGGGTGGCGATGACGAACGCATTGTAGAGACACGAAATTTTGCGTCTCTACAACATCAGGATTTTGCCCATCTGAACGTAGTGGTATTACTGCGCCAGCAACGCAATCCTCAATTAGATTTAGAGAAATTACCACTGTTTGGGATACCAGATGATTGCTTTGTGAGTTTTAGCGATCGCCCTGGTTTGATGACAAAGCGAGAAGTCCGCACGTTAGTTCTAGCAGAATTGGCACTGCGTCCCGGACAAATTATTTGGGATATTGGCGCGGGAACTGGTTCTGTCTCCATCGAAATTGCTCGCTTGTTCCCCACTGCCAAAGTGTATGCTATTGAAAAAACCGCTGCGGGTAGTTCCTTAATTTCCCGGAATTGCGAACGGTTTCAAGTTAGAAATGTCATATCTGTTCACGGGAGTGCGCCAGAAGTTTTGGAGACATTGGAGGGGAAGTGCGATCGCATTTTTATTGGCGGTAGTGGCGGTAACTTAACTGGAATTCTTGATACTTGTGCTAGTAAGTTAAATCCTGATGGCGTAATAGTTCTGGCTTTGGCTACTCTTGAGCATCTCAACACAGCTTTAGCGTGGTTTACATCTCATGCTTGGGAGTATCAACTGTTGCAAGTGCAATTATCGCGTTCTGTGCCAATTGGGCAGTTAACGCGGTTTGCGCCGTTAAACCCGGTGACAATTGTCAGTGCTACATACCCAGCCTCAGAAGTGTAGTGGTGTGGCACAGTTGAATTGGTGCATTAAGAGTAGGTTGGAAGGGCTAGGGGAAACGCGGGATGGTAAGCAAAAATGAGATGCGTTTGTCCAAAGCGTTGACCAAAAGTTTCTATGCGGCGTGTGGCAACTTCAGGTTTCATGCTTCCTACCCTTGAAAAACCTGCTCAGCAGTCAGCACCAATTCAGGAAAGGCTTTGGAAACAACGCGTTCTGCACCCCTAAACTGATTTACCTCATACTCCCCATCAACCAGACGGTAGACGGAAATAGTGGGCATTTTGGGAGAGCCAATATACCGTGCTGCGCCCAAAGCCAGATAGTCCACAATCCAGTATTCTGGTATGCCTAGCGTTTCGTAGTCATCTAGTTTTTTCAAGTAGTCATCTCTCCAATTAGTACTGACTACTTCGACCACCAGCTGCGCCGAACTACCAATAGAAATAGTTGAGTACTTTTCCCAGTAAGGGTCAATTCCAATGGTCTGTTTATCGAGAACAACCAAATCGGGTAAATCTGCTGTACCTGGTTTATCTGGTTTCACTAGAGTATTTCTAGATGTGAAGTAGGGAAGTTGTAGCCGTCGAATTTCGAGGGTAAGTTCAGCTGCAATAAAGCTGCAAATTACTTCATGTTGACCCACCGGACGCACTTCTACAATTTCCCCCTCAAACAGTTCATAGCGCCCCCCGTCTTCAGGGTACAATTCTAAAAATTCTTCAAAGGTTAGTGACTTAGATATAGCTTGAATCATAATACAGTTATTTGTATCACAGCCTATACCCTAATTTTGCATGGCTTCCCCGACCCCGCAACACATCTATAACCCCATCCAACCCCTGACGACTAAAATCAAACATTGGCACTAAAGGGGCAATTTCACCTGCTGTTGTGCCAAACCAGCGCTCTTTTGCCATCGGGTTCAGCCATGCTATGTAACGCGCTTTTTGTTTCAACTGGTTGAGAAATTTTTCGGTTAGCTCCAACCTTTCCAAGCTCAAACCACCTCGTGCCGCCCCAGCATCGCTAAAAATCAATACTCTGAACAAATTCTTCCGAAACTCTAGAAATTTTAGAAAATATTAAATTAAGTCGAATAATCAGACTACCCAAATTTTTCTTAGCAAATTATGACTCATCCCTTCTTGGAACGCTTGCACAGTCCCGATCGCCCTGTTATTGTTTTCGACGGTGCGATGGGAACTAACCTGCAACTGCAAAACCTCACTGCTGAAGATTTCGGCGGGCCGGAATATGAAGGTTGTAACGAGTACCTCGTTCACACTAAACCTGAAGCCGTGGCGAAGGTTCACCGCGATTTTCTCGCTGCGGGTGCAGATGTGATTGAGACTGATACTTTTGGTGGTACATCGATTGTATTGGCAGAATATGACCTCGCCGACCAAGCATATTACCTTAACAAAACAGCCGCAGAACTTGCAAAGCGCGTCGCGGCAGAATTCTCGACTCCAGATAAACCCCGGTTTGTGGCTGGTTCGATGGGGCCGACAACAAAACTGCCAACTTTGGGACACATCGATTTTGACACGATGAAAGATGCCTTCGCCCAACAAGCAGAGGCGCTGTGGGATGGTGGGGTTGATTTATTTATTGTCGAGACTTGTCAGGATGTGTTGCAAATCAAAGCGGCGCTGAATGGTATTGAAGAAGTCTTTGCCAAAAAAGGCGATCGCCGTCCTTTGATGGTTTCTGTCACGATGGAAACGATGGGGACAATGCTAGTTGGTACGGAAATTAACGCCGTGCTGACTATTTTGGAACCTTATCCAATAGACATTCTCGGTCTGAACTGTGCCACTGGCCCAGACCTGATGAAACCACATATCAAGTATCTTTCAGAACATTCTCCTTTCGTAGTTTCCTGTATACCTAACGCAGGTTTGCCGGAGAATGTCGGCGGACAAGCACACTACCGCCTGACACCGATGGAATTACGGATGTCATTGATGCACTTTGTTGAAGATTTGGGTGTCCAAGTAATAGGGGGTTGCTGTGGGACACGTCCAGAACACATTCAACAATTAGCAGAAATCACCAAAGAACTGAAGCCGAAAATCAGACAGCCTCAGCTAGAACCAGCAGCGGCGTCAATTTACAGTATTCAGCCTTACGAACAAGATAATTCCTTCTTAATTGTCGGTGAACGCTTAAACGCCAGTGGTTCCAAAAAGTGCCGCGAATTGCTGAATGCGGAAGATTGGGATGGACTGGTGTCAATGGCAAGGGCGCAACTAAAAGAAGGCGCGCATATCCTGGATGTGAACGTAGATTATGTGGGACGTGATGGCGTGCGGGATATGCACGAATTGGTTTCTCGCATTGTCAATAATATTACACTTCCCTTGATGCTCGACTCCACGGAATGGGAAAAGATGGAGGCGGGTTTAAAAGTCGCCGGAGGTAAGTGTATTCTCAACTCCACCAATTATGAAGACGGAGAACCCCGTTTCTTAAAGGTGTTGGAGTTAGCGAAAAAGTACGGTGCTGGTGTAGTAGTTGGTACTATCGATGAAGAGGGGATGGCGCGGACTGCTGAGAAAAAGTTTGAAATTGCCCAACGCGCCTATCGTCAAGCTCTAGAATACGGTATCCCGTCCCATGAAATCTTTTTCGATCCGCTGGCATTACCAATTTCCACGGGTATTGAAGAAGACCGCACCAACGGCAAAGCCACAATCGAAGCAATCCGTCGCATTCACCAAGAATTGCCAGGATGTCATATTATTCTCGGTGTTTCTAACGTTTCCTTTGGTTTGAACCCAGCAGCGCGGATTGTGCTGAACTCGATGTTTTTGCATGAAGCGATCGCGGCGGGTATGGATGCGGCGATCGTTAGCGCTAGCAAGATTTTACCACTGTCGAAGATTGAGGAAAAGCATCAAGAAGTCTGCCACCAGTTGATTTACGACGAACGCAAATTTGAAGGCGATGTCTGCGTTTATGACCCCTTGGCAGAACTAACTACAATGTTTGAAGGGGTGACAACGAAACGCGACAAAGGCGTCGATGAAAGTCTCCCCATCGAAGAACGTCTCAAGCGTCACATCATCGACGGCGAACGTATTGGTTTAGATCAAGCACTTGCCGAAGCGTTAAAGAAATATCCTCCTTTGGATATTATCAACGTCTTCTTGCTCGATGGCATGAAAGTAGTAGGTGAGTTGTTCGGTTCTGGACAAATGCAGCTACCTTTTGTGTTGCAGTCAGCCGAAACCATGAAAGCGGCGGTGGCGTACCTCGAACCCTTCATGGAAAAATCAGAAGCTGGTGATGATAACGCCAAAGGTACATTTATTATCGCCACTGTCAAAGGCGATGTTCACGACATTGGCAAAAACTTGGTGGATATCATCTTGTCCAACAACGGTTACAAGGTGATTAACCTGGGGATTAAGCAGCCGGTGGAAAGCATTATCGAGGCTTACCAAAAACACAAGGCTGATTGTATTGCCATGAGTGGGTTGCTGGTGAAGTCCACCGCCTTCATGAAAGAAAATTTGGAGGTATTTAACGAAAAGGGAATTACTGTACCCGTAATTTTGGGTGGTGCGGCGCTGACTCCCAAGTTTGTCTATGAAGATTGTCAGAATACTTACAAAGGTAAGGTGATATATGGCAAGGATGCATTCTCTGATTTGCACTTCATGGATAAATTAATGCCAGCGAAAACGGCTGGTAAGTGGGATGATGTGAAGGGCTTTTTGGATGAACTTGCTGAAACTGCGGAAGTATCAGGAAATGGTCACAAACAGCCAGTAGCGGAAGCAGTGGAAGAACAAGCACCCCCAGAACCTCAAGTTGTCGATACCCGTCGTTCGGAAGCGGTAGCGGTAGATATCGAACGTCCGACACCGCCTTTCTGGGGAACGCAGCTGTTACAGCCGAGTGATATTCCTCTGGAGGAGGTATTTTGGTACTTGGATTTGCAAGCTTTGATTGCGGGACAGTGGCAATTCCGCAAGCCGAAGGAGCAATCTAAGGAAGAATATCAGGCTTTCTTGAATGAGAAGGTGTATCCGATTTTGGAGGAGTGGAAGCAGCGAATTATTGAGGAGAATTTGTTGCATCCACAGGTGATTTATGGGTATTTCCCTTGTCAGGCTGAGGGGAATACACTGTTTATTTACCACCCTGAAAATGTAGAGACGCGCCATGGCGCGTCTCTACAACCCGTTACAAAATTTGAATTTCCTCGCCAAAAATCTCTGCGTCGTTTGTGTATTGCAGATTTCTTTGCGCCGAAGGAGTCGGGAGTTATTGATGTGTTCCCGATGCAGGCGGTGACGGTGGGACATGTTGCCACGGAGTACGCGCAGAAGTTGTTTGCTAATAACCAATACACTGACTATCTGTATTTCCACGGTTTAGCCGTGCAGATGGCGGAAGCGCTGGCTGAGTGGACACATGCTAGGATTCGCCGGGAGTTGGGTTTTGGTGCTGAGGAACCGAATAATATTCGAGATGTATTGGCACAGCGGTATCAAGGTTCGCGGTACAGTTTTGGCTATCCGGCGTGTCCGAATATCCAGGATCAGTACAAGCAGCTGGAGTTGTTGGGAACTGACAGGATTGATTTGTATATGGATGAAAGTGAGCAGTTGTATCCGGAACAGTCTACAACGGCGATTATTTGCTATCACCCGGTAGCGAAGTATTTTAGTGCGTAACCTCACCCCCAACCCCTCTCCTTAATAAGGAGAGGGGTGTCCAATAGGGCGGGTGAGGTTTTTTATTATGGGTGATTCAGCAGACTTGATATTAGTAACCCACCTTAACAAGTGCTTGTTGATCAAAGTTAGACTGAGGCGGAATTTGGGAAAGCTAAAAACATGTCTTTCACGCATAAATTTATAATATGCCAGCGATCAAAACTTTTGACCATACTACAGAAGCACTTTTTGATATTTTGCGATCGCACGTTATAGATCCAACGACTCTACGAACAGATAATTTTGAGGTTTTCTTCCAAGCGAGACACAAAGCATTACTTAATCGAATTGAAAAAGCGATGGGTAAATTTATTATATTTGATACAAATCAATTAAAAGAAGCGGAGGCATTTGAGTATGAAGAAGAATGAACTATAAATTGCTCTTGTAGAAATAATTCTGTTGTTTCTAAGTTGGCGATCGCCGCATAGCTATCAAAATTTAACATCATCGTTATGACACCCAGAAACGCGATAATAGGATTATTTGTAAAGCATCTTGGCTAAAGGATGAGTTTATTTATGGAGTCAGTGATTTCTGAACACATCGAAATCACGCCTGGTGTATGTAGTGGCAAACCGCGTATTGCTGGACATCGGATTACGGTACAGAATATTGTCATCTGGCACGAACGGTTGGGACTTTCTCCAGATGAAATAGTGTCGCAGTATCCCAGCATCACCTTAGCTGATGTGTATGCTGCATTAGCATATTACCACGACCATCTTGAACAAATCAGGCAACAAATTCGAGAAGATCAAGAGTTTGCCAAACAGTTGCAGGCGCAAACTCCTTCGCTTCTGTTACAAAAACTAGGAAATCGAAATGTCCAGAACGATTCGATTTCACCTAGATGAAAATGTCAGTAATGCCATTGCGGATGGGTTACGCCGTCGTGATATCGATGTCACTACTACCCCAGAACAAGGACTAATTTCTGTCTCGGATGAAGAACAAGTGGCGATCGCACTTGCTGAGGGTAGAGTAATTTTCACTTTCTGAACTGCCTCACCGTTAATATACTCCCAGGCTGGAGACTCATCAATAGATGGAAGTTTCAAGAATTCCTCTATGGTAGTGGCTCTTGGAACTACAATTGTCATTTCCGCAACTACCTTAATATGTACTATATAGATATTTTACCTTTAGACACGAAACGGGCTATTTTTGTTGTATTTGCTCTCTAACCCAAAGGCGAAAAGCCTTCAGCGTTGCATTTCTGCCAGTTGTTCTACTTTGCTCAAGATATTGAGGAATCACCTCAATCAGTAGAAATCTGGGAAAACTTAAGCTTTCCTGTGATTCTACATAACGTCCATCTTGCAGTACATTAATTTGTAACTTACCTTTGTCAAACCGCCACAGTTCTGGAACTTTTAGTGCTTCATAGATATTCAGATGAGTTCGGGATGTAATATCCACTTCTAGCGCTAAATCTGGCGGAAGGTCTACTGTTAAATCTAGTCGCTTCTTGCCGCGAATCCTCGCTTCGTTTTTTATATAGAAACACTGATCAGGTTCTATACCCTGAGTCATCGCTTGGTTTTTGAAAGTGGTAGAACCAAGGCATCTAAATTCAATATCTAATTCTTCCAGTAAAGCCTTGACCAAGTCACTAATAATTTCTTTATCGTCTTCATGCTCCGGCAGTGGTGTCATAATCTCCAGTATTCCCCGGTCATAGGCAATTCGTGCTGCACGGTGTTCCCCTAAATCCTCCAGAATAGTTTCAAATTCCTGCCAGCTGATATCTTGCAGCAGCACTCGTTGTCCCGGTGGAACCTGGATGCGCTTTAATTCCAACAACATCTCTCCACTCCCAGCAGTGAAAATCTAAATTTAGCTTACTTTGGTTGGCTGATACACTGCCATAATTATTGGTGCTTTATCAATGACATTATGGGATGCGATCGCATCAATACTTAACCAAGCAAATTAGTTTCACTCCGGCAAATTCTTCACTTGTAGCAAATCTAATCCCCTTGCAAATATTTCATCTATTGGCAACATTTGCCCATCAGTCGTCATAAATTTATGGTCTTTTGTGGCTCGAATCACCGAACCATCTTCCAAACAATATTCAAATACTTCTTGTTGACCGCGATTATGCCACTGAGCAATCGTTTGTGTATACACATTTCCATTGTTATCAACAGTATACACTGTGCATTCAATGCCTTTTTCCACTATTTCCCCAATCGGCAAAAATCCATACTCTACCGTCAAAATTTCTGTGTCATAACTCAAGCAATATTCAGCAAACTTCAACATTTGCTCAAACAATTCTTCGGCAATTTGTTGCTTTACACCATTTTTTGCCGCACCATCGATAAATTTCTCTCGCTGTTTTTGCATTTCGGAAACTTTCTTTTTACCCATCGCCCGACGTAGCAAATCAGCTTGACCAAGAGAATATCCAGACATATCTTGAGCAATTTTCATGATTTGCTCTTGATAAACCATAATTCCATAGGTTTCATCTAGAATTGGTTCCAAAAGAGTGTGTTCATAATCAATCTTTTCTCGACCATGTTTACGATTGATAAATTTAGGAATTAGTCCTGCATCTAATGGCCCCGGTCGATAAAGCGCCAATATAGAAGAAATATCTTCTATATTGGAAGGCTTCAAATCTCGCACTATCTGGCGCATTCCCGATGATTCTAACTGAAATACACCTTCTAACTCACCAGCTTCCAATAATTCATAGGTCTTTTTGATATCATGAGGTAGTTTGGCAGTTTCTCCACCTTTGGCTAATATTTTTTGAGCTTTTCTTTCCTGAGCAGTAATTACATAAGGATCGATTTTAAATCCGTGGTTATCTTCAATTAACTCGATGGTTTTCTGAATCATTGTCAGGTTCTTTAAACCCAGAAAATCCATCTTTAACAAACCCAGAGATTCTAAATCTTCCATAAAATACTGGGTAATCACAGAACCATCATTATTTCTTTGTAATGGCACAATTTCATCTAATGGTTCAGAAGAAATCACTACACCCGCTGCGTGCACACCAAAGGTTTTGTTAGTCCCTTCAATCCGAATCGCCATATCTACCCAGTGGCGGACTCTGGGATCGCTTTCGTATTTAGCCTTAAATTCTGGTTCTGGCGTTTCCTCAGAAATCATCTTTTTAAGTGGCGCTGGTTTACCCCGCGATACAGGAATCAACTTCGCCATTTTGTCTGCTTCCCCGTAGGGAATATTTAATACTCTCGCGACATCTTTTAACACCGCTTTGGAAGTTAAGCGGTTAAAAGTGATGATTTGAGCAACTCTTTCTGTACCATATTTTTCAGTTACATAGTCTATGACTTCATCTCGTTTTTCAATACAGAAATCCGTATCAATATCAGGCATGGATTTCCGTTCTGGGTTGAGAAATCTTTCAAAGAGTAACCCGTGATGGACTGGATCAATGTTGGTAATTCCCATTGTGTAGGCTACTAAAGAACCAGCAGCAGAACCACGTCCTGGCCCAACGGGAATATCATGATCTCTAGCAAATTTGATGTAGTCCCACACAACTAAAAAGTATGTGGAAAAACCCATCTGCTGAATCATTTTTAGTTCATATTCTAGTCTCTCTTTGTAAACTAAATCGATTTCGTTGCGAGATTTGCGATTTAGTTTTTCTAAGAGTCCTTGCCAAGCAATTTCTTCTACGTAAGTATCAGGAGTGTGACCGGATGGAATAGGGTAATTAGGGATGCGAGGTTCACCGAGAATATTATACGGTTCGACTTTATCTGCAACTTCTACAGTATTTGCTACTGCTTCTTCAATTACGTCTTCTGGCAAATGATCGCGAAATAGCTGCTTCATTTCTTCAGCGGATTTAAGATACTCTGTACCGCTGTAACGCATCCGGTTATCTTCAATAATCAATTTGCCTGTTTGAATACACAACAATGCGTCGTGCGCTTCGACGTCGTAACAAGAAATATAATGAGAGTCATTTGTAGCGACAAGCTTAATACCTAACTCCCGAGCAATTCTGACAATTTCTACATTAACAATTCGGTCTTCTGGCGACCCGTGATCTTGAATTTCTAGATAATAATCATCTCCAAATACATCTTTGTACCATTGAGCAACTCTGCGGGCAGCATCTAGTTTACCAGCTAGAATTGCTTGGGGTACTTCTCCACCTAAACAAGCACTGGTGACTATCAAATCTTCATGATGTTCTTTTAGTAAGTCTTTACTAATACAAGGACGAGAAAAAATTCCTTTGCCTTGTACACCTTGGAGGTGAGAAATTGATGTTAATTTGACTAAATTTTTATAGCCTTTAGTATTTTTTGCTAAAACAACTTGATGATAACGGGGACGGCGTTCTTGTTTGGTGATATCGCCGTTAATAATATACATTTCGTTGCCAATAATTGGCTTGATATTCTTGCTGCGGCAGATTTTAATTAGTTCGATCGCACCGTACATGACACCATGATCTGTGAGGGCGATCGCTTTCATGCCCAGTTCGATGGCGCGATCTACCAATTCTGGCAGTTGACTGGCACCATCCAAGAGACTGTAATCACTATGAATATGCAACGGAACAAAAGACATATGCCTTTCCTACCACAAGCGAACAACATCAGCGTTTTCCATTAAACTACACCTGCTGAGTCTCTAAATGCAGGAGTAAGAAAATTTTGCTTTTGGAAGGAAAGCGATCGTTGGAAACCACCCTGATTAAAACTCAAACCACTTCATTGCCATTGTCACACCAGCACCAGAGGCACCACTCACAAACCGTTAATTCTATTGTAGACAGCGAGTAAGATACAAACTGAGGTTTAGGAATATAACTTTGGAACTTCTCGCGGTTCAAGCTAAGCGGTGAAGTGTTGCTTATTGTGATTAATAATAATATTGAGAGACATACCTTTCATATATGTACAAATATACGATAGTAGGGCGTATATAAACACAACTATGCCGAGCATTTCTAGGAATTCTTCTATAGTCGTTAATATACTATATGTGTACTGCCGACCGTAAAAATTTACATAGTAACCATTTATCATTTCTATACCTATTGTACCGCTGATGAAGACTGTTCCCGCAATTAAAGATAGGCGTCGTGTTTTGGCAGGAAGAGCAGCAATAAATCGCCAAAATGCCAGCAAGCAAATGAGTACGAAAATAGCACCAGGTATAACCCAAGCGTAGTAAAGAAAGCCACTTGTTTTTAGAATCTTTCGCAGTGGCTCTATTAATTTTTCATGCAAGCTGATAAATTCATCCAAAGACAGGAATACAAAGATGATTGATAAGGCTTTCCAGTAGCGGAAATAGCTATCATCAGCTATTTTCTTGGCATATGCAATGATAAAAAGAAGAAAAGAACAAAATAGTAAAGCATACGCAGAGTATAGAGCAGGGATATTTTGTTCGCCGTCAACGTTAAATAGCTCTGCAAAAAATCCTCTGGAAGGATAGTCAGGTAAGAAGTACAAAGTAAACTGTCCGGCAAGACTGACTATGCAAAGACCTATTATCAGTAACAGCAGGAAGCGTAAGGTATTTTTGGGAGAGATATACACTTGTAAATTATTAAGTATTAAATTCAGTGTTTCTGTCTGATTAAATTTTTCATTTAATTTGACATTTTGCCGAGTATTATCTTTCTGAACAAGCTGTCTTGTATCAGCTAATGCTAGTTGTTGCAAGTCTACCTTTTCCATGAAAAAGTCAATTGTTTGCTGTTCAATCCAGCCATGCATTGTGAAAATCTCTTCCAAAGATCTGTCTGAAAAATTTTGTTCGTCAAGTGCTATTTCTAATTGATTTGAGGTTAGCAGACCTGCCTCAACTAAACACTTTCCCAAAAGCTTTTGCCTGCATCTGTTGGTATGTGATTCGGTCATGAATATTACAATACTCCATTTATAAATCTTTATATGTACACAAAACAAAGCTTTTTGTATACGCAAATTTACTTACGTATACGCTTAGTTTGATATAGGTAAAATCTAGGTTAACTATAGATTAACTTAAAATTAATAAAGTTTATTTAAAGATTAAGTAAAACATAGTGCTCCGTACTTATCAAAATCCTTAGCAATTTCAATAAAATTGCAGGAACTCATCTATATACAAGTAAAAAAATATACTGTTTTTTAAATTAACAACTTTAACTTCACGCAGCGGCTTCTAAGAAAAGCCTGCAATAGCATGGATGATTACAGATTTGTTCAAGTAGGCTGTGAAATTTCTGGAGTCGTGTTTCAATGGATGCAATGCCTCAGTCTTCATCTAGCAATGAACGAAACAGATAGTATCGATCAGCCTGAAATCAAACGCCGTCCTTGGTGGCAGAGAGTACCGCTCACGTTGCAAATTGTCATCGCACTGATTCTAGCAATAGCAGTAGGAATTGCACTGGGTGGAGGAAATCCCAGCTCAGCCAACGAAGCTCTAATTAAGAACTTGGCAATTCCCGCAGAATTGGTACTTAAGGCTCTCCGCGCCCTAGCTCCACCACTGATTTTGGTGGCAGTGCTACATACTTTTATGACGGCAAACATTCCCGGTACAGCAGGACGGCGCTTGGCGGTACTACTGTTTACCAATACTACAGTAGCAATACTGATTGGACTTTTAGTAGCAAACGTCCTGCATCCTGGTACTTGGGGGCGTTTGACTGTTCCAGGAGGTACAACAACATCAGCAGAGCAAAAATTCGACCCGTGGGGACTAATTCAAGATGCTGTACCAAAAGCTATCCTTGAGCCGTTGGTAAATAACAACGTCATCCAGTTGATTGTGATTGCCCTGTCTTTTGGTATCGTCCTGCGTGCGATCAAATCAGAGATGGTGGCTCAAGGTAAGAATAGCTACCAACCCATTGAAGACGTGATTTCGATTTTGTTTGAGGCGGTAATCCGTATCCTCAATTGGGTGATTGCTTTAGTACCCTTGGCAGTTTTTGGGATCGTTGCTTCGACAGTTGCTAAAGAAGGTTTCGAGCCGTTTATATCTTTGGCAGCGTTTATTGTGGCGGTGCTAATAGCCCTGGCGTTGCAAGCTTGCTACTATCTCACTAGAGTTAACTTTGGTTCTTGGGTGAAACCGTTGAATTTCTTGCGTGGCGGTTCCGATGCCTTTTTGATGGCTTTTTCTACATCTTCTTCAGGGGCGACTATGCCCGTCACCTTTGAAGTTTTGCAAGAAAAAATTGGCTTGCGAGAATCTTCTGCTGCTTTGGGATCGTTAGTTGGGGCAAATTTCAACAATGATGGCACTGCCCTTTACGAAGCAATGTCTGCATTGTTTATCTCTCAAGTGCTGGGACAACATTTAAATATTGGGCAGCAATTTCTTGTCATTCTCACCTCAATTTTTGCCTCGGTGGGTGCAGCTAATATTCCCAATGCGGGACTGGTGACAATGACACTCGTATTCACTTCGGTTGGTTTGCCCACTCAGTATATTGCCGTGCTTGTAACTGTAGACTGGTTTTTGGATCGCTGCCGCACTGCAATTAATGTGATGGGAGATATGACTGTCAGTGCTTTACTTGATGGTAAAAAGCCTCATTCTCAAGGCAAGTTTTAAATTTAATCAAGAGTCAATAATTCAAAGTCAAGAATTCATAGTCTCTAGTCTCGAGTTTAAACTCATAATGTTTTGACTCTTGACTCTTGAACGGCAGGTGCTTTATGCCGGGAGACCATGCGCGGCATAAAGCACCTGCCTTAACCCGCCCTGCGCGCGTCTACATGGGGAGAACCCCCTTTGGAGCGCGCTCGCTGCCTCACCACCGGACTGCCTCCTCTTGACTCTTGATTTTTTAACTCTATGACTCTTTAGTTTGAATAAGGTCGTTTGGCATCACAATCTCTAGTCCAACACCTTTTGAGAAGTCCAACTCTGTAGAGATGAGCGAAGCGGCGGGGATTTAATACCAATTTGGTATTTGAGTTAAATAAGGGCTGGTTGAGATATTGCAACAGAGGAAATTTAAGTTTGGTGTGTTTTGGAGTCATAGGAGCAGGACAATACTATTAGATAAAACTTCACGGCAGTAGACGGCATCTTGTATTTAAAAGGTGCCTGTCACTTATTTCCTAGTTAAACCGTACACAATGTATATTCAATTGTCCTTGGGACAATTGCGGAAAATTTGGCGAACCGATCGCCAAATCTAGTATGTTAATTTTTTATAGGTTTTTCAAATAAGTATTTATATTTATAAAGTAACATCAACATATGCGAATATCAGGTAAACTTACTGTCTCTTCTAATTTGGTAGACTCAATCCGGAATTCTTCAGATGATTTTAGTGGGGGCTTTATACCCCTACACTCTTTCTTCTGTGATTTGCAGCCTGCGTGAGCAAAGATTCCGCAAAGGCGATCGCTTCTTGGGCTGATTTACCACCTGCTAGTTGAGCCAGTTCTTCTCGACGTTTGGTTAAGTTATCTAAGGTAGTAATACGCACAACGGTACGTTCTTCTGGATGTCCGTTATGTTCTTTTTTACCCTTAACTTTATTGATCACTTGCTTGTCTACGCGAAAATGCCGATCTGCCATTGCGGCAACCAAGGGCTGGTGAGTAACACACAATACTTGGTGAAATTGACTGAGTTGGTGTAATTTTTCGGCGATCGCCTGTGCTACCCGCCCCGAAACGCCGACATCAATTTCATCAAATACTAGCGTCCCTGTTGCATCTGCTTGGGAAAAACAAGCTTTCAGGGCTAGCAAAAACCGACTCATTTCCCCACCAGAGGCAATTTCTGACAAAGGTTGTAGCGGTTCTCCTGGATTGGGACTAAACATAAATGTAATTTTGTCTGCTCCAGCAGCAGTGGGAAAAGTTGGTACAATCTCCACTTGAAACTGTACCTTTTCCATAGCTAAGGGTTTTAATTCCCTAATTAGTTTGGCTTCTAATTTAGCTGCGGCGGTGCGACGCAACTGACTCAACTGGTGGCAAGCTTGAGTAAGCTTAGCCAAACACTCCGCCTCTTGTGTTTCTAGACTTTCAATAGATTGTTCGCTGTCATTCAGTTCAGCTAATTCCGCTTGGATACGCTGGTAGTAGTCAATTACCTCAGCCAGCGTCGGCCCATACTTGCGGCAAATTTGCTTTAATTCTCGAATGCGTTCTTCTACTTCTTCTAATCGCTGCGGATCTGCCTCCAAACTTTCTCCATAGGCGTTAATTTGCCTTGCTACTTCCGCTACAGTTGCCTGAGCATCCCTCACCAAATCTAACAACGTTTGCAACTGGGAATCGTATTCTACCATGTCACTTAATGTTACTTCGCTGTCTCCCAGCAAATCTGTCGCGGTTGGGGTTTCATCGTCGTTTTGGTACAAAGCTTGGTATACTTTGTAACTCATCTGTTGGAGTTCAACAACATGATTCAGGCGTTGGTGTTCTTGCTGGAGTTGCTCTAGTTCATCAGGATCGCTAAGGTTGATGTCCCCGAGTTCCTTGACTTGATAGGATAGTAAATCTAGTTGTTGCAGGCGTTCCCGTTCTGATGTCCGGCGTTTTTCTAATGTCTGATGTGCTTGTTGGTAGGCGCTAAAAGCAGTGGCGACTTCTTGTCGCTGCTGCAACAGAGATTCTCCACCATACACATCTAACCAATCGCGAATTTGAGCAGACTGTCCGACTAAGACTGTTTGACCTTGAGCAGTAATTTCTACCAAGCGATCGCGCAGTCCTGACATCACCTGCTGATTGACTAACACTCCATTCACCCGCGATCTACTCCGTACTTTCCCAGACGAAATTGTAATTTCTCGGCTAATAACTACGGTATTTTCATCAATAGGATCGATTTCCTGTTCAGTCAACCAAGCTACTAAGGCAGAATTAGAGGAGAAAGTTGCTTCTACCATTGCCCTACTTGTGCCAGTGCGAACCACGCGACTAGAAACTTTTCCGCCTAATACCGCATCAATGGCATCCAAGATAATCGACTTCCCCGCGCCGGTTTCACCTGTCAATACATTCAATCCCAGACCAAATTCCAATTCCAGCTTGTCAATGAGGGCAAAATTTTCTATTTGCAACAGAGACAACATTGAGCTAAATTCTCCGTGAGGGCAGACGCCAGATACTTCTAACTTCAGGGACACTAGTACAGTCAGGCAGGAGGTAGGAGGCAACTGTGCTGAAGGCGTAAATACCCACTAAATTAACGTTTTGTCTCTTTGTAAGAGTTGGATAATTGTAGCCGTGATGTACTAGCGATCGCCTTTTTGCACCCTGCAAAATCTACTACTTTTGAATCCACAAGCCATCCTTGAGTTTAGCAAACTTAGTGCATTAAGGCAGAAGACAGAAGAGAAGAATGCTGATTACATTAATTATTGTGACTTGTTCTTAACTTGTTGGTTATTTTCGTTATGCAGCACTAGTTTAATTTTGGCTTTATAAGTATAGCAATCTAGCTATGAACCTTCTTAATTACTCCTGCTTTGGAATCGATAATGTATTGATATAAATAGCCGTCATGAACTGTAAATTACAGTACTAATGAAAATTATTGCCTTGCTCTTTCTTTGGGCTTTCTCCCAGTTTCTACCTTCTGCTTCCTGCCGGGGTGCTCCTTCTGCCTCCAGGATAGCTGTCTTATTTTGGTTTATGCCTTTTTTTAGAAACCTACTCTCTCAACAAATTGTTACAATACTTAACATAATAGCTCCGATGCGGTGGTAAGCTCATGAATGCAAAAACAGTTTCCCCTACTTCCCTGGAAGTTGATTATGAAGTAGTACCGGACAATGGTGCTAAAGCATCTGTTGTGAGTTTACCAGCACTAGAAGAAGCTCAAGGACATAGAGGGCTGGTCAGTTCCACAATTGAACCTGAGGCAGCATTGCGATACGATCCGCAGGCGATCAAGACCTACTATAAAAGTCGTCCCCTGCAAGTTTTGCGACGCATTATCGCGGTTTTGACACCAACGATCAGTTTTGCTCTTGGTGTATGGTCGGATAGCAAACGGGGAGTCGTCGTTAAAAATGACCGTCGCCGAGCAATTCGCTTGCGAGAAATCCTAACAAATTTAGGCCCTGCCTATATTAAAATCGGACAAGCATTGTCTACCCGACCGGATCTAGTTCCTCCGGTGTACCTAGAGGAACTTACCCAGCTGCAAGACAAGTTGCCACCCTTTCCCAACGAAATAGCTTATCAATTTATAGAAGAAGAATTAGGCGCACCTCCACAGGAGGTTTACGAGGAACTTTCACCAGAACCAATCGCCGCCGCTTCCTTGGGGCAAGTATACAAAGGTAAGCTGAAAACTGGTGAGGAAGTCGCCGTCAAAGTCCAACGTCCTGACTTGCGAGAACGGATTGCTATTGACTTGTTTATCTTACGGCAATTAGCAGGATGGGCGCAGAAAAATTTTAAACGCATCCGCAGCGATTTGGTAGGTATCCTCGATGAATTAGGCGATCGCATCTTTGAAGAGATGGACTACATTCACGAGGGAGAAAATGCTGAGCGCTTTTATCAGTTATACGGTCATCTTAAAGACGTTTACGTACCGAAAATTTACTGGGAATACACCAACCGTCGCGTTTTAACGATGGAGTGGATTAACGGCACAAAATTAACCGAACCAGAAAAAATTAGTGCCCAAGGCATCAACGCCCGCTATTTAATCGAAGTGGGAGTGCAGTGTTCATTGCGACAACTGCTGGAACATGGATTTTTCCACGCCGATCCTCACCCAGGTAATTTATTAGCCACCACCGATGGGAAATTGGCATATCTGGACTTTGGCATGATGAGCGAGATTAAGCCGCCACAGCGTTACGGTTTAATTGAAGCCATTGTTCATGTAGTTAACCGTGACTTTGAAGGCTTAGCATACGACTACGTCAAGTTAGATTTTCTCTCACCGGAGACAGATTTAACGCCGATTATTCCGGCATTTGCCAAAGTATTTGCCAATGCTCAGGGAGCTAGTGTTGCTGAGTTGAACATTAAAAGCATCACTGACGAACTATCGGCTTTGATGTATGAGTATCCCTTCCGCGTACCTCCCTACTACGCTTTGATAATTCGTTCTCTGGTAACGCTGGAAGGTATCGCTATCTATATTGACCCCAACTTCAAAGTCTTGAGTGAGGCTTATCCTTACGTTGCTAAACGATTGTTAACCGATCCAGCACCAGAATTAAGAGCATCGCTGCGGGATCTGCTTTTCAAAGAAGGTCGTTTCCGCTGGAACCGCTTGGAAAACTTGTTACGCAATGCTCGTAACAATCAAGACTATGACTTGAATTTGGTATTGAATCAAGGGGTAGATTTTCTCACTTCCGAACGCGGTGCTTTCATTCGCGATCGCTTGGTGGATGAATTTGTGAAAAGTGTAGAAGCATTGAGTAAAAATATTCTGCACAACTTCACATACCTACTGCGGGAACGGGTTGGTGTCACAGCAATTAACGAAACGCCTGCTGCTACAGATGAGCAACAACAAACCTTGGAGCATATCAAACGAATATTAAATATTCTCCGCGAAACTCGTGGCTTTGACCCGACGCAGCTTGCTCCGCAACTAGCCCAAATGTTGGTAAATCCCGGATTGCAGCGTTTGGGACAACAAATTGCCAGCCAGTTGGCGCAAAAAGCGATCGCTAGGTTGATTCGAGAATTGTTGGTATCGGAAGAAATTGAGAGTACGCAAGATGCAAGTTTAGAACCTCCTGCAAGGATTTCTTTGCCTGCAAGAGTTTGATTTAGAAATCCTGCACCCTAGAAGGGTGGGGCTGCACGAACAAAGCCTGCGAAGGCAGGCTGTGAGGTTTTTTGCCTACGAAGGTGGGTTTAAAAATGCTTTATTTAAACGCAGAGGCACGCAGAGTAAGCGCAGAGGGGAGGCAGCGCGTTGCGGGGGTTCCCCCCGTTGTAGCGACTGCCGTCGCGCAGAGTTTTTTAATTTAAATTCGTTATGAACCATAATCCCCATTGCCCCTAATCCCCACTCCCTGCGGTCGTGGGGGCCCCGAGTTCCCCAATCCCCTATCTCCAGTCCCCTTTAATGGAGTAATTCCTCTACCTGATGCTGGCTCCATAAAGTTCTGTATAGACCTGGTTGTTGCAAAAGCTCTATTTGCGTACCCATCTGGACGATTTTACCTTTATCCATGACAAAAATTCGGTCAGCAGCGGCAGCAGCGGACAGTTGGTGGGTGATGAAAACTACAGTTTTGCGTTTTGTACCCCCAGAAAGATTTTTTAAGATTGTTGTAGCTGTTTGATTGTCAACGCTGGAAAGGGCATCATCCAAAATTAAAACTGGGGCATCAATTAACATTGCTCTCGCAAGGGCGGTGCGTTGCCGCTGTCCACCAGAAAGAGTAATACCGCGTTCTCCGACGATGGTTTCATATTGCTGGGGAAAATTGATTATTTCTGGGTGAATCTGGGCACTTTTGGCGGATGATTCTACTTTTTGTTGTTCGGCGACGGGATCGCCATAGCGGATATTATTTTTGATGGTGGTGCTGAAGAGAAAACTATCTTGGGGAACGTAGGCGATCGCACTGCGTAAATCTGCTAGGGCAATTTTAGTAATGTCTATCTCATCCAAAAATAACTGGCCTGGTTCGATATCCAACAAGCGAGGCAAAGCATTTGCCAAGGTAGATTTGCCTGAACCAATGGCTCCCACAATTGCTACGGTTTCCCCGGGTGTGATAGTAAAGCTGACATTGTCTAAAGCGGGAGTAGCAGCACCAGGATATGTGTAACTGAGGTTTTTCGCTGTCAGTTTCCCTTGCACTTCCTCTGTGGGTAGATGAATTGCATCTGTTTCGTCTTTGATCTCGGGTGTGACAGTTAAAATTGACTCGATGCGATCGACACTCACTTCACCTCGTTGATAAGCAGTGATTGTGAAACCTAATAGGGCGGTGGGGAAAACCAAACGCTCTACATACAGAAGCAGGGCGACAAAATCACCAACATCAAGCATTCCAGAGGCTATCCGCGTTGCTCCAAGCAAGATGATGACTAGCGAACTGATATTGGCTAGTCCGCCAATCAAGGGAAACAGAGTATTTCGGCTTTTCGCTAGTTTGAGGTTAGCTTGCAGCAGATGCTGATTTTTTTTAGCAAAAGCCCGGCGCTCATTTTCCTCTTGGGCATAAATTTTAATTAGGGCGATGCCGCTGATATCTTCTTGGATTAAATCGCTAAGGTCAGAAAGTCGATCCTGTACTGCTAATTGTTCATTGCGGAGGCGATCGCTAAACAGATGCACCACATAGAACATAAAAGGATATACTGCCAGTGATGCTAATGTCATCTCTACATTGATAGATAGCATGACTGGCAGTGTCAGGCTGTAGGCAAACAGGGTATTTGCCAAACTCAGTACAGCAAAACCTAACAACCGCCGGATATTGTCAACATCACTTGTAGCGCGACTAATCAAATCACCTACGGTATTGGTCGCAAAATATGACGGTTCTAGTTTGAGTAAATGTTCAAAAATCCGCTGTTTCAGTTCATATTCTACCTGACGCCCTACACCAAATATCCAGATGCGGGAGGCCATACGAATCAGCCACATTGCCGAAGTCAACAAAACAATGGGCACTATGTAATTTAATAATTGATTTAAGCTAAATGTTCCCGAGAGTTTGTCAACGCAAGTACGAATCAATAAAGGAATATAAACACCCAGCCCATTGACAGTTAACAAAGCAACAATACCTAATGTTGCCTCTCGCCAATGGGGACGCAGGTAAGCAGCAAGTATAGCAAGGCGTCGTCTTTTTGCCATTCCAGCAATTTTATACCTTATATTATCTTGGGCACGCCAAAATCTGGCTATCTCTGGCTACAGATAGAAATAAAGTTTAAACAAGGCCAGTCAGCTACAAATGTAGCATTGTGGCCTTTTTAGATGCTGCTTTTTTAGCCTTATGGCTGTCAATTTACCACAGATAAAACTGCACTTTTGTCAAGAGGGTATTGGAAGAATGATTGGATAAAGATTTTCGGATGGCTTTGACTAGAATTTAAGTCCTAATTCCAGGATAAGTATATTAACTTATCGACAATAGTCCTTGTATCTTACTCTGCTAACATATGCCTGTCGACCACGCAAGAAAAAGTAAATTTGGTTGAGATAACTTTCCCATACTCGCGTTGTAAGTGCCAGAGTTTCGGCATTGGGTATAAAATCTTCCAACCGCAACCCACGTCTGGCAATTTCCGCTGGAGTTTGCAACAAATAAGGTGCGATTCTCGCGTCCATAGAATTTAATCCCAGTTGCGCGATCGCCCCATCACCCGCCATATCTGATATGCTCTCTACATTAGGGTCTTGTTTGAATGCCACCAGTACCCCCGATGTAGGTGTAGTTATGAAGGCTAGGTCAGAATTATCAATCTTGGCGATCGGCGACCGAACCAGAAAGTAGGCTACAGCTGGCGTACTAGCCAAAAGCAGAATCGTTAAGGCCCAAGCAAGATACATACCTCCTGGTTTGTCTATTCCTCCGCCTTTGATTTTCTGAGCAGCAAACAGCAACAGCAAAATCGATGCTCCTAGAGGCTTGAGCGGAAATGATATTACCTCCCACAATGCGGCGATCGCTGGCTCATTAGGGTTAACAAACCACAACAAGACGAGCATCAGAAAAATGACCAAGAACAATCGCCCTACAAAAGTTCCTGTGGGGTAATATCTTTGGAACAAAGAGACTAAAACCGCTAAAAGAAGCAGCCAAAGAAGAGCCCGGCTTAATAGTACAAACATAAATTTACTCTCAAATCTTCTGGTGCGGTCAGCCTAGCAATTTTGGGCATTTGAGTTATTTTAGCGTCAAATAAGTAGTAATAGCACTGTTATCTGACCTCAAATTCCTCATAACGCCACTCCCCAAAAGCGGAGGATATCTCCGCACGGGGGTGGCTCCCCCTCACACAAAGACCACCGTCGTAGTGATTTTAGAGCAAAATTTTTCAACTGACCGCAGTATTTGTAATTTTCTAGATCAGTAATTTGGTTCAGGTAAATTAATTTAATGAAGTAGTTATGTAAGCAAAAGGAAAAACAATGTCGCCTGAAAAGCCTACAATTTTGGTAACGGGAGGGGCTGGATATATTGGTTCCCATGCTGTGCTTGCTTTGCTGCGATCTGGGTATGAGGTCGTAATTCTCGATAATTTAGTGTATGGACATCGTGACTTGGTAGAAACAGCTTTAAAAGTAGAGTTGGTAGTAGGTGATACAAGCGATCGCTCACTACTGGATCGGTTATTTCAAAGTCGTGAAATTGCGGCTGTGATGCACTTTTCTGCCTACGCCTATGTGGGAGAATCAGTTACCGACCCTGCTAAATACTATCGCAACAATGTCTTAGGCACTCTGACCCTCCTAGAAGCGATGCTAGCAGCCTCTGTAAATAAATTTGTATTTTCTTCTACTTGTGCAACTTATGGAGTCCCCGAGGTCATACCTATTCCAGAAGACCATCCCCAAAATCCGATCAATCCCTACGGCGCCACCAAGCTGATGGTAGAGCGAATTCTCTCTGATTTTGATGCCGCCTATGATTTTAAATCAGTAATTTTCCGCTATTTCAACGCCGCTGGAGCCGATCCCGGTGGTTTGTTAGGGGAAGACCATAACCCAGAAACTCATTTAATTCCCTTAGTTCTGCAAACTGCTTTGGGTAAACGCGAATCTATATCAGTTTTCGGCACTGATTACCCCACTCCCGATGGTACTTGTATTAGAGATTACATACACGTTAATGATTTGGCTGATGCTCATGTCTTGGGCTTGGAATATTTATTGAAAG
Source organism: Fischerella sp. PCC 9605 (assembly GCF_000517105.1). Lineage (GTDB taxonomy): Bacteria > Cyanobacteriota > Cyanobacteriia > Cyanobacteriales > Nostocaceae > PCC9605. Next base: position 629,116 of record NZ_KI912148.1, on the reverse strand, counting down.
GCGGCGACAGCGGAGTGTTTAATTTAGGAAATGGTAATGGTTTCTCTGTTAAAGAAGTTATTGATACAGCCAAACATGTAACGGGTGCGGATATTAAAGTCACAGAGTGCGATCGCCGTCCTGGCGATCCACCTGTTCTGATTGGTAGTAGCGACAAAGCTAGAAAAATCTTAGGCTGGCAACCACAATATTCATCCTTAGAAGAAATTATTAGCCATGCATGGCAGTGGCATAAACAGCGACATAAGTAGGGACTAGGGATTAGGGTACGTGGGGAGAGTAGGAGAGTAGGGAAGTGGGAGAGTGGGAGAATAACAACCAACCACTAACTACTAACCACTAACTACTAACCACTAACTACTAACCACTAACTACTATCCCTATTCCTATTAACTCGTTGCACTAAAAAGAATAAAAAACCAATTGTTATCAAACCAAAACCAGCGATCGCCCACGGTAGCGCTGTCCTAGTTTGTGTGTTGGGAATGTTCTGGTTAATATCTTGTAAATCTTGTGTATTTTCTCGTACTGATTTTCCTGCTGCTACAGTAACATTAAATTTCAAATTAAATGGTTTAAAACTTGCTTGTGCTGTTGATTCACCACGCAAATGTAGCTGATAAGTTCCTGGTCTGGGGAATGTAAATTTCGCTCCAGGTATTCCTTGATAACGCTCTGCCGAGACTGATTCTAAAGTTGGTTCCAAAAGTGGTGGTTCTCCAGAGGCATAAGGTTCAGCGTAAACAGCTAACTGACAATTGCACTCTGCCAGTGGAATCACCTTACCACCTTTACGGGTGAGGGCAAACCAAACTGTTGTAGGTTCTCCGGATCTAGGAGTATCATTTGGTTCAATATGGAGAGTTGCACCTACTTGCGCTGTTGTTTTCACTTGATGGGCAAAGACAGTAGTATTAAAAGTAACAATAAATACAGATAAAATAGTTAATAATACATATTTAAACATAACTTGACCATCTTTTAAGTTAAAAGTCAAAAGTAAAAAGGTAAAAGAAAGAAGAATATTTCTTTTTGTCTTGATCTCAAAAGGATACAAGAGAGTGAATTTATTGATGGAGAAACATAAAGATGTCCTTGTTTCAAGCCCCTAGATTTATATATGAGGATTTCTTTTTACTTTTATCTTTTTACTTTTTACTTGTTTGACAGCGCTGAAGAATAAATCTTAAGAGGTGGATCGCCGTCGTAACTTTGCGATTATTTCTCACCCAGACGCGGGTAAAACTACACTAACCGAAAAGCTTTTACTCTACGGTGTAACAATCCAAGAAGCAGGAGCAGTCAAAGCCTGTTCCAACGCCATGCTACCTTAGACTGGATGGTAATGGAACAGCAACATAGATAATTCCTAATAGGCGCGATGGATAAAACGCCCAATCGCAGCAGCACAACGAAGAGCAATTTTTTTGCGGAAGTAATAGGATTGAGAATAAAGTCGAATTGGTGCCTGAGTGTGTTGCCAATAAGCTTTATCTGTCAAACTTGGAGGTGCACCTCTTAAAGCTTGGAAAATAAGTTGTTTTCGCCAGGGTTTTATCTGCCCTCCTGATGCATGAGACATAATGTTTACAGTAACGCCACCAAAATCCATTCCCATTTTACTGACAGTACTCAATGGTTCAGGAGAAGACAACATCAGTGCCAAGTTAAGGACGCATTGATCGCTTTGGAAATAGGGATAACGCCCTAAAGCAAGAAGGAAATCACTGAGCTTGATGTATCCTGCGGACTCAAAGGTTTCTAGTAATTTCTGCCATAGTTCAAGTACGGACTTCTGGTTTTGCTTCAGCCCAATAAAGCCAGAATTGTAATATCGGTCTAGTTCGCGATGGCAAACAAAACCGTAGCGTTCAGCAAGTTCTTTCCAAGCAAGTCGATAAGGATGATTGGCGGGCATATAATCGTAGGCATCTTCGCATAGGGTAATACCACGACTAACCCACTCTACGTAAAAATCCCAAGGACTTTTATTAACAATATCAGGGTCAAAATAAAATAATGCTTCAACTTCTGGGCAGTAATTTTCCCAAAGTTGCAGCATAAAATCGGGCTTGTAATTAGAGAAAAACTTTGAGGTGGTTAACTCAACAAATCGAATGACACAATCCTCAGCAACAGAAAACTCTTGATAAGCCTGACCATTTCTGAGAGAATTAGCCCAAGGTGGCAAAGCTCCGCGATACCCTACCCAAACTACACCGCGAAAACCGTGGTTATAAAGAGAGTTAACTAAAGTTCCTACACCGTAGTGATAATCACCTTCAAATATGGTACAAATGGCTGCGAGCATCATTAGTATAAATTAATACAATCTGTTAAAATATACAGACAACTTTGTTTATAAGTACAGATGTGTTTCTCTTGTATTTCTGGGGAGTAAAACTTCAGGGCGGTGTAGCCATAATTATTTCTCAATTTTTTGTTCTTTACTGCTCCAAAATCTATGAAGCTACAGCTTTTGTGCAGCATCTATCGCTAACTGACTTGATGATGCAAAATTTTTTACTGTAGAAGCCATTAAGTAAAGATGAAAACCTGTGTAGAGAATAATCTCCTCTATCTTAGGGATGAAATTATCGATAGAGTTTTAATTGGCGATCGCCTCAGTGCATAGATAACTTGAAACGCAATAACGCTGCTAGGGCATCTGCAACTTGAGGGGCTGCATTCGCAATTAGTACAATCAAGTGTTAGGAAGTTACATTTATAGCTGCACAAGTTTCTCGCCAACGTTCACCCATTACAATCGCGCTATCTTTAAAAATATAACGGTTAATTTTTACGCAGATATTTACGCTGATGCGCCTTGAAGTTTTAGAAGCCAAAATTAATAGTAGGCATTTAATTAACTTTGAGGTCTTTAATTTATGAAATTGTTGCTCCTAGCTTTGATCGTTATGATTGGTGCGCTTGGTGTGACTCCGAATGCCTATGCTGACCAAACAAATGTTCGTCCTGCCAAAGAATCTGGCAATCAACAAGCTGCTTCTTTGATAACCCAACCAGTCACGATTAATGGTAACTGGGTTAATGTCATTAACCGAAATCATCATCTCCAACAAACTTCAGGTTCAATTTCAGTGGTACGCGAGCAAGGATGCCAAAAGATTGATCCGCTTGAGTTAATTAACAATCTAGGTCGTATTTTGGAGGAATGCGAAAAGCAAAAAAATAATCCAACTCCTCAACATACTCAAATAGAGTATTTCCAGACTCCCAAACAACTAGATTCTGGGATTAACGTAACAGTCACTCAATTCTGATTTGGATTAAACAACTCTGGTTAATTACCTATTAAGTTGAATAATTCTTCGCGAGTTTTTTGCTACTCTTAAAATATGCTCCACATCACTATTCACATATAAGTAGTTTTAACGGTAACTAAATTAGCGATCGCATCTAAATTAATCAACCACAAACCCTCTCGACAACTGTGAGAAATTGCCGCAGTACTGGTGTTTCTTTCTGTGGTTGCCACATCACTGCTGTTTCTACTAACGGTGTTGCTTGTGCGATCGCTCGATACACTACACCCATACGCTGAAGATTTTGCAAAGAAGACGGCACAATTGCAATTGCCATTCCAGCAGAAACTAGTCCAATGATAGTTTGCATTTGGATAGCTTCTTGTGCAACTTTCGGTGTAAAGTTACTTTGCTGACACAGAGCAACTATTTTGTCGTAAAGTCCAATTCCTAGATGGCGGGGGAATAAAATAAACAATTCATCCGTTAGCGATCGCACTGCAATTCGTTCTTGTTTCGCTAAAGGATGGGTTGCAGGCAAAGCTACAACCAGATTTTCTTGCTGAATACATTTCCAACTGAAGGTATCATCTTCTAAAGGAGGATGCACAAAGCCGACTTGGATGTGTTGATTGCGTAGCGCCACCTCCTGTTCTGCTGTCGTTAATTCCTGCAATACTAATTCCACTTCGGGAAACTTTTGGCGGAAGGCTTGCAAGATCGCAGGTAGCACGTTATAGGTGACAGAACTAACAAACCCTACCTGCAATTGTCCTGTTTCTCCCCTACCCGTGCGGCGCGTTAACTCAATTGCCTGTTCCAGCTGTGCTAGCAGTTGATAAGCCTCACGTAACAATACTCTTCCTGCTTCCGTCAGTTGTACCTGTCGCTTGGTTTTGCGATGAAATAATTCCACTCCTAATTCTGCTTCGAGTTGTTGAATTTGCTGGCTTAAAGGCGGTTGGGCTATGTGCAGTCGTTCAGCAGCTCGACTAAAGTGCAGTTCCTCCGCTACGGCAATAAAGTAACGCAGGTGTCGTAGTTCCATAGTTTTGATATTTTAAAAGTTTCAATTATGAATAAATATATATTGGACATATGAAAAATTTCTATCTATGATGCTCCTACAGAAGCATTTCAGGAGTCTAAGGAAATCAAAATGTCAGAAAATCTCAGAAGCAGAGTTGTCACCCAGGGAGTGCAGCGATCGCCCAATCGTGCCATGTTGCGTGCCGTTGGATTTCAAGATCAAGATTTTACTAAACCAATTGTTGGGATTGCTAACGCATACAGCACCATCACCCCTTGCAATATGGGGATCAACAAACTGGTACAAAGGGCAGAAATAGGCATCAACAACGCCAACGCGATGCCGCAAATATTCGGCACAATTACGATTAGCGATGGCATTTCGATGGGAACCGAGGGGATGAAATACTCCTTGGTGTCGCGAGAAGTAATTGCCGACTCCATCGAAACAGCTTGCAACGGACAAAGTATGGATGGAGTGCTGGCGATCGGCGGTTGCGATAAAAATATGCCAGGAGCAATGATTGCGATCGCCCGGATGAACATTCCCGCCATCTTTGTTTATGGCGGTACGATTAAACCCGGACACTACAACGGACGCGACTTAACCGTCGTCAGTTGTTTTGAAGCGGTAGGCGAATATAGTGCCGGGAAAATCGACGAGGATGAGTTATTAGAAGTTGAACGCCGTGCCTGTCCTGGTGCAGGTTCGTGCGGGGGAATGTACACAGCTAACACCATGTCTAGTGCATTTGAAGCAATGGGGATGAGTTTGCCCTATTCTTCAACAATGGCAGCAGAAGATTCAGAAAAAGCCGACAGCACAGAAAAATCGGCATTTGTATTAGTAGAAGCAATTCGTAAGCAAATCTTACCCCGTCAGATTATCACCCGCAAATCTATCGAAAATGCAATTTCTGTGATTATGGCGGTGGGTGGTTCCACAAATGCCGTGTTGCATTTTTTGGCGATCGCCCGCGCTGCTGGTGTAGAACTAAGCCTCGATGACTTTGAAAGTATCCGGTCGCGCGTTCCTGTATTGTGCGATTTAAAACCTAGCGGTAAGTATGTAGCTACAGATTTACACAAAGCTGGTGGTATTCCCCAGGTCATGAAAATGCTACTTGTGCATGATTTACTGCACGGAGATTGCCTCACCATAAGTAGTGAAACTATTGCACAAGTGTTGGCGGACGTACCCAATGAACCATCACCAAACCAAGATGTGATTCGCCCTTGGCTCAACCCGATGTATTCTCAAGGACATTTAGCTATCCTGAAAGGGAATCTGGCAGCAGAGGGAGCAGTAGCAAAAATCACTGGTATAAAAGTTCCTAAAATTACTGGGCCAGCACGAGTTTTTGAATCAGAGGAATCTTGTTTAGAGGCGATTCTGGCAAAGAAAATCAACAGGGGTGATGTGATTGTCATTCGCTACGAAGGCCCCAAGGGCGGCCCCGGTATGCGGGAAATGCTCGCTCCCACTTCAGCAATTATCGGTGCAGGTTTGGGTGATAGTGTGGGGTTAATCACCGATGGGCGTTTCTCCGGCGGTACTTACGGTATGGTCGTTGGGCACGTTGCACCAGAAGCGGCGGTTGGAGGTGCGATCGCTCTAGTAGAAGAAGGCGATACGATCACTATTGATGCTCATGCTCGTTTATTGCACCTGCACGTATCTGATGAACAATTAGCTCGTCGTCGCGCTCTTTGGCGACCCCGTCCACCCCGTTACACTACTGGTGTGCTGGCTAAGTATGCCAAATTGGTATCTTCTAGCAGTCTTGGTGCAGTCACTGATTTGGATTTATTTTAGTTAATAGTTAATAGTCAATAGTCAATAGTCTAGAGTTTTTTGACTAGTGACTATTGACCAAATTTAATTCACCTAGGACTACATGACAACCAGCAATAACCCCAGTTCTCTTCCTTAGCGATCGCCCCTGGTACAGTTACAGGAATAGAGCAAGAGGTGTCTCAAATCTGCATTGCTCAGGATCGTGGCAAAAGCAAGACATAAATAATGTAAAAGCTGCATATCTGAGAGTAGGTGCGATCGCCAGTCCAAATATTAAGTAAAAATTTAGATTTAGAAAGTCATTTTTCAGGTGAATAGCTGACATTGGTGTTGAACTCAAGGAATCTGTGGTGCCCAATAAGACTAGTTATAACTACAAGTTCCAAGAAATGAATTTCGGCAGGCAAATTTTGCATTAAAAAATACTAGAATATCTAGAGATTCAGCACCGTAAATATTCTTCCTTTAAAAGCTATTAAAGCTTTTAAAGCTACTAATTTTTTAACTCTATGTGGGTTGAATTTTGATTTCGCTACCTAAAATTTTGTTGCGAACCACAATAGCCCTATCGGAGAACCGGTGTTTTATGCCATCATGGCAAAATAGGATACGTATACTTTGTTGATTTGCAGGGAATTTAAATCATGGCTCTCCATCTAGGTGATACAGTCCCGAATTTTACCCAAGCCTCTACACACGGCGACATCGATTTTTATGAATGGGCAGGTGACAGCTGGGTAGTGCTGTTCTCCCACCCCGCAGACTACACACCTGTTTGCACCACTGAGTTAGGTGTCGTTGCCAAACTCAAGCCAGAATTTGACAAGCGTAATGTCAAAGTCATAGCCCTCAGCGTTGATGACGTTGAATCACACAAAGGCTGGGTTGGTGATATCGAAGAAACACAAAGCACCACCCTTAACTACCCAATTCTGGCAGATGCAGATCGTAAAGTTTCTGACCTTTACGACATGATTCACCCCAACGCCAACGCCAGCGTAACTGTGCGGACAGTGTTTATCATCGACCCCAACAAGAAACTGCGTCTGACTTTGACTTATCCCCCCAGCACCGGACGCAACTTTGATGAAATTCTGCGGGTGATTGATTCGTTGCAACTGACTGATAATTACAGCGTTGCTACACCAGCTGACTGGAAAGATGGTGATGATTGCGTTATAGTCCCCTCACTGAAAGATCCAGAAGTGCTGAAGGAGAAATTCCCCAAAGGGTATCAGGAAGTCAAGCCTTATCTACGGATGACTCCTCAACCCAATAAGTAATTTTACTTAGTTAAAGAACCTCACCTTCATTATGGAGGTGAGATTTTTTATATTTTGGGAATGAATTATTACCTTTGTGTCTTAGTGTCTTTGTGGTGAAAAATAATGTCTTTTTAACCACAAAGACACTAAGACACAAAGTAAAATCTTTTGTAGAATTCACGTATTAACGTTGCGAAAGATTAAAACTAGCTGTAGTAGGCTAATAAATTTTTGGAATTGATAAGATCTAGACGATCGCTCTATATAGTAGGGCGATCGCTCTTTTTGTTTGAGAGACTGTCCAGACAATGATTTGAATTTAGGGATGAATTGAGCTTAGATCCCAGCACCGCTATAAGTAAGAATTTTTATAAGAAGAACATAGGTAAATTTAAAATGGATATCAAGAACGGCTTTGTAGGCACTGTCGGCAACACGCCATTAATTCGGTTAAACAGCTTTAGCGAAGAAACTGGCTGCGAAATTCTCGGTAAAGCAGAATTTCTCAATCCTGGTGGTTCCGTCAAAGACCGCGCGGCACTTTATATTATTCAAGATGCGGAAAAAAAAAGCTTGATTAAACCGGGTGGTACTGTTGTAGAAGGAACAGCTGGCAATACTGGCATTGGACTGGCACATATTTGCAATGCCAAAGGCTACAAATGCTTGATTATCATTCCTGATACCCAGTCGCAAGAAAAGATGGATGCCTTGAGAGTATTAGGGGCAGAAGTCCGTCCCGTGCCTGCTGTACCTTATAAAGACCCCAACAATTACGTCAAGCTATCTGGCAGAATAGCTGCTGAGATGGAAAACGCCATTTGGGCAAATCAGTTTGATAACTTAGCGAACCGTCACGCCCACTACGAAACTACAGGGCCAGAAATTTGGGCACAAACAGACGGTAAAATTGACGCTTGGGTTACATCAACCGGAACTGGGGGCACATATGCAGGTGTGTCTATGTTCCTGAAAGAAAAGAATCCAGAGATTAAATGCGTAGTTGCCGATCCGATGGGTAGTGGTTTATATAGCTATATCAAAACTGGTGACATCAAAATAGAGGGCAATTCCATCACTGAAGGCATAGGTAATAGCCGTGTCACTGCAAATATGGAAGGCGCACCAGCTGATGATGCCATCCAGATAGATGACAAAGAAGCCCTACGGGTAGTTTATCAACTGCTGCGGAAAGACGGCTTGTTTATGGGCGGTTCTACAGGAATCAACGTCGCCGCAGCTGTTGCTTTAGCAAAACAAATGGGACCAGGACATACTATTGTCACTATTTTGTGTGATAGTGGTTCCCGTTACCAGTCACGCATCTTTAACCGTGAATGGCTACAATCAAAAGGACTTTCACCAGAATAATTATTAGTCATTAGTCAATGGTCATGAGTCAAAAACTCTTGACTATGGACTATTGACTCTTGACTATGGACTGTTAACAAATGAACAGTATTTCTAAATCATCAAACTCACCTGTAACACCTCCTGTTTATCCTCGATGCGTCCGCGTCTGCCAAAATCGCACTTGCCGCAAGCAAGGCGCTGCTAAAGTATTAGTAGCTTTTGAAGCTATATCTATCCCTGAAGTGACGGTAACAGGTAGCAGCTGTTTGGGACAATGTGGCAATGGACCGATGGTACTGGTGCTACCAGATATGGTTTGGTATAGTGGCGTCCATCCCAGTGAAGTGCCTTTGGTGGTTGAAAAGCATCTACTAAACAATCAAAGAGTTACAAAGATGCTCTATTATCGGTTTCATCCGCAAGGATAAGAGGTTTATTAATAGCCTATAGAGAGGCCTGCACTCTTGTTAACTGAAGCGAGATATCCGATGAATATTCAGCAGCTGCGTGAATCTTTAAAACTAAAGTGGGTGGAATACTATTATAAAAATCGTCCTTGGCTGGTAAAAATGCGAATATGGGGAACCTATGATGGTCAACGCCGACCTTCCTCTGGTTTTATTTTGGCAACTCTGTCAGTTTTAGAACCCCAGCTGGATCAGATTCTTCCTTTTCTTTCGGAACTGAATAACAATCCCGACCAAATAGTTGCAGCTTTAGGTCTTAATTTCAATCCTGAAGAAAAATTGCATTTAATCGAAGAAGATAATCAAGATAATTATGATGCAGATGCACATCACAATCAAATCAACTCTCATTTAAAAAGGATACTTTCCGAAAAACAAACTAACGGGAAAGCTAATCCTACGCTTCAAGTTGCACTTTCATCATCAGGTTTGCACCTATCTGAAAGACGTTTAGAAACTAACGGAGTTGTTGTCAGGCGTAACACAGCCAATAGCAAATCGTTGGTTGCGAGTACAGCTACTACCGAAGTGAAAAATCACAGCAAGTCTGTACCAACACTAGTAGTGATTCACAAGTCAGAAAGTAAGGGTAAGCCTACGCCATTGCTAACAGTAATTAGGAAAGCTGAAAGCAACGGCAAGCCTGCACTAGCAGTGATTTACAAGCCAGAAAGTAACGGCAAGCCTATATTAGCACCAACAGTGATTCGCACAACTGAAAACAATAGCAAACCTGTGGCATCAGTAGTTTTTGCCAGCAAAGTGGAAGGTGACAGGCAGCTTTTACCATCTGTAGTGGTTGCTAGTGATGTAGGAAGCAAAGGCAAGCTTGCGACCATACCACAAACAAACTTTAAAGATCAGTTTAATTTAGCACCTACAAATCAAGCCTGTAAACTTGCTTCTTGGGTAGATGGCTTTTGTCAGGGTGCTGGATGGGATAAAGACGAAGCTATTTTTATCTCATTTTGAATTTTGTCAGAAGAAATATTCTCCCTATCGGGTGCATCACATCATCAATTTATCATCCATAAATTATATTTTTTAAGACCTGACCCCAGAATTTTTTTTATTGGCTTATATCTTGCACCTATTCAGTATTATCAGCCCAAAGCATATTCATTTGCTTTACCTTTGTGTCTTAGTGTCTTAGTGGTTCAAAAATGATTTTTTTCACCACAAAGGTACATAGACACCAAGAAAAATCCATTTCTGAGACAGACATGTGAACAGGGGTATACCTAACTCCTAGTTACCGGGGGTTGTAATTGTAACTAGTATAAAAATCTCGACGGCTAGAATGAGATGGATTGATCCCATCATTGCGGGCGCGACGCCGCAAGTCACCAACATCTGGTGAAACATTGACGGCATCTTCAATACTAATTTGACCAGATAGCATCAACTGACAGAGGGCTTGATTCATAATTTGCATCCCTTCATTGGTACTATTTTCCATTAGTTGGAAGGCTTCTATTTCTTCACCTTTGAGTAGGAAATCTTGCATGGCGGGTGTATTAATCAAAATTTCCATAGCCGCCGTGCGCTTTCCATCTGTTGTAGGCAGCAAAATTTGGGCAATGACAGCGACTAGTGAGTCGAGGATTTGTATTTTTGCAGCTGCTTGCTCATCAGGATTATAAATATTGAGCAAGCGATTAATAGCGGCGATCGCATTTTTTGTATGTAACGTTCCGATAACTAAGTGACCAGTCTGTGCTGCTTTGATGGCAGTATCCACGGTCATGCGATCGCGCATTTCCCCAATTAATATTACATCCGGATCTTCCCGCAACGCCGATCGCAAAGCTTGATGAAATCCATGGGTATGCAACCCCACTTCCCGCTGACTGATTAAACTTTTTTGAGAGGAGTGAATGTATTCGATTGGATCTTCAATGGTAATAATGTGTTTCTGAACTGTCTCGTTGAGATAGCGAATCATTGCCGCTTGGGTGGTAGATTTACCCGCACCAGTTGAACCTGTGACTAATATTAATCCCTGTTTTTTGTTAATAATTTCTTTGAGAACAAGCGGCAAACCTAAATTATCAATCGAAGGCACTTCGAGTGTAATTAGCCTTAATACCATTGCTCCGCCAGTCAAAGTTTCAAAACAGTTGACACGACAGCGCAAAAACTCTGGATAAAAAATAGCTGCATCTAGTTCTTTGTTTTCGGCAAAATGCTGACGCTGAAATGGAGTGAGGATTTCTGATAGATACCCTTCAAAAATTTTTGGTGTAACTGTCTCTCCAGATTGATATGTCACCATTTGACCCCGAATCCGAAATCTGGAAATCTCACCAACACGAATATGAATATCAGAGGCTTTTTGAGTATAGGCATCGCGAACCATCTGCTGAATAGAAATAACCTTTTTCTGTGTTGGTTCTATTCTTTCCCGCAATATATTCTTGGGCGGTGGTGGTAGCGGTAGATGCGGTAACTTGGAAGTCAAAATCTGGGACGTTATTTCTTCGTCCATTAGCGTTTCCCCTGGCAAATATAAATGACATTTAAATTTCAGAGCAAAGGTTTAACTTAATTTGAAAATCGACAAAGTAAACCTTAGACTTTCTTAGATTGTAAATCTTCTCAGTTAATCTACCTATTTAAAAGATTATCTTCATCAACTCTTCAGGAAAACCCTTAGGTAATGTGAATTTCAGGCATTGGTAGGTTAAAAATTAGTTGTTGGTTGATAGTTGCTGGTTGTTTGGAGTTTTCCGACCAACAAACAACAACCAACAAACAACAAACAACAAAGCTATGAAAATTATCAAACGCATTACCACTTGGCTAGAAATCCGTGCTTCTACTCCTGCATACAGTGGTTGGGTACTGATGGGAATTGCCATTTGTTTTTTTGGGGCTGGTATCAATACGATGGCTGGCTGGCTTTATGCTATTAGTGGGGTCAGTTTTGCTTTATTGGGCATAGCATCTGTCTTACCACCGCGATCGCTGTTTGGTTTAGTTGTCAATCGCCGTCCCATCGAGTCAGTCACAGCTGGGGATAATTTGATGGTTGAATTAGAAATTGTCAATACCACCAAGCAATCTGTGAACTTGTTGCAAGTCGCAGATATACTTCCCTTTGTCTTGGGAAAACCACAACAGGCGGCAATAGAAACTATTCCACCCCAAAACAGTTACCGTTGGGTATACTACTACCCTACCCAACGACGGGGTGTCTATCGCTGGCATACAGTCGAACTCGGAAGTGGTGCGCCTTTGGGATTGTTTTGGTGTCGTCGCCAGCGTGACTGTGCAGCGAGAGCGATAGTGTATCCTCCAGTCTTACCTCTGGTCAACTGTCCCCTCATTGATAGAATTGGGCAAGATGATAGCCTCAATGGCGATCCCCGTGGCAAACCCTTGCAGACGGCAAATGAAGGACTTGTGCGATCGCTACGTCCTTACCGCATTGGCGATCCCATGCGTCTGATCCACTGGCGCACTAGCGCTCGCTACGGAGAATTACGAGTGCGAGAGTTAGAAATTGTTACTGCTGGTCACGAAACAGTTATCGCCCTTGATAGCAGCGCTAACTGGGAAGAATCCAACTTTGAACAAGCAGTAATTGCCGCAGCTTCGCTGTATTTTTATGCACAGCGACAGCAAATGCAGGTGCAACTGTGGACAGCATCTACTGGTTTAGTTAAAGGCGATCGCGTTATGATGGAAACCCTGGCAGCAACTAACTTTAGCGAAGATGCTACCAATCCCCTTCCTACAAGCTACCCCTTGATTTGGCTGACACAAAACCCCTTAACTCTCTCCTCGCTTCCTGATGGTAGTCGTTGGGTATTGTGGCAAAGTCTGCAAGCACCACAAGAACAAGCAGTAGTGAATAGAGATTGTCCTGGTATAGTTCTGCAATCAGAACAAAAACTGGAAACTCAACTACAACAAACCTTTAGTTCATAGTTGATTCAAATTTCATGTATTCATAATTCCAATGCCTATAAATTACAAAAGTTAACAACTATGCTTCTTGCTGTTGGCGATCCCAGAAAGCTGAACAGACGAGTATTTGAGGAAATATAGCTAATTTGGAGCGGCTAACAAAAGGGGGGATTCTCCCCAGTAATAGCTTACTAAGGCTGCGGTACAATGCAAAGAAATGTGTAAATTATGAGTAGCCGTCCCTATGATCTCACCAGAAGTAAACTCAAAATCCAGCGACAAGAATTTAGAAGCAATGCGGCATTTTTCCGAACAATATGCTAAGCGCACTGGAACATACTTCTGTTCTGAACCTTCTGTAACCGCAGTGGTAATCGAAGGACTTGCCAAACACAAAGATGAACTCGGATCTCCTTTATGCCCCTGTCGCCACTACGAAGACAAAGAAGCTGAGGTGAACGCTGCTTATTGGAACTGTCCCTGCGTACCAATGCGGGAGCGTAAAGAGTGCCACTGCATGTTATTCCTCACCCCAGATAATGAATTTGCTGGAGACAAACAAGAAATTTCTCTAGAAACAATCAAACAAGTGCGAGATGGCATGGGTTGACCGAATCAGTGAACAGTAACCAGTAAACAGTGGCCAGGTAATTGTCCACTGGTAACTGGTAGATCAAAACAAGGCAATTCATTCATTGATAACTAATTCATAACTAATGACTGATGACCTGCCCCAGCAATTTTGGCAAAGTATAGAGCAGTTTAATGCTGGGGAATTCTATGACTGTCATGATACCTTAGAGGCTCTGTGGATAGAAGCAACAGAGCCAGAAAAAACCTTTTATCAAGGAATTTTACAAATTGCCGTAGCGCTATATCATCTGGGTAATCGTAACTGGCGAGGTGCTACAATCTTGCTCGGAGAAGGCAGCAATCGCCTGCGTCGTTACCCATCCGTTTACGGTGGCATAGATGTAGATGAGTTATTGAATCAGAGTGTCGCATTATTGCGAACATTACAACAAACAGAGCCAGAAAAAATTGCGACTATGAACTTGGGTGAAGATGAAGCTTTGCCCTTGCCCAAGATTGTGCGAGAGAATGAGACTAGGGAATAGGGAATAGGGATCGGGGAATAGGGATCGGGGAATAGGGATCGGGGAATAGGGTATCGGGAATTGAAGTACTGATTTTTCCTATGCCCATTGCCTCATGCCCCTTTTTTGTTGGTAGTGAAACCTTAAGTTTGAGGCAAACGTCAGTTATTCTCAGCAAGTAGCTATCCTGACATACTCAAGTAGTTGAGATAATTAGAATACAAGCTAAAATATTAAATCCCAAATTGCTATGATGCCTTGGTATCAATTGCCTCTATTTTCGATACGTCGCGCTGCATTAGCGTTGATGCTGCCAGCTGCATTTTTAGGTGCGATCGCATTCCCCAATCAGCTACAAATTGCTACAGCACAAACATCAGGACAAACATCAGGAGAAAATCGCCCCATCCAGATTAAATCGGACATACAAGAATACGACGCCAAAACACAAGTGGCAACCGCTCGTGGTAATGTGCAAATGGTGTATGCAGCCCGAGGAATTCAGGCTACAGCCGCCCAAGCCCAATATTTCAGCAAAGAACGCCGCATAGTTCTAAGTGGGAACGTGTATGTTTTGCAACAGGGCGGCAATAGTATCCGGGGTGAGACGGTAACATATTTGATTGACAACGGACGATTTGTTGTTCAACCTAAAGCTGGTCGTCAGGTAGAATCTATCTACATAGTTAACGATAGCCAAGTGAACCAAGCTACTTCACCAGCGCCAGCGACAGCTCCTTTTCAACGCTCTAATTAAGAGTGTTGATGGTTGGTGGATAGTAGTTAGTGGTTAGTAGTTAGTGGTTAGTAGTTAGTAGTTAGTAGTTAGTAGTTAGTAGTTAAAAATTACCCAAAAGCAACCAACAACTAACAATCAACAATCAACAACCAACAACCAACAACCAACAACAAAGGGCAAAGAAAGTGAAAATTGTCCTAGAGAATATTCACAAATCTTATGGCAGGCGAGCGGTTGTCAATCGCGTCAACCTTTCTGTTGCCCAAGGTGAAATTGTCGGATTACTTGGCCCGAACGGTGCTGGTAAAACAACGACTTTCTACATAGCCACAGGTCTGGAAAAACCCGAGCGGGGAACTGTATGGCTAGATCACGATAATATTACTTCACTGCCAATGCATAAAAGGGCGCGATTGGGCATTGGTTATCTAGCACAGGAAGCGAGTGTTTTTCGGCAGCTGTCAGTGCGGGATAATATTCTGTTGGTGCTAGAGCAAACTAATGTGCCACGTTGGGAGTGGCCAAAGCGGTTGGAAACATTATTGCAAGAGTTTCGTTTGGAAAAAGTGGTTAATAGCAAAGGAATTCAATTATCGGGAGGTGAGCGACGCCGGACAGAATTGGCAAGAGCATTAGCAGCTGGTAGGGAAGGACCGAAATTTTTACTTTTAGATGAACCTTTTGCGGGAGTTGACCCAATCGCAGTTTCGGAAATTCAGCATATTATCGAAAAATTGCGCGATCGCCATATGGGGATCTTAATCACAGATCACAACGTCCGCGAAACCCTTGCCATTACAGATCGAGCCTACATCATGCGCGAAGGTCAAATCCTCGCTGCTGGCAATGCAGACGAACTCTATCAAAATCCCTTGGTGCGGCAATACTATTTGGGCGATAATTTTCAGGTTTAGTCATTCGTCCTTTGTCCTTTGTCCTACCCTGCGGGAAGCCCTACTCTACGAGAAGCCGCGCTGTGCGCGTCTACGGGTTCGGGGGTTCGCAATCGTGACGGGAAGCGGAGCCACTGCGGTGGACGGGTCTCCCGGCATAAAGCATGTGGCGTCCAAGACTGCGACCCCTCACCGCTAGCGCGTCTATGGCTAATAACTAATGACTAATGACCAATGACCAATGACCAATGGCTAAATACAAATCTTTCTACACCCTCAATTCGCTGTTGCCCTTTTCCATAATGGATCGCTACCTCGCGAGCGAATTATTGCCACCTTTTTTGTTTGGAGTTGGGGCATTCTCTTCTCTGGGTGTCACAATTGACGCCGTATTTGACTTAGTACGGAAAATAGTAGAATCAGGGCTACCAATAGGCATTGCCTTGAAAGTTTTCTTATTAAAATTTCCCAATTTTATTGTTTTAGCCTTCCCCATGTCCACACTGCTAGCTACTTTGATGACCTACAGTCGTCTAGCTAGCGAAAGCGAATTGATTGCCCTGCGTGGTTGTGGAGTGAGTGTCTATCGCATGGTCTTAACTGCTGTAGTGTTGAGTTTCATGGTGACAGGATTGACATTTGTGTTTAACGAGCAAATCGCACCAGCAGCAAATTACCAAGCATCTCTGACCCTAGACCAAGCACTCAAATCAGACAAGCCAACATTTAAGCAGGAAAATATTTTTTATCCTGAATATCGCAGTGTTGAGCAACAAGATGGTACTAAGGAGAAAATATTAACACGCTTGTTCTACGCTGACAAATTTGATGGCAAGCAGATGAAAGGCTTGACAATTATTGATCGTTCTCAGCAGGGTTTGAATCAAATTGTCGTAGCAGAATCAGGCGAATGGAATGCTTCTCAAAATGTCTGGGATTTCTACAACGGTACTATATATTTAGTTGCCCCCGACCGCTCCTATCGCAACATTTTGCGATTTGAAAAACAACAACTCAGACTACCCCGCACAGCATTAGATGTGGCACAAAGAAGCCGCGACTACGACGAGATGAGTATTGCTCAATCGTTAGAACAATTAGAATTGGAACGTGTTGGCGGAGATGAGCAAAAAATTCGCAAACTAGAAGTGCGGATTCAACAAAGAATTTCCTTGCCTTTTGTCTGTGTAGTTTTTGGCTTAGTGGGTGCAGCAATGGGAACTATACCCCAACGTACGGGGCGAGCCACAAGCTTTGGTGTGAGCGTTATAGTTATATTTAGTTATTATTTATTTCACTTTATTGCTGGTGCAATGGCACAAGCAAATATCCTTTCTCCATTCATAGGGGCTTGGTTGCCCAACTTTGTGTTTACAGGAATCGGTATATTTTTATTGATGCGGGTGGCGCGACGATAGGAATGGTTAGTGGTTAGTAGTTAGTAGTTAGTTGGTTGTTGACTGCTTCTACTATCCACTAACCAATAACTACTCACTAGCTCCTAAAAAGCGATATTTTTGCTCCAATTCCAAGCTAAGAATACAGGCTGTCAACCATACTAAACCTGCGGCATAGCCAGCTACCACATCAGTAGGCCAATGTACGCCCAGATAGAGCCGACTAAAACCGATCGCCACAATTAAGACAGCGCTCAAGGCAAAGATTCGTCTTCGGTATTGAGGAAATTGTTTTGCAAGAAGATAGCCTAGAAAGCCATAAATTACCATTGACACCATTGCATGACCGCTAGGAAAGCTGTAGTGACGCACATTGACAATATAATTCCACAATGCTGGACGTGCTCTACAAAATAGTTCTTTGAGTAGAAAATTTAAGCTGATTGCACCGAATGCAGCTGTGGTCAAAGTAGTTATTTCGGAGCGACGCTTATAATGGCGCAGTCCTGTTCCCAATCCCAAACAAACCAACAGCAAAACTAGTGGCTCACCCAGAAAAGTGACACCAAGCATAATGCGATCGAGAAGTGGTGTGTGCAGTTTCTGAATTGCTAACAAAATGGCTTTATCAAGTCCATATCCGCGCAGTAGTACTGTGCAAGAGATCAGGGTACCAACAGCTACTGATACCAGAACAAGTCGATTGCCTGCTTGGTCTAATTGTTTCAGGTTTTCCTGAACCTTAGCAATAGATGAACCTGTTACTGTTGAAGTAACAGGTGATGTTCGGGCTTGTTTGGTGTAATCTAAAACGATCTCTTGGAGAAGCAGGGCGATCGCATTCGGGCTTTTATCTGGATGGAAAATAACAAGAATATTGCCTGTGAGATGGCTAGCACGAGCTTGTGCAATGATTTCCTCCTCTGACAATCTCAATTCAAGGTATCTTTTGAGAGCTTCCGAATCATGAAGTCCACTTACCTTGTATCTAGCTCTTCCTTTAACAGCAGTATGTATTGCCCGAATCAAAGGAATATCATTGCGGAGATTATCAATAGGAGTGCCCATTTTTATACTGAAATAATCCTCGTGGTGCTATTTGGGACTGTGGGTTGAATGAACTGTGCTGTTAAACTTGCAACAGTCAACAGCAACTTCTAGCTTCATTATGAACTTTATGAACGTTGTTTGATGTAACTATGTGGATGGCTATCTTAAAAAGTAAAACAGCCTTTACATGTTTAAATGTAAATTTTATACTAAAGCAACCGCATAACTAATGACTAATAACTACTGAAACGTTAGGATAAAATCACTATTTTAGTGTGGGTGAGAAATTTATCTAGGACTCGGAGTAGAGTTTTCATTGTTAAAAATTTACATTACTTAAATAAGTACTTGTAAATCTGGGGAATACCTTCTCTAATCTAAAATTTGAGCGCCTTCTGCCACGGCGCTTCTTGTTCGCCCGCAGGTGGCGAACAACAAGAAGCGCCTCCTCTGCCTCCTAGCTTTGATATTCTGTCTTGGTTTTATAGGAATTGCCCATGTCAGATCGTCGTTACCCTCCTGCCTACTTACGCTATCTCAAAGCCAGGTTATGGAATTTAGCACAACCTGGTTTTTGGGGAACAGCTATTTTTTTATCTGTGGTAGGACTGGTAATTAAAGAATACTGGACACACCCAGATTTATTTAATTTCGGGCAAAAAAAGCAACTTGCTGTAAAAAAGCCTGCAAACTCTTCCTTGTCAGCAGAAGATCAAGCTATTGCTGCGGATATTGATAACTTGCCAGTCCTATTTTATGACTTTGATCGCGGAACTCTACCTTCAAAGGCAAGCAATTCTAAAAACACCCAAGCAAACAACAGCCAAGCTTTTTTAGACAATGTGAGCAAACAACAGACAGCAGCTACTGAGGCTTATTTAAATAGCTTGAAGCAAGTTAATTCTGCACCAATATCAAAGCTAGAAAATCCGTTTGTAGCACAAGCAGAAAATTTATTGCAACTAAAAGATTTTCAAAGTGAGAGTAAGTTTTTAGGGGTAAATGGCCTAACGCCGTCGTCTGCTCAAATAGGTACAGCACAATCCTCAACGAATGTGGGGATGGGATTAACTAATCAAATTGACTCTACTCAAAGTACTGTTGTAGTCAGTCCTCTGCAAACAGCACTCAACCAATCAACAAACCAAAGTCTGTCCATTGGGAATGGCGTAACTTCAATTCAAACAAATCCGTTGGGGCGATCGCCGTCCAATACCGGGCTAAATGGAGATGCGATCGCTCCGGTGACAAACGGAATGGGTTATACTCAGCCAACAGTAACCAATTTGGCACAAAACTCCACTTCTATCCCCAATCAAAATTTAGCTCCCCATCCCGCTAATATTCCCAACCAATTTCCCAATATCTCTACTAATCTAAGTGACACTCAGGCAATACCCAGTGTTCAGTCAGGCACATCTGCGGTAGCGCCTATTACCCAAACTCCCACTCAAGGTGCTATCACTCCCAGCAATCCGGGGGTAAATAGCAACTCTGGCAATCCTTCAGGATTACAGCAGTATAATTCTTTTTCACCTTCTCAGTTTCCCGGTCCATATACAGGTGGGAAGCAAATTAATGGTATTTCTTATCCATAAAGAGCGATCGCTCTCTAAAATCTTTGAAAGCTTACCTTTAAACCATCTTTCGGATGAGGGGTTGGGGTCATAATCATTTCCAAGTTCTGTTCGGGTAGTAGTTCCCACTGATAGTGACGTAGCAAGAGGACTGCAAAAATCTTCATTTCCAGTTTCGCAAATTCTTTGCCCAAGCATTCTCGTACCCCACCACCAAAGGGTATGTAACTACAAGGTTTAGATTTGTCTTCTGCTCTCTCTAGGCTAAAACGTTCCGGATCAAATCCTTCTGGGTGGTGGTGGACGGGGTCGCCAAAGAGCGCGACGACGAGCTAATTGTTCATCAGATACGTGCAGGTGCAATAAACGAGCATGAGCATCAATAGTGATCGGATCGTATCGCCTTCTTGGACAAGGGCGATCGCTTTAAAACTCCTTTATTTAGTGTGGCTCACATCACAAAATGTATCAGTTATTTGTGTTACTTAATATTTATGCCAGACAAAATATGATATTAAGTTAAGAATTTGTAATCAGATGGTTAGTAGATAGTGTTAGTGGTTAGTGGTTGCTAGTAGATGATTCCGAGTCAGAAAAAACTACTAACCACCGTATCGGCACAAAGCCTTATACCCCTACTAACTACTAACCACCAACCACTAACATTACTCCCCATACTGCCATGCTGCTTGGAAAAAGTCTTGTTCGCACAACATGGCATAGCGATAAATCGAGTGGAGTTGGGTAGAAGCAGTGGCAAAACGCTCAACCAAACTTTCTAACTGCTGCACTAGTGGCTGAAAATCTCTACTGCTGTAAGTACGAATCCAGTCCGCGTATTGATGATTGGGAATGCCACCCTTAGCCAACTGTTCTCCTAAAAAAGCATATAGACGCATACAGGGAGACATAGCCGCAGCAATTAAACCCACATCCCCACCCCAAGCAGTAGCTAGCAAGAAGTCTGTATAGTGGCGTGTAGCTGCACTTGGTTGTACAGAATGCAAATCAATTCCCCACTTAGCAGCATAGCCTTCATGCAGCCGCAGTTCGTGCAACACACCATCAGCTAAATTGTGAAACGTGGTAAAAGCTTGCCAATCAGGCGCTTTCGCAGCGGCGATGCTGTAAGCACGGGCAAAAGCTTCTAAGAAAAAAGCATCTTGTCCCACATAGTAGGCAAATTTCTCCGATGGGAGAGTACCATAAGCAATACCTTCGACAAAGGGATGTAATAAACAAGCTTGCGCTATGTCTTGATTTGCTTCCCACAATTCAGTAGAAATAGTCATTGGTCATTAGTCATTGGTCAACAGTCAATAGTCAAGGGTCAAGAGTTAATAGTTAGTGGTTAGTGGTTAGTAGTTGGTTGTTTGTTGGTGGTTGTTTGTTGGTGGTTACTACCCCTACTCCCCCCATCTCCCCCTCTTCCTAAAATGGCATGAATTGAAGCAAGACAGAGGTAAGACTTCCTAAGAAGTCCATAAAACTGGGTTTACCACGATCTAACTTTGCGGTTTGGGGTGTTTGCAGTTCTTTAATAAAAGCTTGTGCTGTTTGTCTTCCATCATTATCGTTTTGATTTGTAAATAATTTTTCTGCTATTTGGGCATCTTGAAAAGCGCCTTGTCTGTCAAATAGTTGGTAGCGAGCAATGGCACGAGCTAGGTAAGCACCAGCAAAGTCAGGTTTAGCTGCGATCGCTTGATTAAAATATTCTAAGGCTCGCTGCTGATTACCTTTTTGCGCTTCAGCCACACCCCAAGCATAAAATTCTTCTGGTTTGGCAATTTGTAATGGTATGCCAAATGCACCTTGCAAGTTAGCACTGTTGAGATTAACGCCAGTCAATTCTGCATTGACTAGATAAGTATTTCGCAAGTCTGCACCAATTAGAATTGCCCCATTGAGCTTAGCACCGCTCAAATTTACACCAAATAAACCAGCGCCGCTCAAGTCTGCACCAGTCAAATCAGCACTACTCAGGTTAGCGCGGCTGAGGTTAGCACCTGTAAGATTAGCTCCTTTTAGATTCGCATTACTCAAGTCAGCCATTATTAACCCCGCGCCGCTGAGGTCACAGTTTTGACATTGCTTGCTTGCTAACAACTGTCTTATATGTTCTGAATTCGCAGCGAGAGCAGTTTGACTAAAGCTGATTGTGGCTGTAAATGTTGCTATGGCTAGGATTTGACTTTTCATAATTGGTGTGGCAATATCTGTTGCTTGTACTGAATACTCAACTTTACCGTAGACACATTTATACTTCAGCTGAGATTTTTCGGCATCAATTTTGATCGCGTTTGTAAGAGATTGAGTCCAGAACATACCCGCAGCATGAGTTGTGTTTATTACTGAGGGCTGATGGAAATCTGTTAACTCAGATGAAAGCTAGTGAGGTGAGGACTAGCGTTTGGAGTGTGAATCTATGCCATATCAGGATATTGCGGATTTACCAGACTCTGTGAAAAAGCATCTGCCCAAACACGCGGCGGAGATATTTCTTGCAGCCTTCAACAATGCCGAAAAAGAATATGGTGAAGAGGAAACGGCTTTTCGCGTGGCTTGGGCAGCAGTGAAACGAGACTACGAAAAAGGGGAAGATGGCAATTGGCACAAAAAACCAGAGTAGGACTACATATCTTTGCGCTGATTATTTATTTTCCTTCAAGAAAGCTTCTACAGTTTGGTTAAAAGCCTCTGGCTGACTCAAAAACGGCCAATGATTGCCAGGAACTTTGCATAAACGTAAATTTTTCAGGTATGTTTTGTAGGGCTTGAGTTGCCAATCTTGGCGGTTAACTCCTTTTTCTGGCTGTACAAACAGGGCGGGAGTGTGAATGGGGACTGTTAAACCGGGGATCTGTATGACTTCCTCAAAAATGCGATCGCGGGCGGCAATTGTAAACTTACTACCCCAGCTACCATCCTGTTTTTGTTCGATACCTGCTTGAAAAACTTGCTGTTGTAGGGGACTCCATCCTTGATATTCAGTCAACTGACGCGCTTGTTGTTCGGCTTCTTCGTAACTAGCAAAGGGGCCCATCGTTTTGAGAAACGACAAAACGCGATACAACAACGGAAATGTTAGCTTAAACAAGCTGGGCATTTTCCAGATGAAAATCGGATCAACAAGAATCATACTCCGCAACCGTTCTGGATGTTGCCTTGCCCAAATGCAAGCTAATTTACCACTCCAAGAGTGCGCCACCACATGAGTGCTTGCCCATCCTAGTTTATCCATCAATGCTTCTAGGTCTGCGATCGCACTTTCAAAGCGATAGTCTTTCTCTGGCTTGCTACTTTCCCCATGACCGCGCATATCTAGCGCGACTATATGGTAATCTGCTGCTAGATAATCTCCCAAGCTAGACCAAACTAGGGCATGGTCGGCTAAACCGTGTAGCAAGAGTAAAGGTTCTTGACCTTGGTTCCACTCTAAATAAGAAAGTTGAATCTCAGGCTTTGATAGAGTTTGGCGTATGGGCATCATTGCAGAACTACTCGTGGAGAGATTGGTTTCCGCTTAAATGGTACAGGAATGATGCATTTGTCAGTTGCGATCGCGTTTGTGGTCTTATATCAAATCCGTTTGATTAGTTATCGTATCTGCCCTCACCCCCTTCCCCTCTCCCTAGTTGGGAGAGGGGTGTCCGACAGGACGGGGTGAGGGTTTTTAATGAACATGAATTAGCTGGACTTGATGTTAGTTATGAAAATCAGCGATCGTTACAGATTTTTAGCCCACCATTGTATTTTATCTAGACTAACTTCTACCTCTTCTCCCCAATCTTTAAGCTCAGATTCAGTATTACGTATAACTTGAAGCGATCCCAGCAGGTAGTTAGATTCTATTAAAACCGAAGATTTATCATTAGATGCTTGAGCATTCTTGAGATATCCCAAATGATTGGGTAGCTCTTTTTTCATTTGTTCTCCCATTGTTCCCGATAGTTTGGGGAATACTTCCTGAAAGTGCTTGCCAACATTTTCTATTTCAGCATTCACTTCATGTGGTTCAAAGCTCTCTTTAGATAAAATGTCCCCTGAAATATCCTGAGTCCCATATTCTTTGTCATCAAATTCTACTTTTACTTGGTTGCCGTTAATACTTACTACCTTGCCGTGTTGTTCGTTATATCGATTAAAAAGACCACCAAAGAAAGGTTTCACAACCACGCGATCGCCTCGTTTAAATTCGTTACTCATAGTTTGCACCTGATTCTAATTTTTTATGCATCAAAAATTCAGTCTAGTGAATCCTTCTATCTATCAAATAGGTGAAGCTAACGTTTATTTATGCAGAAATCAGGCAAGTGTCAGCAAAAAATTCTCAATAGAAGAACCTCCCAGCCCGTCTTCGCGGGCTTCATTCGTACAGCCTCAGGCTTCCAGCCTGTGGGCTATTTTGCAACATAACGAAAAAGCGATCGCCCCCTTTATCTCTTTTTCGTAGTTCATCCAAAAAACTCCCCTCTCCGCAAGCGGAGAGGGGCAGTTCTTGTGAGGTCACTCCGGTAAACTTGCAAACACTCCTTCAACTAACTCCTTCGCCTTGGTATCTAACCTGTGCCAGTTCACATCACCGACCTCATCGATTAAACTAGTATCAATCTCAACTGCATGATTGATTAAAGGATTGTAGTCAAGAAAACACACTTGATAACACAATTCCCACAAATCAACGTTTACTTCTTGCTCTTGACGCTGCAAACACAAGTGATATCCTGGATGGGGCATTGGCATACGGGCAAGTGTCTCTCTAATTTCCACAGCTTTCTCTGGTGTAGCAGCTTCCAGTTCTTGCAAAAGCCCTGTGACAACAGCTTTTGTGTCATCTGAAGTGTCTGGGGGCCAAATCAGTACATCCTGGTATGTTCCCTTCCAATCAGATACATCCAGCAGCTTGCGAATATTATCTACAACGCGAATGAAAGCAGGTTGCATGAGGAGTTCAGCCTGCTGCCACGCGATTGAGTTGGTTATTTTAGGTGGCATGGGTATGAAAAAATGTTATTGAAAGCAGAATTAACAAGGTGTATTTATTAAAAAACTGGGTTTTACATCCAAATCTTTTCTCAAGATAGCGGATTTTATTGAGAAAAGTTTGGAGATATTTATTACCATCCTGAAAATTTGGGTGTTAACAGTGGGGAGGGAACATGATTGGCAAGTTATTAGACCACCGTTACCAAATCATCCGAGTTCTGGCAACAGGAGGATTTGGTGAAACCTACATTGCCGAAGATACAAAACGACCGGGAAACCCAATTTGTGTGGTCAAGCACCTCAAGCCAGTCAGTGCGGATTCCTCAGTGTTTAATACTGCCAAGCGCTTGTTTCACAGTGAAGCCGAAACTTTAGAAAAGTTAGGTAATCACGACCAAATTCCCCGACTTTTGGCTTATTTTGACGAAAACCAAGAATTCTACTTAGTACAAGAATTCATTGAAGGACATCCCCTCATTGATGAACTGATTCCTGGTGAAATGTGGACTGAAGCCGAAGTTATCGATTTGTTAATAGAAGTTCTGGGTATCCTAGAATTTGTCCACAACCAAGGCGTAATTCACCGTGATATCAAGCCAGAAAATCTCATCCGTCGCGACTCGGATAATAAATTAGTTTTAGTAGACTTTGGGGCTGTCAAACGATTACGTACACGTGAAGTGGGTTTTGCCGATACATCGCCCTCCGGATATGCAGAGTTAAACGCAGCCGGACAGTTCTCTGCGACAGTAGCCATTGGCACTCCCGGTTATATGCCCACCGAACAAGGACAAGGCAAACCCCGCCCCAACAGTGATATCTATGCTTTGGGTATCATTGCCATTCAAGCGTTGACGGGAGTCGGGCCAATGGATTTGCAAGAAGACGCCCAAACTGGCGAAATCCTTTGGCACAATTTAGTACCTGTCAACAAAAATTTAGCGGCGGTACTGACCAACATGATACGTTATCACTTTAAAGACCGCTATCAAACCGCTACAGAAGCGCTGCAAGCATTGCAATCTCTTGGTATCCACCCACAGTCTGCACAATACCCCAAAAATTCTGGCTACCAGCTTGTCAAATCCCCATCAATTCAGTCTCAGCAGAAAACTATCGCTGTTGCACCCGCAAATTCTGTATCCCCAACCCCAAAAGCAGCCCCTAAACCCGTCTCCGTCTCAAGAAGTTCGAGTGGTCTCGATTTATTGCAGCTAGGGATTATAGTGATTTTGGCTGGTAGTGCTGCTGCAATTACTCCATTTTTGGTTAAGAATGTACAAAATTTTACTGCCAACATTTCAGGAGGTCATGAGACTACAACTACAGCACACAACTGCTTGGCTATGGTTGGCTATAACAAAGCTAATATCCGTTCTGAACCAAGTGCGATCGCTAGTAATAATATCGTGCAAACTGTTAAAGGTGGCACTAAGTTTGAAGTAACCGGCAAACGAACAAAAGGTGGTTGGGTGGAAGTGAAACTTGACCCAAAAAATTCCGCTTGGATATACTCCGATGCGATCAAAAATAATGAAGAATGGGTTACTTGCCTGCGAGACAAGGGCATTGCAGTCAAAACAGTAGATGATAATACCATCATTGCCAGGCGTCCAGTTCCCAAGCCAAAACCTGTGGTGGATGTAGAAACTTCACCGCCAGAAACATTGGAATCGTCATCTTCACCAACATCAGAGTCAGGGAAATCGAAAGGGAAAATCCCCAATTCAAGCACTGCCAACATTCTCGAACAAGCTAGAGAGAAGTATGAATCTGGAGATTTAGATGGTGCTGTCGAACAGATTAAGTCTATACCAGTCAGTGCTTCTAGTTTTAAAGAAACGGCAGAAATGATTACCCAATGGCAGCAAGATTGGGCAAAATCGGAAGCTTTATTTAATGATATTAATCAGGCACTTGATAATGGTCAATGGGATAAAGTTTTAGCTTATAAAAACACTCCAGAAAAATTGCCCAATCTTAAATACTGGCGAAAGAAAATAGAACCATTATTTAAGCAAGCTGCCGAAAATCTCGCCAAAAAAAAGCAGCCTCAGGGAGGCAAACCTGATTCTAATTCCCAAGAAAAACCCCAATAGTGAGTGCTTAATAGAGTCCGTTACACTACGTTAACGACTCACCCCTAAGAGCATGGCATAGTACTTCATAATAGGACTAATATTTGATTTTTGAAAAGATACGTAGGGGAGGCAAAAAAGGGTGTGGATTTTCCTCCCCCTTTATTGCCGTTGCGTTACGCCAAAGGCTAACGCACCATTCTAAGTTTTTGGTGCCGTACTCTCGCCGATAACACACCCTACGTGTACTTAGATTTTTTCAATAATCAAACCGGATTCCTATAGAGCGAGAATTTGTGAATTCATCAAGAGGGCAGAGGAAATATCATATTTTTTATTCCCTTTGCGATCCGTCTTAGTATATACACTTTGTGACAGTTACTTGAATTGAATTATTTCTTTAATGTTGATGTAGTGAAAGGCGATCGCAGTACCACTACTTCACTACACAATCTTTAAGTTTTATCTAATTTTTTATCTTATTTTTAAGTGAATTGCAACATATTAGACAAAAAAATATATGGACTAGCTGTATATCCACGCTTGACGTTACTCACCACTATCTTTCAGCAGCTCTATATCTTTACAAGTTCCTCACTATTTTATCTTAAAATTAACGAAATAAACTCAATAAAACTTGGTAATATTAACAGAAATCACTTTATCAAAGCAAAAGCCTGTTAAAATTCATACCTTTTTGCATTGAGCTAGCTGAGATTCTGGTTGGTACCTTTCAAGTAATAATTTTATGAACTTTAAAACTCCAGCTAAAGCTAGAAGTGACTTTATAATTACTCGCCTCATTCAGACTTTTTGGGAGTGCAGCTATGGCTATTGCTGAAAGCAGGAAAACCAAAACACCAGATAAAAAACATTTATTGATAGTCTTCATTTCGGCACTTTTAGTGGCTAGTGGATTTATTGGTTGGATTAAATTTAAGCAAGAGCAAGATAAAAAAATTCAGCAAGCTCAGATGTTCTTGACGCAGTTGTGCCAAACTAGTTTTGCGGCTGATACTAATGTCCTAGATTCTTCCCAAAAAGTTAATCAAGCTGCTAAGCTATTGCAGAGCATTCCCAATCTACCTGGTTTCGCTTATCAACAGATCCAGAGTGAACTCACTAATTTTTCTAGTTGTATAAAAACTGCCCAGGTAACAGAAAACTTTTTTACTGCTAAAAAGCTAAGCGAAAAGGCTTTAGGTGTTGATGAAAATACTATTATTTCTCTACAGTCATGGCAGGCTATTTACTCAGATTTAGCCAAAGCGATCGCTAGCTTGAAAAATATCCCACCAGATGTAAATATTTATGCAAAAGCTCAACAAGAATTAAAACAATATCAAATTAAGTTGGGTGGACTTAATCAACGCATTGAGAAAGAACAAATAGCAATTACTGCTTTTAATAGTTCAGAAGCATTGAATAGAGAAGTAGACAAAATTAATCAAAATCAGCCTGATCTAGATTCTTTAGGTGAGGCAGAATCTAAAATAAAAAATGCTATTCAAGTTTTAGAAACTATTCCGCCTGGTACAACTGTATCAGAAAGGAGTAAAAACCTTTTATCGACTTATCAGCAGAAATTAGCAGATATTAAATATAAAATTGCTAATCTCAAATTAGAATCTTTTGTGAATAATTCGTATAATTTCGCGACAGCAGTGGATACAAAGATGGAATATCAGGAGTATTCCGCTCAGCTTAACAAGCTCAAGTCTAAGTTTAACGAGATTATTCAACAATCACCAGCAATCAAGAATCATGATAGTGTCAAAGCATTGTCGAAAGCCTTAAACTGCTACAACGATGCTCAAATTATCTGGCGTTATTGCCACGAAGGTAATTGTTCTACTTCTATATCTGCTGGCTTCTTAGAATTGCGACGGGTATTATGGTTGCCTAGTAGTTTCGCTATCAAAGGTGTACCGTTAACTCAAAAATATCAAGTACCAGTTAATTCTAATATCTTCAGAAAAAAATATATTCGGCTTAATGATACTCTGATAAATATTTGGAAGCAAGCAGAAAAACATATCAAAGAAGCTCAAGTGCAGATTTAGCAATTTGACTTAAATTGGTGAAAAAATTTTGTCTAGGTGCTTGTTTGTTGTTAATAATGTAGATGTTTGGCGCAACAAACAACCAAGAACGTCCTTGTTCTATGATGGAGAGTGGGTTCTGTCCAAGATTGCTGCAACCTCAAATCAGGGCTGGTAGATTGGAAATAGGCACGCCGCTTCAAAATTAACCAACGGATTAAGGATGGTTTACTCATGAAGAGCAAGCATCAAATTCTCTACGCATTTCTGCTGAAAGGCGCTATGGTTTTTTCCGCAGTCCTGGTATCTGTTGGTGATGTCAGCGCTCAACTCACACCATCTCCCCCCCCTGCTAATCAACAACAGCAAGAACAGCAAATTCAAAAACTAGTCCAAACTGAAGTAGACAGGGCCTTTGGCCGTACGCGCAGCCTGCTGAATATCTGGGTAGTTATACTCACTCTATTTCCAGTTGCGGTAATTGCATCATTTTGGCTACTGCGAAGGGCTGTAGTTCGGGAAATCGTTGATAGAACGATGGAACAGCTGAACGGACTGGAAGAATTGCAAAAACAACTCATCAGTGTCAAGCAAACAGCCCAAAGCAGCATACAACAAGCCCAAAACATCACCGCCGAATTAGAAAAAGAAGCAGAAGCATTGCGACAACAGATGATATCTATAATTCCATCAGAGATATCTCAGTCAAAGGCACAGTATATAACAGAATTAGAAAAACAAATCAATACCTCGAAACAAGAATTAAAAAATATAGAATCAGAGTTTGGCTCGCGATTGGCTGAATTAGAGTTAGATGCTCAACATCAAAAAAATATAACTCTTGATACATTAGGAAAATTAAAATCAGAACTCATATCACAAATATCTGAATTCCAGTTCGAGAATGAAAAACAAAAGGAACAAACTTTTGCAGATTTAGATAAATCACGCCAAGATTTTACATCTCAATTGGCTAGTCGTCAATTGGAAGTTCAGCAACAACAAGAACAATTTTTGCAAAGTTTAACAAGATTGCAAGCAGAATTTTCAGCTCAACTGACTGAATTGCACTTAGGTACTCAACAAGAAAAAGAGCAAGCCTTAGCAAATATAAATAAATCCATTGCTGAACTGACAACTGAACTACATGCAGTGCAGTCAAATGCTCAGCAACAAAAACAGCAAATTCTAGAAAGTATGGAAAATTTACAATCAGAATTTGCTGCACAACTTGTGCAATTGCAATTAGATACTCAACAAAATCAAGGACAAATATTTGCTGATTTAGAAAAATCACGCCAGGAATTGACATCTCAACTATTGGCATGGCAATCGGAAGTTCAGCAACAACAAGAGCAAATTTTGGCAAGTTTGACTAATTTGCAGTCAGAATTTACTACACAAATTTCTGAATTGCAGTTAGTGAGTCAACAACAAAAAGAAGAAGCTTTTACAAATTTAGAAAAATCAAAGCAAGATTTAATATCCCAATTTGCATCTCAGTTAAATGGTTGGCAGTCGGAAGTACAGCAACAAAAGCAACAAATTCTAGAAAGCTTGCAGAAATCGCACTCAGAATTTGCAGTACAATTATCTGAGTTGCAAATAGGAACTCAACAACAAAAAGAACAAGTATTTGCAGAGCTAAGTAAATCAATATCTGAATTAACAACTCAACTTAATGATGTGCAATCTGATACACAGCAACAAAAGCAGCGAGTTCTGAAAAGTTTGGAGAAATTGCAGGCGGAATTTACTGCACAACTTACTCAAATGCAGTTAGGCACTCAACAACAAAAAGACCAGGTATTTGCAGAACTAGAAAAATCAATATCTGAGTTAACATTTGAACTTAATGATATACAGTCAGATGCTCAGCAGCAAAAGCAGCGAGTTCTGAAGAGATTAGAGAAATTGCAGATGGAGTTGGCTTCACAACTCTCTGCATTGCTGATAGATACTCAACGCAGAAAAGAACTAGCTCTTGAGAGTTTAGAAAAATCAGGTTCTGAATTTGCTTCTCAATTTTCTGAATTACAATTGAATGCACAAGAACAAAAATCTTTCATTCTAGAGAAGCTAGAAAAATTAAAGTCTGATTTTCTATCTCAACTCTCACAATTGCAAATGGAAGCTCAACAACAAAAAGAGCAGTTATTGGAGCAATTTTCTGAAATTACACCTCAATCTAATCTTGAAGCTGCGATCGCGGATGTTCAGGAAAAAATAGAGTTAGCACCACAGCAATCCGAAGACTCAGAATCTATTCAACCAGAGGATAAATTGACTGCTGATGATTATCTCAAACAGGGAGATATGCTTTTCTCAGAAAGACGCTACGAAGATGCGATCGCTCTCTACAAAAAAGCCATTAAAATTAAACCAGACGACCCTGTAATCTGGTTGAAACGGGGTATGTCACTTAGCAGGTTGAAGCAATACAAAGACGCGATCGCTTCCTACGAACAAGCCCTAAAAATCAACCCTGATTATCATCAAGCTTGGTGCGATAAAGGCGTAGCGTTAGGATTTTTACAGCGACATAAAGAAGCTTTAAGCTGTTTTGATCGAGCTACAAAAATCAAGCCAGACGATGCTGTTGCTTGGTTAAACCGCGGACTAGCGCTGCAAGACTTGGAACAATATGAAAAAGCGATCGCATCTTTTGATGAAGCAATTAAACTCAATCCTGACTCCTATAAAGCTTGGAATAACCGGGGTTATGCCCTAGTCATGCTTGGCTATGACGATGAAGCGATTGAAAGCTTTGACAATGCTTTGAAAATTAAACCCGACTATGCCAATGCATATTACAACAAAGCAGCTTGTTATGCATTACAAGAAAAAGTAGAATTAGCTTTGGAAAATTTACAAAAGGCAATAAATCTTAACCCCAGATATAAACAACAAGCAGAAGCAGATATAGACTTTGATTTAATCGCAGGGGATAAGCGCTTTCGGCAGTTAATTGCAGATACTAAACAAGTAAAGAGTCAAAAGTAAAAATAAGTACAACATTGCACAAATTCGTAACGAATTAAATGTGGAAAGACTCTGCGCGACGGCAGTCGCTACAACGGGGGGCTGCGGGGCCCCCACGTCAGTGGGGTTGGGGGGAAACCCTCCAACGCGCTGCCTCCCCTCCGCGCCTACTCTGCGTCCCTCTGCGTTTAAAATACACAAAGCTGTACTAAGTTCCATTGGATGTAAATTATGAAATATTCATCATTTATAATTTAAAAGCTAAACTATCGCCATGTCTACATCTGCTATTGACGCTAAAGATACAGCAGCTATCCAAGCAGCACAAACAACAGTTGCAGTATGCGATCGCTCCCATTGGGGACGCATCAAAGTTTCTGATGACGATCGCCTCCGCTTTTTGCACAACCAAAGCACTAACGATTTTCAAACACTTAAACCAGGTCAAGGCTGCGATACAGTTTTTGTGACATCCACTGGCCGTACTATTGACTTAGTGACAAGCTATGTCATGGAAGATGCGGTGCTATTGTTGGTTTCGCCCAACCGTCGTGAGTTTTTGATGCAATGGCTAGATCGTTACATCTTTTTTGCTGACAAGGTACAGCTAACCGATATCACTGATGAAACTGCAACCTTTAGCCTGATAGGCCCGGGAAGTGACGCCATCGTCGAAAAGCTGGGTGCTGAGGCAATTATCGGTCAACCCTACGGAAATCACCTCTCCATCCCCTCCGTGAACGAGGGGGATAAAGGAGGGGTCATCTTTGCCATTGGTAGTGGCTTAGCTTCCCCAGGATACACCCTGATTTTGCCAGCCTCTGTTAAAGAAACTATTTGGAACAAAATCGTTGAATTGGGTGCAGTTCCAATGAGCGATCGCGCTTGGGAAGTGTTGCGAATTATACAAGGTCGCCCGGCTCCCGAACAGGAATTAACAGATGATTACAATCCTCTGGAAGCCGGATTATGGCAAACAATTTCTTTTAACAAAGGTTGTTATATCGGACAAGAAACCATCGCCCGTTTAAATACTTATCAAGGTGTAAAACAGCACCTTTGGGGTATACGTTTAAGCGCTCTCGTCGAACCAGGAACAACTATTACAGTCGGCGATGAAAAAATCGGCAAGCTAACTAGCTGCACAGAAACCGCTGAAGGTTATCGTGGTTTAGGCTACATCCGTACCAAAGCTGGTGGTGCAGGTTTGCAAATCCAAGTCGGAGAAGCCACGGGTGAAATAGTAGAAGTTCCCTATGTATCTCATGAGTACCCACAGTAAGGGAGAGTGGGGCTAAGGGAAAAACATTGCGGAGTCAGGCTGGAAGGATAAGCAGGAACTGGGAAAGGGGATACGGGAGACAAGGAAGAAATTCTCTCCCTTGTCACCATCGACGTTCTAGTAGTTAACAACTAACTACTAACGCCTAGCCAACTTCTTTGCCATCTTCCGCAGACGAATTGATTGAGGAGTTACTTCCACCAATTCATCGGGCCCAATGTACTCTAAAGCACGCTCTAAGCTCATGTCTACTGGCGCTTGCAACTGCACCAATTCTTCACCGCTAGAAGCGCGGTGGTTGGTAAGCTGCTTGGTCTTACAGACATTCAGTTCCAAGTCTTGGGGACGATTATGTTCGCCGACAATCATGCCCTTGTAGACCTTCGTGCCAGGCGTGATAAAGAATACACCTCTATCTTCGGCATTCTTCATCGCGTAGAAAGTAGAGACACCCTCTTCAAAAGCAATTAACACGCCTTTGTTGCGGGCTTCAATATCGCCAGTGATGGGACGATAGTCTAAGAAGCTGTGATTCATGATACCTTCACCCCGTGTCATCCGCATGAATTCACCCCGGAAACCAATTAATCCACGGGCGGGAATCACGAACTCTAGTTGGGTGCGTCCATTACCACCAACTTGCATATCTTGCATTTCGCCCTTGCGTTGTCCTAAGCGTTCAATGCAGCTACCAACACCATCTTCAGGAACGTCTAGAACTAAGAGTTCGTAAGGTTCACAAGGTTGTCCGTTGACTTCGCGGTAAATTACCTGAGGCTGAGAGACTTGAAACTCATAACCTTCACGGCGCATGGTTTCGATTAAAATACCCAGGTGCAACTCACCACGACCAGAAACGAGGAATTTATCGGGAGAGTCGGTTTCTTCGACGCGCAGGGCGACGTTGGTTTCTAGTTCGCGGAAAAGGCGATCGCGCACTTGCCGAGATGTCACCAGTTTTCCTTCTTGACCGGCAAAAGGTGAATCGTTAACCCAGAAGGTCATCTGTAATGTCGGTTCATCCACTTTAATCAGTGGTAAAGCCTGGGGTTCATTGGGATCGGTGATTGTTTCACCAATATTTGCATCAGCAAAACCAGCCACTGCCACAATATAACCAGCAGAAGCTTCTTCCATTTCCACCCGCTTTAAGCCTTCAAAGCCCATCAACTTGGTGATTTTGGCTTTGACAATATCACCCTTTTCTGTCACCAAAGCCGCTTGCTGTCCCATGCGGATCTTACCGTTGTGAATTCTGCCAATCACAATCCGTCCCAGATATTCAGAATAATCTAGG
The DNA here is from genome assembly GCF_000517105.1 of Fischerella sp. PCC 9605. GTDB lineage: Bacteria > Cyanobacteriota > Cyanobacteriia > Cyanobacteriales > Nostocaceae > PCC9605. Next base: position 594,603 of record NZ_KI912148.1, on the reverse strand, counting down.
GTCGTAACTTGCAGCTGCAATGGTTTATTTACATCGCCTACTGGTGGTGGAACATGACGCAGAATTGCATCAAACAACGGCTGCATATCCTTGGGTTCATCATCCAAGTCATCTTTGGCATAACCACTTAAACCAGAGGCGAACAGATAAGGAAAATCACACTGGTCTTCGTCTGCACCTAATTCCAGAAACAGATCCAGTACTTTATCAATTGCACCGTAGGGGTCTGCTTGCGGACGGTCAATCTTGTTAACTACGACAATGGGACGTAATCCTTTTTCCAGTGCCTTTTTCAACACAAAGCGAGTCTGAGGCATAGGGCCTTCGTTGGCATCTACAATCAGGATGCAACCATCAACCATGCCGAGTACACGTTCAACTTCACCGCCAAAGTCAGCGTGTCCGGGAGTATCGACAATATTAATCAGCGTGTCTTTATACTTGACTGCTGTATTTTTAGAAAGAATAGTAATTCCCCGTTCCCTTTCCAGGGCGTTGGAGTCCATGACGCAATCCGGAACGTCTTCACCTTCACGGAAAATGCCGGATTGTTTGAGGAGAGCATCAACGAGGGTTGTTTTGCCGTGGTCTACGTGGGCGATAATAGCGACGTTACGGATTGGGAGCGTCATAATAAGGGCGTTCCAGTACTCTAAAGGGGATTACAGTTTATATATAGTGGTGGACTGCTTTAACAGAATTTGGGATGATCTGCAAATTCTGTAAATAAGCCTTAACAATTCTACAATTCTATCGTAATCTAAATTATTCCAAGGCAATGAAAAACCTTTAAGGATTACTCTGAAAAAGCATATTTTTCGTGGTGGTTGTCCAGAGTCAACAGTCAAAGGTCAAAAGTAAAAAGCTTAACAAGCCTGATAAGCTGTTCCACATCTAATTTGCATGATCTTGGCGGGCGAGGACGCCCACCCCACAAGAGTTAGATTAATTTAGAATATGCAGATTAAATGTGTTTTAGCTTGTTTATGCTTTACTGCTAGATATTCACTCCTCAAGAACTCTAGCACTTTTGGGCAGAGGGTAAATTTAATTGCGTTCACCAGTTCTCCCCAAGTCTGGAGTTGATTCACACAAGCAGCCTGCCAAAATTTATGCTTGTAAAATTCGCCCCAAAATTCGGGTGCTTGCTTAGTTTCGTTCTTTTTCCAGCGTTTGCGCCAACGAGCGAAATCCTGTTTTTGAGGTGGTTCGGCTTCGACAATTGGGGGTAAGTCGGCGTAGCTAACAAATCTTGTTAATCCTTTTGCTACCACCAAAATTACATTAGGCCATAACCGGATATCTTTAATCTGCTCGATTTTGATTTTGAGGAGGAGAGCGATCGCTTCTGGGGTGACAAACCTAGCCAAAGGGTGAGCTGGCTGTGATTGGGGTTGTGGTGTTATTATCATAATATAACTTCGTAATATAACTTCGTAAGTGGCTTTTACTAGAAGCCTTTACGAGTTTGTACGGTTTTATTTAGCGATCGCTTGAGTTTGACAGACCGAGGCGATCGCTTTATTATTGAACCTAACACTACAGCGAAAATTCGCTATCTGTCAAGCATGGGTTTGGTAAGGTTACGCATTCAAGAATTTGCTGACAAAGAAGGCTGGACGATTAAGGAAGTATCCGATCGCTCAGGTGTGCCATATGGTACGGTAAAAACTTACATGCGCTTGCCGCAAAGGTCAACTGTTGACCTGACTGCCCTCAAAAAATTAGCTCAGACGTTTGATGTGTTGTTAGAAGATTTATTTGAAATAGTAGAAGAGTAGGCGTTTCTCTGGCTGGGAACCAGATATAGTACAAGTACTACCAGCGAATCAAAATCCCCTCATTACCAAGCTGGAACTTGGTAACGCATTTGCCAGAAGCGCTAATGCGGAGAGGATATCAATTTTTCTTTGAAGTAGCAGGTTGAAACGGCGTGTACTTTCCTGCCAATGCTTCGACAATAGTCTGTGTATTCGCCTGCATCATTTTGCTATAAGAATCACCATCACTTCCAGGCGCACCAATGGAATCAGAATAAAGTTGACGCGGTGCTAATTTCACCCCTGCTTCTTGCGCTACAGTTTTAATCAAAGTAGGGTTAATTGTAGTCTCAGCAAAAATCGCCGGAACACCTATTTTTTTAATTGACTCTACTAGTTGCTTGACTGTTTGGGCGCTGGGTTGTTCTTCTGTACTAATACCAATTAATGTACCTGCAATTGGTATGTTGTAAGCGCGTCCGTAATATTGAAACGCATCGTGGGTGGTTACAAGTTTGCGCTTATCTGGGGGAATAGTTTGAATTTGTTGAGTAATCCAGCTATCTAACTGTTTTAATTCCGTAGTAAGTTGCTGTGCGTTTTGGGTAAATTCTGCTTTGTCTTCTGGTGATAACTCAATTAAAGCATCCCGAATCGCGTTCACCATTGCGATCGCATTTTTCACATCACCCCAAACGTGCGGATCTGGGACTACCTCGCCTTTGCTTTTTTCCAGTTGTAACGGCTTTGCTACCTCTCCCACCGCTAACTTCCGCGCCTTAGTTCCTGCTGCATTCATTAACTTAATTAGTCCGGGTTCTAAGTTGTAACCGTTATACAAAATCAAGTCCGCTTCTTCTAAAAACTTACTATCTTGTGGTCTTGGTTCGTAAACATGCGGATCTGTACCCGGTTGGAGAATTCCCTTTAGCTGAATTTCGTCTCCGCCAACTTCCTCAGCCAGATCGGCAATAATAGTGCTAGTTGCTACAACTTGCGGCTTGCCATCTGCCGCTGGGTTAGAAGAATTCGATGGTGTACAACCAAATAACGCAAGCGGTAAAACTATTCCCAGACATAGGTGATGGGGGAATTGCTGCCACCAGAGTGATGAGGGGGAGGGGTGGGGAGTGTGGGAAGTGTGGGGGGTGTGGGAGGGTGAGAGGGGAAGGGTGGAGGAATCTTTTGACTCTTGACCCTTGACTCTTGACTTTTGACTTTTGACTTTTGACTTTTGACTTTTGACTTGTTTGTGCCTTCCGCCTGTAGCATTAGCTTCATGTATGTTCAACATTATCCCAGCTATAGATGTTTTCATATTCTTTTCATTTTTATAGTAAGCTGAAGCAAGAACTATGAAAACATAATTATGGAAACCGTATTTTTACAGCCAACTCTACTCCAGAAACGAACAGTAGAAATGCTCACTCCAGCGATAACATCTATTGATACCGATGCTAACGATGCCATTAACATTGCCCATTTAAGCGTGCATTATCGGGCAGTAGAAGCCCTCACGGACGTAAACTGTACTGTGAAAGCAGGACAACTAACAGGTATATTTGGCCCCAATGGTGCTGGTAAAAGCACGTTGATGAAAGCGATGCTGGGGTTAGTTCCCAGTAGCGGTACGGTGCTGTATAAAGAAAAACCTTTGACACAGCAACTGGAGAAAGTTGCTTATGTACCGCAGCGCAGTCAAATTGACTGGACATATCCCGCTACAGTTTGGGATGTAGTGATGATGGGAAGGGTGAAGAAAACAGGTTGGTTGCGTAGTTTTAGTACAGTGAGTCGGCAGGTAGCAAAAGCTGCTTTGGAAAGAGTAGGCATAATTGAATACCGTAACCGTCCCATCGGACAGCTTTCGGGAGGACAGCAACAACGGGTATTTTTAGCGCGTGCTTTAGCACAGGAAGCGGAAATTTTTTGCTTTGATGAGCCGTTTGTGGGTATCGATCAGAAAACTCAGTCAGTCATTTTTGAAGTATTTCACGAACTCGCTGCTGCTGGAAAAATAGTTCTTGTTGTCAACCATGACTTAGGGGAATCTATCACTCATTTTGATGAGTTAATTTTATTAAATCGCGAGGTAATTGCTACAGGTTCTCGACAGCAGGTATTAACTGAAGAAAATTTGTCCCGCGCCTACAGTGGTAATGTAATCTTTTGGAAAGAGGCAGCATAAAAATTATGAATTATGAATTATGAATTATGAATTACTGCAAGCGTTGATTGAGCCTTTACAGTATGGCTTTATGCAGCGATCGCTTGTCATCGCCATTTTAGTAGGCATGTTGTGTGCTGTTGTGGGTAGCTACTTGATGGTGCAGCGGTTAGCTTTGCTGGGTGATGCTATCAGTCACTCGGTTTTGCCGGGACTGGCGATCGCTTTTTTATTGGGAGGTAATATTTTTATTGGCGCGTTTATTGCGGGTGTCGTCAGTACAATGTGCATCGCCTTGATCAGAACGCGATCGCCTATTAAAGAAGACGCAGCAATGGGAATAGTTTTTTCGGCATTCTTTGCCCTTGGTATTACTTTGATTACCGTAATTCAAAAAGAAAATAAAATTGACCTCAATCACTTTCTCTTTGGCAATATTCTCGGCGTGACTGCACAAGATGTGCGAGACACAGCCATCATTGCTGCCATAGTGTTCATAGTGGTCTTTTTGTTATACAAAGAACTGCTATTTTATACCTTTGATCCTTTAGGTGCTCAAGCAGCAGGTTTACCAGTAAATCGGCTCAACTTTGGACTGATGCTGCTAATTGCTTTAACAATTGTCGCCAGCATGAAAGCTGTTGGCGTTATTCTCGTACTATCACTGTTAATTACACCAGGAGCAACCGCTTATTTATTAGTTAAACGCCTGCACCAAGTCATGATTTTAGGAGCAGTAATTGGGGTAATTTCTAGTATTAGCGGTATGTACCTCAGTTATTTTTATAATTTACCCTCCGGGCCGGCTATTGTTTTAGTAGTATCGGCATTATTTCTATTAGCATTACTTTTTAGCCCCAATTACGGGATTTTAAATCACGGTAAAAATTATTCGCAGCAAAAGCAGTGAGCACAATTAATTACTAAAATTTTTACGCGTGAAAATCCAATCCCCAATCCCTTTTACTGCAATTAAACACAAACAAAAAGCGCCTCCTTTCGGAGGACGCTTTTTTATTTATCTAGTAGAGACGCGATTATCGCGTCTCTACATGAAGATTAACCGTTGATAGCAGGAGCACTGATAGCAACAGGAGCAGCTTCGGTGCTAGCCAAGTCGAGAGGGAAGTTGTGAGCATTGCGCTCGTGCATAACTTCCATACCCAAGTTAGCGCGGTTGATGATGTCTGCCCAAGTGTTGATGACGCGACCAGTAGAGTCAATTACTGACTGGTTGAAGTTGAAACCATTCAGGTTGAACGCCATCGTGCTGATACCCAGCGCGGTGAACCAGATACCAACTACAGGCCAAGCAGCCAGGAAGAAGTGCAAGCTGCGGCTGTTGTTGAAGGAAGCGTATTGGAAGATCAAACGACCGAAGTAGCCGTGTGCTGCAACGATGTTGTAGGTTTCTTCTTCTTGACCGAACTTGTAACCGTAGTTCTGAGATTCGGTCTCGGTGGTTTCACGCACCAAGGAAGAAGTTACTAGAGAACCGTGCATTGCACTGAACAAGCTACCACCGAATACACCTGCTACACCTAGCTGGTGGAAGGGGTGCATCAGAATGTTGTGCTCAGCTTGGAACACGATCATGAAGTTGAAGGTTCCAGAAATACCCAAGGGCATACCATCAGAGAAGGAACCTTGACCCAAGGGGTAGATCAAGAATACTGCGGTCGCAGATGCCAAAGGAGCAGAGTAAGCTACGCAGATCCAAGGACGCATTCCTAAGCGGTAGGACAACTCCCACTGACGTCCCATGTAGCAGAAGCAGCCAATCAGGAAGTGGAAGATTACCAACTGGTATGGACCACCGTTGTACAACCACTCATCTAAGGAAGCTGCTTCCCAGATGGGGTAGAAGTGCAAGCCAATGGCGTTAGAAGAAGGAACAACAGCACCAGAGATGATGTTGTTGCCATACAGTAAGGAACCTGCTACAGGTTCACGGATGCCATCGATGTCAACGGGAGGAGCAGCGATGAAAGCGATAATGAAGCAGGTGGTGGCGGCTAAGAGAGTAGGAATCATCAGGACGCCGAACCAACCTACATATAAACGGTTTTCTGTGCTGGTTACCCAATCGCAGAACCGTTCCCATACGTTGCCGCTTGCGCGTCTTTGTAAGGTTGTAGTCATTGCTCTTATGAGTGCGATGAATTTTTTTTGACTTATGAATTCAGGCAAAAATATTTAGTTGCCTGTATTAAAAACTTTACACAAAATTTATTTGATTTCAAGCGGTTAAACACTCATTTTTTGTTAATTTTTATATATTAAATTGTCGTAATAATTAAAGTTATTTCTTAATTTTTTGAATTATTTCTTAATAACTTAGTTAGACATAGTTCAATTGCCAGTTCTACTAATGAACTAAGTAGGCTGACAAAAATAAACATCAGTATATGTAAAGAAAGATGAAACTTGCTTATTGCATTAAAAATCAAAGTAGATATACGGCAAACTGCCTTCTGGAGCTAGTACCCAGACCGCATAGAAGCAAGGAAGCACAAACAAGAGTTTTACAGGCCAATTGAACTGTAATTTCAGTTGACGGTTAAAGTAATAAATTACAGCCATGCAAATAGCAATAATGCCCAGCAGCATTCCTAGTTGATATTGACTGATGTTTAGAGCTTCCACATAGACTTTTTGAGCAAACTGGGTATCAGCAGGATATCCCCAAAGGTGCTGAAATACTAAAGAAGAATCTTGCAGATTCGGTAGGCGGAACCAGATCCAAGAGGTGAAAACCATCAGTTGTGTCAGCAGCCAAGCTACAAATGTACCCAAGGGATTGTGCCAGAAATTTTCTAAGTTCTCAAAGCGATCGCTAAAAGCATCAGTAAGTCTATGCACAACTAAGGCTAAACCGTGGCAAGCTCCCCAAACAAAAAAACCTAATGCCGCACCATGCCAAATACCAGCGATTAACATCACAATCACTAAATTCAAGCAGGTGTGCCCCAATCCTTGACGCGAACCACCTAAAGGGAAGTAGATATAATTACGCAGCCAATCTCCCAGCGTTATATGCCAGCGTCGCCAAAAGTCTGCAATACTTGTGCTGAAGTAGGGAAAGTCAAAATTTTCTGGTAAAACCAAGCCGAAAAGTAAAGCACTACCACGGGCAATATCTACATAACCGCTGAAATCTAAATACAACTGAAAACTGTAGGCAAATATTGCTAACCATAAATCAGTGCTACCTGCTCTTTGTAAATTACCGAAGCATAAATCTACATATATTCCCAGGTGATCTGCCAAAACACCTTTTTTAACTGCTCCTAGTGCAATCAACCATAGCGCTTCTGTTACAACATCAGCTGTAGGCAAGTGTAGATGATTGAATTGATTTGCCAGGTTGTGGAAGCGAGTAATTGGGCCAGAAATCAATTTAGCAAAGAAAAATTTATATGCTGCAAATTTAACAAACTGATTAGCAGCAGGCGCACCACGATAAACATCAACTAAATAAGCAATACACTCAAATGTGAAAAATGAAATACCTAAAGGTGCAATTAATTTCAAAGAAACCAGTGCTGAATTTGTTGAATCATTATGGTGAAAAAATTTAATTAAAGGAGTGACATACTTAAAACCTAACAGCAGCAGAATATTAATAATTACACCCAGCCATAATAGTTTTAAACGCCGACTGTTCCAATCAGCTTGATGAAACTGCATCTGTTCGTCAGAAATTTGCAAGTCTAAATCATAGATATCTATTCGGCTGCGTGAGTTATTGTAACCAATAGCTAGTCCAAAACGAAAGTTAATAAAAATTAGTGTTAATAGCAGTGGAACGTACTGAAGCTGTAAAGATGCATAGAAAGCAATGCTGGCAATCAGTAATGCCCACAGCCGTAATTTCTGTTGTGTTACCAACCAATAAATTATCAGTACGCTGAGTAAAAACAGTCCGTATAAGATTGATATGAAGTTCATTTAAATAGTCAAGGGTCAAGGGTCAAGAGTCAAGAGTCAAGAGTTGTAGAGACGTGCCATGGCACGTCTGTCAAGAGTCAAGAGTCAATAGAAAATTTTGAGTAGTTAAATTAATAGTTGGTTTTTCCACTAACTACTAACTACTAACCACTAACTACTATCCAGTTAATCTACTTTGCCGACCAAGGAATCATTGGATCGATCGCAAGTTTTCTTGAGATTTCCTCTGCCCCGTAACGATTGAGATGGCTAGGGTCAGAAAAATAGTCATTTGTTTTAGGCCAAATTAAACTCAAATCCCGGTAAATTAAGTTGGAATTTTGGGCTAATTTTAGCATGTACTGCTGAAAATCTTGTTCATATTTTCTGCGTGCTGAATCTAGATATTCTCCGCTCAGGGGCATATTAACAAATACTAAAGAAATTTTTCTAGACTCAACAAACTGGAGCACTTCTTGCAAAGCAGCGTCTTGCTCACCTCCCAGTTGGAAAGATTTATAGTCATTGTCATAATTGCCATTAACTTTAGGATGTTTTTGATAGTATGTAGCTGGGTTGAAGCGGATAGATATTGGTAAAAAGCCATCAAAATCAACAGCTTGATCCAAATAATCTTGTTCTGTAACTGTGGCTGAGAATTTTGTGGAGACTCCTTTTGAGCGATCGCCACTCAAAGGTAAAGACTTCAGTTTTTGGGTGAGCAACTTTTTGAGATTGTCGCGCTGTGGATAAGTAGTAGAAACAGCAGTCAAAGCTTGATTCAACAAGCGATCCAAACTTTGATAATTATTATCTTTATTGGTTTCAGTTTTTAAATTTGACTCCTCATTATTAGGTGCAGTCGTGCTGACAACATCATCAGAATCTTTGTTTGCTTGTGCTTTTTGCAATGCCTGTTGATAACCAGGTGATGTAGCGATCGCTTTAAAAGTTACATCTTCTCTACCATTGTTGAACGCACGAGCACCATCTGCCCAAATTATTAATTTTGGCAGTTCTGATGGCTTCAGCACCCGTCGGAGGATAAAATTTACAACTTGGGCTGTAGCTCCGTTAATACCAAAATTAAATACATCAAGATTTGGATAGCCTTGAGTCGCCAAAGCTTTAGAAAGCGCGGATGGATCTACTCCCCTCAGAGCGCGAGAAGAACCAATAATTAACACATCTGGTGGTTTACCATTTTTGGCAAGACGCTGTTTGTAAAGTGCCAATTGCTCATCTAATTGCCGAGCGTTGAAACTTGGTAATTGCGATCGCGCTGCTAAAAGAATAGCTGTTGCTGTTGCTCTCTGTCTTGGTTTTAAATTATCTATATTTTGCGTGAACCCGGAAGTGTTAAATACATTCTTCCCAGACGCAGGGGATTTTTCACTTGATGTATTGGTAAAAAAGGCAGTTCTTTCTAGTTCCTCTGTGGAATCGTAAGCAGAGGATGATGTGAGTGGAACACTAACAACTTTTGGCGCTGGAGGTATGTAACGAGAAACTATGTAACCCAAAACCCAATCTGATTGTAGGGTGAGTAAAAAACCCAGCATACCCCAAACAAAAGCAACGCGCCATCCTTTTTCGTCTGCGCTTTGTTCTTGTGGCTCGTCAGTTTCAACAAACAGCTGTGTAGCCAACAGCCATCTTCTGACTCTTGCACCCCAATCCCGAGCCACTTCTGCAAAGATACTTTGTACTTCTTGGGTGGTTAAATCGGGACGCAACACAGGCTCGCTAGCCTCAGATGTTAAAAGCTCGCCAACATAGACAGCAGTAGCAGCAAATTCTGGAATAGCTTCTGGTACTAAACGTTGGCGTTCGACAAAATCGACGCCATAGTGCCAAAAAGGTTCCTTGTTGCCAGCACGGCGGCCGTAAACTCGTACGCCTGCTATACCTGGTATTTTTAACTGATTAACAAACTGAGTAACTTTACTGGCTACTCGTTTGCGTGCTGGGCACACAGGTGCTTCGCACATTAAGTGTAACAAATCGCCTTTACGTAGCAGGAGTACGCGAGTACCACCTGTTTTGAGGCGAACATCCAGGTTAGGATTGAGCAAGCGCTCAAGTAAGAAAATAATAGCAGGTTCGTCACCAGCCGATGTTAATTCTAGCGCTGATGCTGCTAGTGCCGGATGTTCAGTTGCAGGTAAAGATTGCCAATCAATCCAAGTTGGTTCTGCATCTGCTGTTTTGTGTCCGTAGATAGTAGCGGCAAGAATTCCTTGAGGTGCAAGGGCTTGCAATTGCGGGACGATCGCTTCTATACACAGTGTTTGATCGGGTGCTTGGGCTGTTGTTCTGGAAGCAACAGCGGGGCTGCAAAATACATGTAGCGTTGATTCTTTGAGAGTTGCCCCTACCTTGACTTTGAACTCAGACAACCTCTCATTCAACAACCGCGCGATCGCTTGCACATCTCCCCAACGCGCCCATTCTTTCAACATTACTTCGGCCGGTGTCAGATCTACCCGCAGTACCCAGTCAAAGCCTGTTTCGCCAAAAATTGTCGTGGCAATGACTGCATCTTGGTAGCCAGAAAGTTTGAGATTACGCAACTTCTGCGCTATTGGTTCTGCGATTAATGATGGATCGGGAGTGTAGCTCGACTGACAATATATTAATAACCGATTTTGATTGGTTGGATTTTCTAGATCTACTTCTTGCTTTTTGACTTTAACTTCTACCCCTATTCCCAAGCTACTCAGCGTTTCGCTAAGATAGCGAGCGATCGCATCTGGATTGCCTTGACGTGCCAGACTTTCGTTAGAAAGAATCAGCGCCCCACCAGTTTGACTAGATTTTTCAGCATCTGCAAGCAGGGCTTGCTCCACTTGTTGCAAATGCCGCTCTAATTGATTTAAAAAAACCTGATGACACCACCGCGGCTTCTTTTCACCCTTCTTTCGACCGTAGACAAAAACTTGGTATATTGAGTTTTGTTCGGTGTTAGTCAGAGCATCTAAGTCTGTATGCTGTAGGGCGTGTAGTAAATCTGAGAGAGTCTGCCAACGTTTAGGACACTCTATGCCTTCACAAAGAATGTGTAGATCGTTTCCCCGCAACCGGACTTTCACCCCTAAAGTGCTGATTCCTGTTGCTTGGCTTACCCATTGCACTAAAGACTGTTGGCTAATTGGTAATAATGTTTTCATGGGAAGTTGAGATTGGGGGAAGCTAGTATTGGGGATAGTGCAAAATTAGTTAGTGGTTAGTAGTTAGTAGTTAGTTGTTTACCACTAACTACTAACCACTAACTACTAACAATGCCTAATCACTTGTAAACTAGAACCATAGAATTATCCACTATGAGGTTTTTTTGAGCACTTTTGTGAAGTTATTTTTCTGCAAAATCATTAAACCTCTTTGTGTAAGCTTGTAAGCTTGACTTTTGTTCGATTTTTACCATTTTTCATTTATCCTCCTTACACCAAAAATTACTTATGTCGGCTGCCAATTCCCAATCTTCAGCTAACTCCGGACTAAATTTGGTTTTGTTCACTATTCCCCAATCTTTTCTCTTACAAATGGGTACGGCATCTGTTCTCATGTTGCTGATAGCAGAGAAAGCTGCTGTAGAAACCTTGCAAGCTTTAGGGGAAGCTAGTGAAGAATTATTTCGCGGCGATCGCCTGCCTATCCTTGACTTCCCAGAGCCAGATACAGAAAATAAGCGTTAGATATTATACTACATTTTCCCAAAATTATTGTGGCAAATTCCATGACGCTTCAGAACAAAAGCTGGAATCATAAAAATTAATTGGCTTTACTACAACAGAGGATATGAGTTCTCTTTTATACTTTTTTGCTCAGGAAGTGAATATCTACCCTGCCTCCGATTTATTTTTGCGCCATCGCCTACAAATGGTCGAGGAGTTGTGGGAATCCGTACTTCGGCAAGAATGCGGTCAAACAATGGTGGATCTGTTACGGCAACTACGCGATTTGTGTTCGCCAGAAGGACAAGCAACCAACGATCAAGCCTCCTCTGTATTTAAGCTGATTGAACAGTTGAACATTAACGATGCGATTCGGGCAACTCGTGCCTTTGCATTGTACTTTCAGCTGATTAACATCATAGAGCAGGACTACGAACAACGGCAGCAAATAACTCGCTATGAGGTGGGGGGTGAACCAGGGACTCAGGAAACCCTCACAAATACAACCTCTCCCACAATTTCACAAGTTCCAGAAACCTCTCTCAACAGCGGACTGGCAGCAGACTTAGTGAATATAAATCGGCAAGCGAACTCGAACGGCAAACAAAAAGGTACTTTCGCTGCCTTGTTTCCTCATTTATACCAGCTAAACGTACCGCCCCAACAAATTCAACGCCTCATTGCACAATTGGATGTACAGTTAGTATTCACTGCTCACCCAACGGAAATTGTCCGTCATACCATCCGCGATAAACAGCGGCGAGTGGTAAAGCTGCTGCAACAACTGGAGGTAGTGGAAAAACGTGGTGGTAACGGTGTCCATAACTGGGAAGCTGCGGAACTACGGGAACAGTTGCTAGAAGAAATTCGGCTGTGGTGGCGTACCGATGAGTTGCACCAGTTCAAACCAAGCGTACTAGATGAAGTAGATTATGCCCTGCACTACTTTCAAGAAGTTTTGTTTGATGCCATTCCTCAACTTTACAAACGCTTTAAGTACGCTTTGGCAAGTACCTTTCCTTGGCTAGAACCACCAAGCAAAAACTTTTGCAAGTTTGGCTCTTGGGTAGGTGCAGACAGAGATGGCAACCCATCGGTGACACCAGAAATTACCTGGCAGACAGCTTGCTATCAGCGCAACATTGTTATAGAAAGGTATATTCAGTCAGTGAAGCGGCTGATTAATTTGTTAAGCGTGTCGCTGCACTGGAGTGATGTTTTGCCAGACTTATTGGAATCTCTAGAAATAGATCAGTCCCAGTTGAGTGATGTTTATGATGAACTGGCACTGCGTTATCGCCAAGAACCGTATCGGCTCAAAATGGCTTATGTACTGAGGCGATTGGAAAATACACGCGATCGCAATTTGGCTTTGTATCGCAGGCAAACACCAAAAAGCGACGTTCCTATTTATCGTTCTGGAGAAGAATTTTTAGCGGAACTGCGGCTAATTGAACGCAATTTGACAGAAACGGGTTTAACTAGTCGAGAATTAGAAAATCTCATTTGTCAAGTAGAAATTTTTGGCTTTAACTTGACTTGTTTGGATATCCGTCAAGAATCATCTTGTCACTCGGACGCTTTGAATGAGATTCTGGAATACTTTGGTATTTTAAGGCATCCTTACAACGAACTTTGTGAGGAAGAAAAAGTTGCTTGGCTAGTTGGAGAATTGCAAACCCGCCGTCCGTTAATTCCCGCAGAACTACCATTTTCACCAAAAACCAACGATATCATTGAAACTTTGCGGATAGTGCGATCGCTACAACAAGAATTTGGTAGTAATGTCTGCAAAACTTACATTATCAGTATGTGTCGCCAAGTCAGCGACGTGCTAGAAGTCTTGCTATTCGCCAAAGAAGCCGGACTTTACGACCCCGGTACTGCTGTTGGTACTATTCAAGTAGTTCCCCTATTTGAAACTGTAGAAGACTTACAACGCTCCCGCAGCGTCATGCGACAGTTGTTTGAACTACCTTTATATCGGGCTTTGTTAGCAGGTGGTTACGCTGCAATTCAAGGGGACAGAGGGAATGTCTCCCCATCTCCCCATCCCCCCATCTCCCCATCTCCTTTGACTCCCAACTTGCAAGAAGTCATGTTGGGGTATTCTGACAGTAACAAAGACTCTGGCTTTTTAAGTAGCAACTGGGAAATCCATAAAGCCCAAAAATCACTACAGCACATCGCCGAAGAACATGGGGTGACTCTGCGGATTTTCCACGGACGCGGCGGTTCCGTCGGACGTGGTGGCGGGCCAGCTTACGAAGCGATTTTGGCACAGCCCGGTCACAGTATCAATGGGCGAATCAAAATTACTGAACAAGGTGAAGTTTTGGCTTCCAAATATTCCTTGCGAGACTTAGCGCTGTACAACTTGGAAACCATCACCACTGCTGTAATTCAAGCAAGTTTGCTGCGGACAGGGTTTGATAATATCGAACCTTGGAATCAAATAATGGAAGAGTTAGCAGCGCGATCGCGCACTCATTATCGCTCACTCATCTACGAACAACCAGATTTTATTGACTTTTTCCACCAAGTTACCCCGATTGAAGAAATTAGCCTCTTGCAAATTAGTTCCCGTCCGGCGCGTCGTCCCTCTGGCAAGAAAGATTTAAGCAGTCTGCGGGCAATTCCTTGGGTATTCAGCTGGACGCAAACGCGGTTCTTACTGCCTTCCTGGTATGGTGTTGGTACAGCTTTGCAAGAATTTTTGAGCGAAGAACCGGAAGAACATCTACAATTGCTACGCTATTTCTACATGAAATGGCCATTCTTCAAAATGGTGATTTCCAAAGCAGAAATGACCTTGGCAAAAGTAGACTTGCAAATGGCGCGGCGCTACGTCGAGGAATTATCCGATCCAGAAGATAAACCCCGCTTTGAGAAAGTATTTGAACAAATTGCCAACGAATACTATCTCACACGGGACTTAGTCCTGAAAATCACCGAACACGAACGACTTTTAGATGGCGATCCTGTATTGCAGCGATCGGTGCAGTTACGCAATGGCACAATTGTACCGTTGGGCTTCATCCAGGTTTCTCTGCTCAAGCGCCTGCGTCAGTCTAAGAATATAGCTACCTCGGGAGTTATTCACTCTCGATATAGTAAGGGTGAGCTACTGCGTGGTGCATTATTAACAATTAATGGTATCGCTGCCGGAATGAGAAATACAGGTTGAAATGTTGGTGGTTAGTGGTTAGTTGTTAGTGGTTAAGAACCCACAACTAACTACTAACTACTATCTACTAACAAATGACTATTGACTAATGACTAACAACCGAGTACTAGTTTGCACCTTTTTAGCATTGTTGTCAGGTTTTCTTAGTGGTTACATTGGTGGGCAAATCAGTGTAAAACTCCATTATCAAAAGTGTCAAAACCAAGCTTGGGGTTTCAAACATATGTGCCATGCTTGGGTAACACCAGGAGCAATTTGGCAAGGTAGCACAACAGGATTATGGACTGGTACAATCTTGGGTGCATTTGTCGGTGGTTTAGTAACGCGCCCAAGAAGGGGATAGGGATTAGGGACTATCCCTCAACATCGAGTTTTCTTTGTGTCTTAGTGTCTTTGTGGTGAAAAAATAAATTTTATGAACCACAAAGACACTAAGACACCAAGTAAAATTACAAGCAAATTCGAGTTTTTTAACCCACTTTTGATAGGGCTAGGATTAGGAACTAGGGAGTGGATGAAAACCATGAATGATGAATGCTGAAAATTTCATAATTCATAATTCATAATTTTTATCTTCTGCTTTCTCCTTTCTTCAACTCAGTCCAAGAGTTATTGTTGGTGTCAAAACAGCGCCAAGTCCCCTCATTGCCTTCTTGATAGCAAAACAAACTGCGATCGCTAGCATGAAAGTCATCTGTCAAAAAATATACCATTCCTCGAAATGGATAGGTTTTACGACTTAACCGCTTAGCTACTGCTTGATTGGGACATTCCACCATAAATACAGGTTGTCCGTCGAAGTGAGCCAAAGAGAAAATACACATCCGCAAAATCGCTCGTAGCCAGCTTTCTGAATTTTCAAAATAATCGTCGATAATTTTGTTAGTCAGAGCTTTTTCCAGGGTACGGTCTTTGCTTTGAGGAGTGTGAGGGTCAGACATTGCACCACCTTTGACTATACCGTTGGTTTGAGATTAAACCAAAAACTTTATATATACAAGCGTATACGAAAATATACGGCAATTATTTAGATATTATTATTTAGTTATTATTTGCGATCCCGCCAAAAACGCCTTTGAAGCAGCTTGAGGAAGGATAATCGGCAGTATGGGAAAAATCAATTGCTATTTTTTATGCTCAAGCTTCTTGGTAGAATGCAGCAGTAAGGATAAAATTACATTGCCATGGCTGCTGAAACTAACGAATTCCAGCAAACTACTAAGGGTGCTGATGCTGTTGATGAAGCGATCGCGCAGGGAATTGATTTTGACGGTAGTCCTATTCCGCCTGCGAAGCTAGAACTTTATCATCAAGTCATGGCGCTAGAGGGAAACAGACAGCGCAGTGGTGTCAGCAATACAATGCGATCGCGCATCGTCCGGATTGGTGCAAAACACATTCCCCAAGCCGAACTTAACCAAAAGCTGATGGATGCTGGTTTCGCGCCTCTCAAAGACAAAGAAATTGCCTTTTTCTATGGCGGCAAATAAGATTGAGATTGCATTATTAAAGCGAGACAGATACAATAGTACAGTCGGCTTTTCCCAAAGCCTTTTTTAACATGGGCGCGTAGCTCAGTGGATAGAGCAACTGCCTTCTAAGCAGTCGGCCGCAGGTTCGAGTCCTGCCGCGCTCGTTTTAACTAAATATGAACTCTCAAGCACTGTGAGGTGATAGGATAATATCCTCGCTTGAGGGTTCATTATTGCTAGATCATACTAAGAACAAGGGTGATATTGCTGCTACAAAAGCAATAGCAGACTTAACCGTGAAAGGATACTTAATTCTCACACCAGTTGTTTGTGAGCATTTACCTTTTGATTTTGTTGCCTACAAAGACGATAAGTATTACAAAATACAAGCTAAATATGCTGGAGAAAACAAAATAGCACATAAAACTGTGTGGGTGGACAAAAACGGCGTCCATCGAAAAAAGTATCAAGCAGACGACTTTGACTTTTATGCTGTTTATCTACCTGATATAGATAAAGTTGTTTATCCATCGATTAAATTTGGTGGTTGCTGTATAAATACCCAAATACCTAATTCAGCAACACCGTTTTACTGGTGGGAAGATTTTACAGACTTTACAGAAGAAGCGCCAAAGCGAACTTATAAAGAATTTGGAGTTGACTTAACAACCAGAAAGGTTAATCCAGACTCAAGAATTCGCACTAGAAAAGTAGAAAGACCATCACAAGAAGAACTACAAAAATTGGTTTGGGAAAAACCAACAGCACAAATAGCTAAAGACTATGGTGTATCTGATAAGGCTGTGGAAAAATGGTGTAAAGTTTACGGGATAGAAAAACCACCTAGAGGATATTGGGTTAAGAAAGCTTACGGAAAAATACAAAACTAATTAAAACCCAAGGTCTGCTTTTGCTAGTTCAGCAGCTGCAAATACCTCTTCATCTGATTTTTCTTCCCAAGCAGCATCGCCAATTTCTGTATAGAAAACTGTATCGTAAGGACGAGTACGAACTACGACTGGCATCGGCACAGCATGACCTAAAATCAAGGCTTGTTGTTTAGAATCTAACTTTGCTAACACCGATTTCAAACTGCCAGCACCAGACACGCCTGTGAAAATCGCATCAATATCTTTTTCATCATTAAGCAAGGCGGTGACGCGAGTACCAATCTGGGACATAACTTCGTTATCTATGCCTGACGGACGTTGATCGACTACGAGAAGTGTGACAAAATATTTTCGCATTTCGCGGGCGATCGTCCCAAAAATAGTACTTTGGACTATGGCAGGGTCGAGGAAGCGGTGCGCTTCTTCGATGGTAATCATTAACTGCGTTGGTTTATCGTTGGGATTTTTGGTCTGCAAAAACTTTTCTGCTTTGCTGACATAATGTTGGTGAATGCGGCGGGTAATCATATTTGTCACCAACATGTAAGAAAGCATGTCTGATTGCGAACCAAACTCAATGACGACGTTCTTACCTGCTTCGAGCGATCGCAAAACTTGATTAATATAATTGTGCGGACAGGCGGCGCGCATATATTTTAAATTTTCCAGGCGAAAGAGTTTGCGCTGCAATGCTGTAATTGAACCTTGATGTCCCCGCTTCTCTTCACAAAGCATCTTGATTTCTTCGTTGGTCATACTTAACAACTGTAGAATCCAAGACTTACCAAATTCGGCGTAGAGGATATTGGCATTATCGATGCTAGCGTCTGAGAGTCCTAGATCGCGAGAGCATAATTTCACATCTTCTACTTCTATTTGGTCGTAACTGAGGTAGAGTTCTTGAGCATGAGGAACACCACGACGCTTAGTTGATTCAGGGTCGAGGGTATATACTTCTACTTTGCTAGGAAATAATTGCTTTAAGCCTTTAACAGTGCTAAATTGCTTACCTTCTGAGACAGCTTCCCAACCATACTCAGAGTGCATATCAAATATTAAATTTACCGCCGCATTTTTGCGAATTGTCCCAGCTAAAAGTAAGCGTGTGAGAAAAGATTTACCAGTTCCAGATTTACCAAAAACGCCATTGCTGCGTTCGACAAAGCGGTTTAAATCAAGGCACACCGGCACATCCATATCTAGTGGTTTGCCGATGGAAAAGTTTTTTCTTTGGGGATCATCTTCCCAACCAAATACCCTGCGAAAATCTTCTTCCGAAGCTTCGTAAACTTGGCTAAAATGGCTAGGAATAGTTTTAACTGGCATCAATTCCATTGTGGTGCTGGTTTGGGGTTGAAATGATGCCAAAGAACTAAATATTTGGGATTTTGAATTTCTTCCATTCTCCCCCTCCTCTTGTGGAGGGGTAAACATCAACATTGGGGCAAGAGTAATAGTGCCATAAGTACCGCTACCCGCTAAAACTTCGCGTAAAAAAGTGTCCTCCCAGCTAGGAGGATTAGCGATGATTCGTTGGTTAGCAGTTCCCAGCGCCACATCCGTAAGCATGCAGAAAAAACGCGATCGCACCCCTTGCACCACTAGAAATTTACCTACTCGCATATCTTCAACCAAAATATCAGGGTGCAATCGCACTTCTAATCCGCCTGTCAGAGAACCTTGGATGACCGAACCTAATGGCTGCCCTAAATTCATTTGATTAATTACATACTTACGTGCCCTATTTTATGTTGAAATTGTTGGTGGATGGTTGTTGGTTGTTGATTGTTACAAAGAACAAATAACAAACAACAACTAACAAACAACAACTAATTACTCAATTTCAATTGAAGTTGGTGCAGTTCCAGTTGTTCTTTGAGTAGGGCCTGTTAGTGGTTTGCGAAATTGAGTGTAAAGGCGATCGCGCCAAGCAAAGAATGGTTCATACACAAGATTATCTGCTAAGCCTGGTACGCCTTTGCCTCTAAGAGTTGCTGGCAGATCAAGATAAGGCCCATCAGGGAATTTCAACAATATCGACAAACCCGCCACTGCAAAGTCAGCAAGAGTAGGTTCATCCCCTACCAAATAAGGACTATCTGCCAATAGCAAACATAAAGCTTCTAAGTCTTGCTTCAAATCGGCGATCGCTCTTTGCACTGCTTCCGGACTATAACCTACTCCAAAACCTAAAAGTTTGAGTACGTCGTTAGGTACTCCTTCCACTACTGTTTTAAAGACATCTGGAACAGAAGTGGGTAATAAGGCTTTGCGGAAATTTTGGTCTTGACTAATCGCATAAAACAGTGCTTTGCGTCCCTTGATGCCAATTGATTCGTCTGCCCATTCTTCCATCATTAAGCATAGACCCCGTTGCTTGGAATCTTGGGGTATCAATGGGCGATCGGGATACTGAGAGTCTAAATACTTAGCTATCTCAGTAGAATCCACAATATATTTATAACCATCCTTCAGTACAGGTACTTGCCGCTGACCTGTCAACCGAAAAAGTTCTACCTGACCAATTCCAGGTGTAACTTCGATTTTGCGGTATTCTAATCCTTTATAATCAAGGAGCAGACGTACTTTCTCCGAGTACTGAGATAGTTCAAATTGGTACAATTCCAGCATTCTTCCAATCCTGCAATTGGTTCATTATTTTATTTTACTGTTTTATTTTTAATGTAAATTAATCTCACTTATATTAATTTCAACTGAGATAGCAAACTTAAATAAACGATCAAATCTTCTATCTCTCTTTTTTCATTATTCTGTAACCAGAAAATAATTTTGTCATTCCGTTTTGCTCTTGAAAAAATTTTTTGATATTTAGTACTCAAACCGGATTGCTATAATGAAAAATTTTGATGAGTTGCGAGCAATTAACATCTGAGTTAAAATTTTTTGGTGAAATCACCTAAAAATACTTATTGTTTATTGGAAATTAGCTTCATCACTTAAGAATTTTACAAGCTAATAGAGAAGTAAACCTGGGAGTGTATTTACTGAATTAACTTTGTCTTGGCTGTGGGAACACGTAAATAATTATCCATGTCTTTATCTCAAAGATATTCACTTTTGCTAAGACAACCACTCATAGCAGAAAAATCCTACTACTGTGGTTAGATTTTTTGCTAAGCAAAATGTTATAAGTCTTTATGTAATGTGTGGAAATTAAAGCCAAACAAAATTTATGAAGGTAAATAATAGCAATTTGCTGACCAAATTGGCTGGTATTGTGGGAGTGACGGGCGTCAGTTTCCTTGTTGGTTTACCTGTAGGGGCAAACCAGGCATTAAATCCTAATCCTGGTATTTTTCAAGAAGTGACCTATAGCCGTGGTCAACGAATTTTAGCAAACAACAATTACACACCTAGTGCGTCGGTACAGCAAACAAAGGGTAAAACTCCAGCTAAAAATATAATAGCGCAGGGTACCAGTAGTGGCGGAGTACTAAATCCTAGCCCCGGTATTTTGCAGGAGTGTCCCTACAACCGTGCTGCTTGTCCTCAAACTACTCCCGCACCTGCTGTTCCACCTACTACTCCTGAAACACCACCTTCTGAACCAGGAACAACTCCAACTCAACCAGAAGCAGGAACTGAAGACAAAACCCTAGTAGCCGTGGCGGAATCCAGCAAAGATTTTACAGTGTTGACAAAGGCTCTCAAAGCAGCCGGGTTAGCAGAAACTTTGCAAGGTACAGGACCATTCACCGTTTTTGCTCCTACTGATGAGGCTTTTGCGAAATTGCCCCAAGATGCTGTGCAAGATTTGTTGAAGCCAGAGAATAAAGAAGTATTGGTGAAGATTTTGACTTACCATGTAGTGCCTGGTCAGGTATTATCTGGCGATTTGAAATCTGGCGAAGTTAAAAGCGTTGAAGGCGGCCCGATTAGCGTTAAGGTTGATGGCCCTAACAATGTGATGGTCAACGATGCGAAGGTAACTCAACCAGATATCAAAGGTAGCAACGGCGTTATTCATGCTATTGATAACGTCATTTTGCCTCCTGACTTGTAATAACAAGTTTATTTGATTACTTAATCATTTCCGTATTACCCCACCCGCTTGACGGCACCCTCTCTTTTCTAAAGAGGGGTTGAGGAGGGGTATTTTTTATAAGCATTCATACAAGTGTATCCTTGGCAGTTCGTTATACCAAGTTGTGTTCAGATATAGCAATTCGTGCCCTCTCCCCCTCCCCTGTTCCAAATTGGGAGAGGGGGAGAGGGGGTGAGGGAAGTACTATCTTTGAGTGCAACCTAGTCTTATAAGCTGTTCCATATCTAATTTGCATGATCTTGGCGGGCGGGGACGCTCACCCCACAAGAGTTAGACTAATTTAGAATATGCAGGTTAAATGTGTTTTAGCTTATCTTAGGTTAGTCAAAACTACACTGAGAAGGTAAACAATTTGCTGACCCCATCTGTCAAACTACCCTTATACAGTAAACGCATCATTGTCACCGCACCTCGAAACTACGCTGTGAGATTATCGCAACAACTCATTCAACAAGGTGCTTTACCTTTGCTGATGCCAACTATAGAAACTTGTTTGCTAGAGAATTTTGCTGAGTTGGATGCTGCACTTGCAAAAATCGATGCATTCGATTGGATTGTTTTCACAAGTAGAAATGGTATCGATGCATTTTTCCAACGCTTAGAATATTTGGGGCTAGACCCTTGGCTACTAAAAAATTGTTGTTTTTCTGCGATTGGTAAGGACGCGGAACAATTAGCGGCTTTTGGTGTGAAAGTAGATTTAATTCCTCAACAACCCAGCCCAGAAGGAATCATTGCTGAATTGGCTAAAATTCCAGATATTCGAGAGAAAACCATTTTAGTGCCAGTTCCAGAAGTTGTCGGCGTACCAGAACCCGATATAATTCCTAACTTTGTTGCTAGTTTAGAAAAACTGGGTATGAGTGTCACTCGCGTACCAACCTATATGACGCGGCGTTTAGACAAATGTTTTTATGAGGTGGAGTTAAGGCTAATTCGTCAGGGAAATATAGATGTCATCGCTTTTAGCAGCACTGCGGAAGTTGCAGGTTTTTTGCAAATGGTTAGCTCAAAAGAGGATTATGAGCAGTGTGCGATCGCTTGCTTTGGCCCATATACTGCAACTAATGCCAAAAAGTTGGGTTTAAATGTTTCCATCGTTGCCAAAGATTACAGTTCATTTGCAGGGTTTGCAGAAGCGATCGCCTCATTTTTTCTGGTTAAGTCTGGAAATGCTCTTTCAAAGCACGACAGCCGATTCTAAAGGTACGCTGAATTAGCGATCGCCTGTTGATAAAACATTATTAGAAGACCTCATCAAAAATACGCTTTATGAGTGCTGTAACTCCTGTTGTCAAACCTGTTAGCCAGATGCGACTTGCTCCTGGTAGCGCAGTTACCATTCCAAATGTGAGTTGGCAGGAATTTGAGTCGATTTTGCAGGAATTGGGAGAACACCGGAGCGCGAGAATAGCCTACAGCAAGGGTACTTTAGAAATTATGGTTCCTCTACCCGAACATGAAATTCCCAGAGACCTTCTTTCTGATATTGTCAAAACATTGCTGAAGGCTAAGGGCATCAAATACCAGCCTTTTGGTTCTACCACCTTCAAACGGGAAGGTACAGCGGGAATTGAACCCGATGCTTGTTTTTATATCCAAAATTATCAACGCATGATAGGTCGTCGCCGCCTGCAAGCAGATGATCCACCACCGGATTTAGCAATTGAAACAGATGTAACTTCTAAAACTACTCTCGAAGCCTATCGAGCAATTGGTGTCCCAGAAGTATGGATTTATGACAGCGGTAGGCTGACTATCTATTTGCTCAGTCAGGGAATTTACGTTAAATCTGACACCAGTGCCATTTTTGAAAATATACAATTAACACAGATTATTCCTGCTTTAGTAGAGCGTGCTTGGCAGGTGGGAAACGTTCAGGCATTGGAAGAATTTGAAGCAGCGATCGCACAAGGAAGAGAAGGAACTGAGTAACTTACCCAATGTCAGAAAAGAGCGCCTTCCAAGCTCAAGTATAATTAATCTTCCCTAGGGCAATTTAATTTATCTAAAGATTTTCTGTTTAAGACTAGGTTAAGACTAGAATAAATATTACAATTAAAAATTCAAGCAAAGTAGTTTTTTCACAATTGAATGAAGAAATGAAAAATCACTGCAACGTCTCCCGTCGCAGGAGGAATGCTCTTGTTAAGGCATTGCATACTGCTGTGGAGGGGAGGGCTAGGTATAAGATTAATGGGCTGCAAGGTTCGGAGGCTCTTAAGAAATACCTAGAGTTGGAGTTGTCAGGGGCAGAAGGCATCACCCAAGTGAGTGCTAACCCGTCAACTGGTAATGTTCTGGTAATCTACCAGCCAGGACATAATGCTTCGGCGATCGCTGCACAAATTGAACGCCTAGTCATAGAGTATGCAAAGCAAAGTCAGCACTCTATAACACTCGGCACAGCAAACAAGATTGACCGAGCGGAGAAAAAGGCGAAAAATTTACCTGCAAGCAACAAAAAATCAAATAATCGTCAACAAAAGCTGACAAATGATGCTCCTCAGCAAGAAATTGTAGCTTGGCATCTCAAAGAAACTGATGTAGTTATTGCTGAGTTAAAAACTTCCAAAGCATCAGGTTTATCTAGCAAGAAAGCACAAGAAAGACTGAAGAAATACGGGCCAAATACTTTACCGGAAGCCGAGCCTCGCTCCGGGTTGAGTATGTTTATTGACCAGTTTAAATCCTTGCCCGTAGGACTTTTGGCAGTTGCAGCTGGTGTGTCAGTTGCTACCGGAGGCTTGGTCGATGCTGTGGTAATTATGGGGGTTGTAGTCATCAATGCCGCCATTGGTTACGCTACAGAAAGCAATTCCGAAAAGGTGATTCGCTCGCTGAAGAACCTAGTTAATCCCACGGCATTTACAATCCGCGATGGCAGCATTCAAGAAATCAGCGCCCACGAAATTGTTGTTGGGGATATTCTAGTTCTTAAACCCGGCAGTTACGTACCAGCAGACGCCAGACTCTTAGAAGCACAGCGTTTGAGCATAGATGAGTCAGCGCTGACGGGTGAGAGTATGCCTGTAACCAAATCCGCCCATACTCTCATCGGCGAAAATGTTCCCTTGGGCGATCGCCATAACATGGTTTACATGGGGACACTAGTAACTGGTGGGCAGGGAACTGCGGTAGTAGTGGCGACTGGCAAATATACGGAGATGGGCAAGATCCAAATGATGGTCAGTGAAGCCACCATGCCCGAAACTCCGATGGAGAAACAACTAGACCAAGCAGGTAGCCAGCTTGTCATGGTATCAGGGGCAGTTTGTGCCTTATTCTTTGGTATTGGACTGTGGCGTGGCAATGGTCTATTGCAGATGCTCAAGGCTTCTATCTCCCTAGCAGTGGCGGCAGTTCCCGAAGGTTTGCCCACAGTTGCTACTACAACTTTGGCGTTGGGGATCGCCAATATGAGGAAGCATAACGTCCTCATCCGCCGTTTGGATGCGGTAGAAACCCTTGGTTCCGTACAGACAATCTGCATGGATAAAACCGGAACCATTACTGCGAACCGGATGACAGCTGTAGAACTGTGTACGGATAACAAGTGCATCCAAGTAGGTCATGACCAATTGTTGGTAGGACACGAACCCATTAATCCTTATGAAAACGAACAGCTCTTAAAGCTGATTCATGTCTTGACGCTGTGCAATGAAAGTGAAGTAGAGCAAGAAGGCGATGAGTACATCGTCAGAGGTTCTGCCACTGAAAACGCACTCATTGATGTTGCTATCAAGGGAGGTGTAAACGTTATCAGTCTGCGGGCAAATTACCCACGACTGAAAATCAGCCACCGCTCCCAAGAACGCAATTACATGACGACGCTGCACGCCACTCCCGATGAGCGGCAAAACCTGATTGCCGTCAAAGGTAGTCCATCAGAAGTTTTAAGTCTGTGCAGCGCTCAAATCAAGAATGGACACAAAGTTCCGCTCACAGAGGCAGACAGGCTAGCCATCGAAAACGAAAACGAGGACATGGCAGGCAAGGCGCTGCGGGTATTAGGAGCTGCTTACCAGCTTGATGACTGCGATGGTCTCCATACTCGCGATGACTTGATCTGGCTGGGACTGGTTGGCATGATCGATCCCGTCAGAAATGGCGTAAAAGGATTGATGGGAGACTTCCATCAAGCTGGCATCGACACGGTGATGATTACTGGCGATCAAAGCCCAACTGCCTACGCCATCGGCAAAGAATTGAATCTGAGCAAGGGCGAACAACTGCAAATTCTCGATTCCACGCACTTGAGTAACATCGATCCCGAAGTGATGAAGGGACTCTTGCATCGCGTCCATGTCTTTGCCCGGATTAGCCCTGCCAACAAACTGCAAGTAGTGCAAGCGTTACAGGGTAGTGGCAAGGTTGTTGCCATGACAGGTGATGGCATTAATGATGCTCCTGCCTTAAAAGCTGCTGATGTGGGTATTGCGATGGGGCATACGGGAACAGATGTTGCCCGCGAAGTCGCCGATGTAGTGCTGGAAGATGACAACCTCGAAACCATGATTGTTGCCGTTAGCCACGGTCGGACAATCTATAACAACATCAGAAAGTCCGTCCATTTCCTGCTGTCTACAAACACCAGCGAAATCATGGTTATGTTAGCAGCGACGACAGCTGGTATTGGTCATCCGATGACAGCTATACAACTGTTGTGGCTGAACTTAATCACAGACATATTCCCAGCGCTGGCTTTAGCAATGGAAGCACCGGAACCCGATGTGCTACTCATGCCACCCCGCGATCCCAAGGAACCGATTATCAAGGGTTCTGACTTTAAGAGAATTATTCTAGAGTCAGCGGCATTGTCTGCCAGTGCTTTAGCAGCCTACTGGTATGGTATCAAACGTTATGGTATCGGGCCACAGGCAAGTACTATCGGTTTCATGAGCTTGACAATGGCTCAGCTGCTGCACACTCTCAGCTGTCGTTCCCAGAATCACAGCATATTCAGCAAGCAAAAACTGCCAGCCAATAAATACTTGAATATTGCGCTTGGTGGTTCCTTCGTTCTCCAGATACTAGCTGCAACCGTGCCGGGACTAAAAGGTCTATTGCAAATCGCTCCGATCGGACTCGTTGATGCTGCGGTGATCGGCAGTAGCGCCGTAGTTCCATTCTTAGTGAATGAAGGCAGAAAAGAACTGACGACAAAGTATCTGCAAGGAGATAACAACTCCACCCGTCTACTTCCTGCTAGCAACAACGATGTTGCTGCGATCGCACATTTAGAAACAGAACACCAGGAGGTGGAACCGCAAACTGTTGCTGTCGTCTCCTATTAAAGGAGAAACCAACAGCCAGCCCTGCACTTAGGTGCAGGGTTATTATTTTTAATTGTTAGTTGTTGGTGGTTGGTGGTTGGTAGTTGGTAGTTGGTGGTTGGTGGTTGGTAGTTGGTGGTTTGGTGGTTGGTTGATTAATTCCAAACAACAAACAACGAAATAAAATATGAAAAAAGATTTCATGTTCAGTTCCGAGTCCGTCACTGAAGGACACCCGGATAAACTTTGCGACCAAATCAGCGATGCAATTGTAGATAAATTTCTACAGCGAGATCCTTATTCTAGGGTAATTGCAGAATGTGCTGTAGCCACTGCAATTGTATTCATTGCTGCCAGATTTGAATCTGATGCAGTTGTAGATTTCACAAAAACAGCCAGACAGGTAATTAAGCAGGTCGGTTATGATGAGCCTGATTTTAATGCTAAAACCTGTAGTATTGTCACCAGCGTGAAGGAATTAACATCTCACAGCTACCGTTATTGGGATGCAAAAAGATTATCCGACGAAGAGATAGAGTTAATTCCTGTTACCGATCAAGTGACGGTCTTTGGTTTTGCCTGCAATCAAACCCCTGCTTTCATGCCGCTTCCGATTTGGTTGGCACACCAACTAGCAAGGCGACTAACCGCCGTACGGCAGGAGAAAATACTCCCATACATTGCACCTGATGGCAAAACTCAAGTTGGAATTGAATATCGCGATCGCCAGCCCTACAGAATCCACAGTATCTCTATTCTGGCGAGTCAAAACAGGCAGTCACAATTAGATTTAGCTGATGAAAAAATACTCCGGGAAGAGATTAAAGAAACAATTATCGATTCTGTCTTTGAAGTTGAAAACGAAGAAATAAAGCCCGATGAAAAGACGAGAATCCTCATCGACTTTGACCAGCCTTTCACAATTGGTGGCCCCTCCGTGCATTCAGGGTTAACTGGTAGGAAGAATGCTATAGATACTTACGGAGGTTATTCTCGGCATAGTGGCGCAGCTTTAAGTGGTAAAGACCCGACGCGGATAGACAGAGTTGGTGCTTATGCTGCCCGATATGCAGCCAAAAATATTGTAGCGGCTGGTTTAGCAGAAGAATGTGAAGTGCAGCTAGCCTACTCGATTGGACTGGCTAGACCTGTCAGCATTCAGGTAGAAACTTTCGGTACAGGCAAAATTTCTGATGAAGAAATTACGGTACTTTTGGAAAGGCATTTTGATTTCCGACTAGCGGGAATTATCAAGAAATTTAATTTGAGATTGCTGAGCGCGATCGTCAAAGGTGGATTTTACAGAAAACTGGCTGTTTACGGTCACGTTGGCAGAATGGATTTGGGAATTGTGCCTTGGGAAGAAACGGATATGGTTCCAGTATTGCTAGGATGAACCGGACATCCGTCGCTTGTATTCTCAGGCAGGCAAGATGCCTATCTCACAAGAATCATCCCTTGATTCAGCAACCCCCCAACAAATACCTTTAGTGTTTCCGGAGACGTGGTACATCTGGCCGATGTTGCATCTGCTCAATTCTTCTCTGGAATTCAACTATATATGGCCTGCTAAACCGCTTGAGTTGTCGTGTCTTTCTTAACACTCGCACAATATCTGTATTAGACTTGTGAGTTTGCTGTTTAATACGTAGCCGCAGCCTTCTTTCTTGGTCTAGTTTCGACCCAGTTGTTACTGTTTTGTCATAAGTTGATTGCTTTTCTGGTTGCGCCAAAGCAGTAGCAGGTGTAAGAAATAGAAGCGTTACTAATAATACTTTTAATAACTTCATAATGTGCCACCCCCTAAGTGATGGCTTTCTCTAATTCGTCTTAGACTTAAAAGCTAATTTATTTTTGATATTACACTTTCAGTATAGAGAGCAAGTTTGAGGAAGTTGTGAAGGAATAAAGGATTGAGCCGAGATACAGGTATTTTTTGAACTAAGTGTCTCAGCTTCAAACAAGATTAAGTTACTCAATTAGTTTTTAGAGACGGCAGAAAGGTAGTTACCAAAAATTTTTCCTTAGCCACTACCTTTACTGCACAGAAACCAACAAAACTATGAACCTATAAATAATGACATATGATGGGTATTTGTTTAATTACTTAGTTGCAGTTACTGAACTTACACAATGCAGCGATCGCATTTTTATTTTGGTGGTGATTTTTCTCCCCAACGCAACAGTATAAGGGGAAACCTTGGGCGCATTTGTTAGATAATTTAATAAATATTGCTGTTCTCGGTTCTTGCCACCATAATTGTGCCGTCGATGAACAAAGTCCATCGCCAAGCCCCAGCACCACGAATGATCAACCGTGCTGGCAACTTTAATGTTGTGCGTAAAGGTATATCAAATTCCCATTGGGGAGACCTGTACCATTTGCTACTCACTCTTTCCTGGCCTAAGTTCTTAGCGCTGATCGCTTTAGGGTATTTAGTTGCTAACTCCTTCTTTGCCTTGGCATATCTAGCGGGAGGGGATGGCATAGAAAACGCACAGCCGGGTAGCTTTCCGGATGCCTTTTTTTTCAGCGTCCAGACTATGGCATCTATCGGCTATGGGGCAATGTTTCCCAAAACAGCTTACGCCAATACCTTAGTAACCATTGAAGCACTGTTGGGTCTGATGGGTTTAGCAATGGCGACTGGACTGGTATTTGCCCGCTTTTCGCTGCCTAAGGCGCGAGTGATGTTTAGCCGTGTGGCGGTAATTACGCCCTACAACCGTGTACCAACGCTAATGTTTCGAGTCGCAAACGAGCGCCAAAACTGGATCTTAGAAGCACAAGTGCGGGTGACTTTGGTACGTAGCGAGATTACTGCTGAAGGAGAGGCAATGCGGCGATTTTACGATATGCAACTACTTCGCAGCCAGACACCACTATTTGCCCTGACTTGGACAGTTATGCATCCAATTGATGAAAACAGTCCCCTCTATGGGATGACACCAGAACAGATGATTGAGGATGATATGGAAGTAGTGGTAACTCTAACTGGAATTGATGAAACTGTCTCCCAGGCAATTCATTCTCGTCACTCGTTTATTGCTGGGGAAATTTTTTGGAATATGAGATTTGTAGATATTTTATCCAAGACACAGAACGGTAGGCGCAGTATTGACTATTCTCGCTTTCACGATGTTATGCCGCTAGATAATTAGCTCAGATGATAAATTTTACCTCTCGCATGGAGGCGGTGCAATCGCCTATTATTCCTGTTGTTGGCGAACTGATTAAAAGCTGCCCCGGAACAATTTCTTTAGGACAAGGTGTTGTTTCTTACAGCCCACCACCAGAAGCCTTTGAACTTTTACCGAAATTCCTCGCCGAACCCACTAATCATCTATACAAAGCTGTTGAGGGAATTCCTCCATTGCTAACAGCACTAACAGCAAAATTGCAAACCTTTAACAACATAGAAATCAACCAGGAAAACTGCATCGTCGTCACAGCAGGTAGCAACATGGCGTTTATGAATGCCATTCTTGCTATTACTTCTGTAGGTGACGAAATTATTTTGAACACGCCCTATTATTTCAATCACGAAATGGCAATTACAATGGCGGGGTGTCATCCGGTGTTGGTAGAAACTGATGAAAATTACCAACTGCGTCCCGATGCGATCGCCAAAGCTATCACCCCAAAAACACGGGCAGTAGTGACAATTTCTCCCAACAATCCAACCGGTGCGGTGTATTCCGAAGCGGCTTTGCAACAAGTCAATCAAATTTGTCGCGATCGCGGTATCTATCACATCAGCGATGAAGCCTACGAATACTTTACCTACAACGCAGTCAAACACACCTCCCCTGGTGCATTTGTTGGCAGTAGCGAATACACCATTTCACTTTACAGCCTTTCCAAAGCCTACGGTTTTGCTAGCTGGCGCATTGGCTACATGGTGATCCCAAAACACCTGCTTGTCGCCGTCAAAAAAGTCCAGGATACAATTTTGATTTGTCCACCCGTAGTTTCCCAGTATGCAGCTTTGGGTGCTTTGCAGGCACAACCAGACTATTTGAGAAATAATATTGAGGCGATCGCCCAAGTGCGAGAATTGGTGCTTGACTCTCTCCAACACTTAGAAGGATTATGTACTGTTGCCCTTGCCGATGGTGCTTTCTATTTTTTCCTCAAAGTTAATACTCAGATAAATACCTTTGAGTTAGTCAAAAGATTAATTCAGGAACATCAAGTTGCAGTTATTCCAGGCACTACCTTTGGCATGAATCACGGATGTTATCTGCGTGTCGCCTACGGTGCATTGCAAAAACAGACAGCCAAAGAAGGAATAGAAAGATTAGTTAGAGGCTTACAAAAGATTGTTAAAAAGTGAGAATTTAAACACCAAGACACCAAGACACCAAGAAATGACTTCTTAGTGTCTTAGTGTCTTGGTGGTTAGTTATTCTAGTGTTACTATCAATCTTAGAATTTCAAATCTACAAAGATGCCAATTATCAATAAATTCATTGAAGTCGAAACCAAGCAAGGAATTAATATTCATAACATCACGCCCCAAATTGAGACATTAATTTTCTCAACATCAATTCAAAATGGACAAGTTTTGGTCTTCTCTCGCCATACAACAACTGCCTTAGCTATCAACGAGTATGAAGAAAGATTGTTAGAAGATATCAAAGTATTTTTAGAGAAATTAGCACCAGCATCAGAACGCTATTTGCATAACGACTTACATTTCAGAAAAAATATCCCACCAGATGAACCCATGAATGCTCATTCTCATCTGATGGCAATGATGTTGAATAATAGCGAGGTAATTCCTATTGTTGATGGCAAGTTAGCTTTAGGGACTTATCAATCTGTCTTGTTTTTTGAATTGGATGGCCCGCGTAAAAGAACTGTATTTTGCCAAATCTCCGGAGAATAAACCCCACTCCCAATTCCCAATTCCCTATTTGCGTTCCCAAGATTTCATCAAAGGATTAGCAGTATTTAGCAGTTTATTTAGCGCCTCAGATGCTTCTGGCTGGTGGCGAACATGAGCATCAATAAACAAACTTATAATATCAGCCATCAACAACCGGAATTGTTCTGAAGATTGAGTTTCCGGGAAGTCTAAAAATGCTCTACCTGTTGTAGAGTCGAAGGGATTAGCAAATGTAAAGTGGTTTGCTCCCTCTAAAAGTACCAGATAGCTGTCATTTCGTTTGCTAGAAATTGCTTCTCGAAATGTACGCATAACTGCGGTAGTCGCGTCACCCGAACTGATACCATAGCGATGGCTACTATTAGCAATCACCCCATCACGGGTTCCTCCCATCAGTAACATCGGTAAGGAGTCTGGTAAGGGCAAAATAGTACCTGCTTCATATCCAGCTATTGTCGCTCCCATACTGTGGGCAGCATAAGCAAAAGATGCTACTACCTGGGGAAAAAAGCGGGGATTAGCGTTTTCTATTGCAATTCTGCCACCAGCGGAGTGTCCACCTACAATTATGCGTTCTAAATCAAGCAACCCAGCCAGGATTCCTTCTGACTGTAACTGTTTCAATTTAGCCAGCAGTGCGGACAAAGCGGAAGCAGTGGGAACATTACCATAAATTCCAGGTTTCCAAGCAGTAATATCTACTCCAGGAGTGAGGCTAACTATTCCTGGTAGATTTTCCGCAACCCAGTTAAACATAACTACCACCAATCCCCGTTCAGCCAGTTTCTCCGCCAGCCATTGGTAAATGTAGGCTTCGCAGTTAACCCCACAAAAGAAAATCACCACAGGAAAAGGGACCTGCTGCACATCAGCAGGCACAATGCCCATATCCTGTTCTACATGGCTGCCTGACATTCGGGCTGGATATAGAATTTTCAAGTTAATAGTATCGTAAGGAGGCTGGGCAGTCTCGACTTTTGTTGCTTGGAAAAAAGCACGAACAGTCATAAAAGCCTCGCAGAAATTATGGAAACTATGTGGCTTTAGTCTACAGAAAAAGCACGACAAGAATTAGGTAGGACACGCTTTTAGTCTCGGATTTTTGAAGTTGGTTAGACTTCCGCTTCCAAGCTCCGTAACTTTACTTTTAGCTCGAGGTCAGTGACAAGAGCATCTTACGGTTATTAGACCCAATTATACTCCTTTTTCTCCTCTGGGTTCTCCACGGTGCTTTTAATTCAGTATTTTCTGGGTGATAAAAAGTATTTTATTAAACTGTTGAATCCAGGTTAAATTTCTCAAACTCTGGTTGTCCAAACAGCATATTTGCGTCTACTGCTGACAAGACTTTATTGTTAGCGCGATCGCTATTTAAACACTGGCAAACTAACTGCGCTACATCTGCGCGATTAATCATACCAGCAATGCGCGGATCTTCGGTTAAAATTCCATTTCTAGTTGCAGGTTCAGACTGTAACCCACCAGGACGGATGATAGTATAGGTCAGTCCACTTTCGATTAAGTGCTGTTCAGCTTTTTCTTTATCAATCAAAACAGGTTACAGTGCTTCTAATATTTGCGCAGATAAAGCAACAACACTATTTCCTGTACCTATGGAAGAAACTAAAATAAACTTTTGCACCCCAGCTTTGATTGCTGCATCGATCAGATTTTTATTACCTAGATAATCTGCCCTATTGTTGTCTTTAGCTAAACCACCGATCGTACTAATTACAGCATCAATTGGTTCGTCTCCCTGCATCGCACTTTCTACATCGTCCGCATTCATCACATCTCCCAGAACTACCTTAATTCCCATTGCTTCTAATTCATTACGAGTTGCATCTGTTCTCAAGAGTGCTTTTACCTTGAGTTGTTGTTCCCTCAAGCATTGGGCAATTTCTCGCCCCACGCCTCGACTTGCTCCAGCTAGAAAAATGTAAGATGCTGTTGTCATGGATGCTTTTTACAATCGATAGTACTATTCAACAAATATTAACTATATCTTTCTTTAGTCATCAAAATACGTGAAATAGCGAAGTGATTCTAAAGGCAAATAACTCTATAGTAATTTTACTTAGCCCGATAGT